>PMCN01000173.1:7914-23706 GCA_003154135.1 Acidimicrobiaceae bacterium
GTGAAGTACCGAGCCTCGCTGAACGCGTTCGCCGTGCCCGACCAGTTGAGGACGAACACGAGGTGCAGCCCGATCAGCACGATCCCGACCGCAGCGGCAGCAAGCAGCGCAGCAAGCCGTTGGCGCATCGGTCGCACCGAGACGGCAAGAACCATCAGCGCGGCGAGCAGGGCCAGTCCGACGCCGGTCGTCGGCCGGCCCATGAACGCCAGGAACGCACCGAGCGAAAGCAAGGCCGAGTCGCGCCACGTCCCCGACCGGGACCGCTCCCGGCCGAGCGTCGGCAGCAGCCCTCCCGCGCAGATCAGGATCCCGACCAGAGCGAGCCAGTTGTACGAGGGGGTGATGAGGTACAGCGCGTAGTAGACCAGCGCGCCGGCACCGACGGCCAGGTCGAGGGCGATCCGGAAGGTGCGCGACCGACCTCCCCTTGCGGCGAGGACACCCCAGTCGGTGAGCATCCGGCGCAGACCGTTTGCGCAGACCAGGGCGGAAAGCGCCAGGAGCACGGCCCCAAGCGCCCTGTAGAGGGCGATGTCATACCGGACGAGCGCGAACAGCGGGTGGAGGTAGTCGCCCCAGAGCCCGACGTACGTGTAGCTCGGGTCGGGCGCGTCGGCCGCGACGAGGTACAGGCCTTCGTCGGTGATGTCGATGCCGTGCCCGAACCCCGGTGCGACAGCTGCCACCGCCGCCACGAGCGGGCCCCCGGCGGCGACCAGCCCGGCGAGGGGCGCGAGTCGCCGCAATCGCTGCTGAGCGGGCTCCGTCGACGACGTCGACGACGTCGACGAGGGAGTGGCCACCGGCTGGAGTCTAGACGCGCACGGGCTCAGTCCTGCGCAGTCCCGCCGGTGATCTCGCGGGCCACGACGTACGTCGGGCGCCCCATGCTCCGAAAGTGCAGCCGGCCGAGGTACTCGCCCAAGATCCCGATCGAGAGCATCTGTGCGCCGGAGAAGAGCGCGATCATCGAGGCGACCGTGGTGAAGCCGGCCACCGTCGTGCGACCGGTCACGAAGCCGATCACCACGACGCACAGGAGCACCAGGCCGAGGAGGGCGCACGAGAAGCCGAGGTAGGACACCAGCCGCAGCGGAGCGTCGCTGTACCCGGTGATCATGTTGAACGAGTGCCGGACGAGTCGGGCGGGTGAGTACCCCGAACGCCCGTTGGGCCGCCGGTCCATCCGCACCCGCACCCCGACGACCGACATCGTGGCCCAGCTGAGCATGACGTCGACGTTGGCCGACGAGTCCTGCACGGTCTCGAACGCCTCGCGCAGCGGGGTGCGGAACGCCCGGAAGGCGCTGACGTCGCGGGCGTTTGGAACTCCGGAGGCGGCCAGCGCAGCCTTGACCGAGCGAGACCCGAACGAGCGCAGGACGCCGTGCTCCTCGAGCTCCGGGATCCCGTAGACCAGGTCGACGGAGGGGTCGGCCAGAGCCGCGAGCAGCGTCGGGAGCTCGCTGGGTGGGTGCTGCAGGTCGTCGTCCATGGTCACGGTCACGTCGTAGGTCACCGCGCGGATGCCCGCCAGCAGGGCGTTGTGCTGCCCGTAGTTGCGTCGCAGGAGCAGGACCCGGAGATATGGCCGGGTCGCCGCGAGCCGCTCGGCGACTGCGGCGGTGTCGTCGGGGCTGCCGTCGACGACCAGCACGATCTCGAACCGGTCGGCGTGGGTCTGCAGGGTCTGCGAAAGCCCGTCGACCAGGGCTTCCAGCGAGTCACGCGAGCGGTAGCACGGGATCACGACCGAGACGTCCACCGCACCTCCGGGCTCCCTGATCGGTCCTGCTGGTGGTCTACGCTAACCGAAATGAAGGCGCTCATCCTTGCCGGGGGATCCGGGACCCGGCTGCGCCCGATCACCCACACGTCCGCTAAGCAGCTCATCCCGGTGGCTAACAAGCCGGTGCTGTTCTACGGCATCGAGCAGCTGCGGGACGCCGGCATCACCGACCTGGGCATCGTGGTCGGCGAGACCGCCCCCGAGGTGCGCGCGGCGGTAGGCGACGGATCCGCCCTCGGCGTCGAGGTCACCTACCTTCAGCAGGAGGCTCCGCTCGGGCTCGCGCACGCCGTGCTCATCGCCCGCGACTTCCTCGGCGAGGAGGACTTCGTGATGCTGCTGGGAGACAACTTCCTCATCGGCGGTCTGGGCGAGTTCGTCGACGACTTCCTCACCAGCGACGCCGAGGTCCAGCTGTTGCTGACCGAGGTGGCTGAGCCGCAGTTCTACGGCGTCGCCGTGCTCGACGCCCAGGGCCGCGTCGAACGGCTGGTCGAGAAGCCAAAGGACCCGCCCAGCAACCTGGCCCTGGTCGGGGTCTACCTCTTCCGCCCGCTCATCCACGAGGCCGTCGCGGCGATCAAGCCCAGCGCTCGCGGCGAGCTCGAGATCACCGACGCGATCTCGTTGCTCATCGCGCAGGGAGCCCGGGTTCGGTCGCGGATGGTCACCGGCTACTGGAAGGACACCGGCCGCCTCGAGGACATGCTCGAGTGCAACCGCAAGGTCCTGGAGACGCTCATCCCTCGTATCGACGGCACCGTCGACGACGCCAGTCGCATCACCGGCCGGGTCGTCGTCGAGGAGGGCGCCGTCATCGAACGTTCGACCGTGCGCGGTCCGGCGATCATCGGCCGCGGTACCCACGTCGTCGACAGCTACATCGGGCCGTTCACCTCGGTCTACCACGACTGCGTGATCGACCGCACCGAGCTCGAGCACTCCATCGTCCTCGAGCAGTGCACCATCCGGGACGTCACGCGGATCGAGGACTCGTTGATCGGGAAGAACGTCGAGGTCTCTCGCTCCGAGGAGTCGCCCAAGGCGCACCGGCTCATGGTCGGCGATCACTCGCGCATCCGGCTCGGCTGAGGGCACCGTGCGTCTCCTGGTCACCGGTGGGGCCGGCTTCATCGGGTCGCACTTCGTCCGCACCGCCCTGACGACGGGGCTGCCGGGGCTGGACGTCTCGTCGCTGACGGTGCTCGACGCACTGACGTACGCCGGTAATCCGGCCAACCTCGCTCCCGTGGCGGCGGACCCGAGATACCGGTTCGTGCTCGGTGACGTGTGCGACAAAGCCTTGCTGGGCCAGCTCCTTCCCGGCGTCGACGCGGTGGTCAATTTTGCCGCGGAGACCCATGTCGACCGGTCCATCGACGACGCCGACGCGTTCGTCGGCACGAACGTGGTGGGCGCGCAGACGCTGTTCGACGCTTGCCTTACCGCCGGCACCGAGCGGGTGCTGCACGTGTCGACCGACGAGGTGTACGGATCGATCGACACCGGTTCGTGGACCGAGGACTCGCCGCTGCTGCCCAACTCCCCCTATGCCGCGGCCAAGGCTTCGGCCGACCTGTTCGCCCGCGCGTACGTCAAGACGCATGGCCTGCCGGCGATCGTGACCCGCTGCTCCAACAACTACGGGCCGTACCAGTACCCGGAGAAGGTCATCCCGCTGTTCGTCACGAACCTGATCGACGGGCTGAAGGTCCCGTTGTACGGCGACGGGCGCAACATCCGTGACTGGCTGCATGTCGACGACCACTGCCGCGGTATCGCCGTGGCGCTGACCCGCGGCGCCGTCGGGTGCGTCTACAACATCGGGGGCGGCGTCGAGCTCTCCAACCGCGAGCTCACTGAGCGGATCGTCGACTCGTTCGGGCTGGGGTGGGACCAGGTCCAGCCGGTCGCCGACCGGCCCGGCCACGACCTGCGCTACTCCCTCGACGACTCGCGCCTGCGGGCCTTGGGCTACGCGCCGCAGCACTCCCTGGCCGAGGGTCTGGCCGAGACGATCGACTGGTACCGGCGGAACGAAGCCTGGTGGCGCCCACTCCTGAGGAGGAGCGCGTGAGCGCGGCGATCCGGTTCAACGTGCCGTACATCGCAGCCGCGACGGAGGCGTACCTTCACGAGTCGCTCTCGTCGGGCACTCTTTGTGGCGACGGCCCGTTCACCCGCCGGGCCACCGCTGCGCTGTCCGAGCTGGTCGGCGGCCGCGACACCCTGCTCACGACGTCCTGCACCCATGCCCTCGAGCTGGCCTGGCTCCTGCTCGATCTCCGACCGGGCGACGAGGTGATCATGCCGTCGTTCACCTTCGTGTCGACGGCGAACGCGGTGGCGCTGCGCGGCGCAGTCCCGGTGTTCGTGGACATCCGACCCGACACCCTCAACCTCGACGAGCAGCGGCTCGAGGCCGCGATCACCCCGCAGACCCGAGCGATCTGCGTCGTGCACTACGGCGGCGTCGCCTGTGCCATGGATGAGATCTGTGCCGTCGCGGAGCGGCACGGCATCGCGGTGGTCGAGGACAACGCTCACGGCCTCGGCGGCAGCTACCGCGGACGCCCGCTCGGAACCCTCGGCCTGATGGCTGCCCAGAGCTTCCACGAGACCAAGAACCTGCAGTGCGGTGAGGGTGGCGCACTTGTCCTGCACGACGACGCACTGAAAGACCGGGCTGAGATCCTGCGCGAGAAGGGGACCAACCGGTCGCGCTTCATCCGCGGTGCCATCGACAAGTACACCTGGGTGGACGTCGGCTCNNGAGTTCGCCTCGATCCAGGCCAGACGCCAGGCTGTCTGGACGGCGTACGACGACGGGCTGGCCGACTGGGCGGACAGCCACGGCGTTCGCCGCCCGACCGTGCCTGAAGGCAGCCACGCCCCGGCCCACCTCTACCAGCTCGTGCTCCCGCAAGCCGGGCAGCAGTCGGCCCTGATCAAGCACCTGGCCGCGGAGGAGATCCAGTCGACGTTCCACTACCTGCCTCTGCACGACTCCGACGCAGGGCGGCGATACGGGCGACTGGGCACGCCCTGTCCGGTGACAGAGTCGGTCTCCGCCAGCCTGGTCCGGCTTCCGCTCCACCCGGGGCTCAGCTCCGACGACGTCGCCCGGGTGATCGCCGCTGTGCAGAGCTACGAGGTCTGACGTGGGTCTGCGCCAGCTTGGCGGGACCGACGGTGGTTGGCTGATCGAGCCAGCGCCGCTCGACACCACCCGCTTCGGGCTCGACGTCGCGCGGCTCACCGTCACGCGCGGTCCGGCCGACCCGCAGTCGCTGATCGAGGCGCTGCACCAGCACCCATCGCAGGTTCTCATCGGTCGCTACCCGGCCGAGCTCACCTGGGTGGCGGCGGCACTGCAGGCGAGCGGGCGCGACGTCCTGCCAGTCGGTGGGTTGATCTACTGGGAGTCACCGGCCGGAGCCGTCGAACGCGTCAACTCCGGGCCGGCGGGGGTCGACGTGGTCGAAGCCCACGAAGCCGCGAACGAACCTGCGGGCAGTGCAGTGGCGCACCTGGTTGATGCCCTCGTGCTCGACACCTTCGCCGGTTACGGCACGCACTACCGCTACAACCCGTTGTTCGACCCGGCGGCGATCGTGGCCGGGTACGCGGAATGGGCACGTGGCTGCCTGCGAGCACCCGACTGCGGGGTGCTGGTGCTGCGCGTCGACGGGGAGCCAGTGGGTCTGGCCACGCTGGGTCCGGACGGTCCCGACGTCGACATCCTGCTGGCGGGCGTCCGCCCGAGCCACCAGGGCCGAGGCCTGTACGCGTCGCTCCTGCTTACGGCGCGGGAGTGGGCGGCGGCTCGCGAGTCCCAGCGCGTTGTCATCTCCACCCAGACCCACAACGTGCGCGTCCAACGGGCCTGGGCGCGCGAGGGCTGGCGACCCGTCGACACCTTCGAAACCGTGCACCTCGTCCAGCCGGGGCTGCTCGACCGGACCACCCTGACCGATCGGACCGACCTGTGAACACCTCCGCCGTGCCTTCCGCCGAGCTCGACCGACTGCGCCGGCTGGGCTGGTCCCCGGCCGAGCACGGCACACTCCGCGAGGGCATCTGGCGCGTCGGTGAGGCTGGATCGGTCAACTACCCGACCGAGGGGTTCGCAGCGATCGAGCCGGGCTCCGGTGCGAGCTACTGGTTCGACCACCGCGCCGACGAGGTGGCCGAGCAGCTGCACCGGCTGTCGTGCGCCAGCCTGTGGGAGATCGGCGCTGGGTCGGGTGCGATGTCGCACCGGCTCGAGCGCAAGGGCTTCGAGGTTGTGGCGGTGGAGCCGCTGATCGAGGGAGCCCGAGCCATCGCCGAGCGATCCGACGGACCGGTGTTCTGCGGCCTCGTCGACGACCTGCACCTGCCCTCCGGCTCGCTCCCGGCCGTCGGGGTCTTCGACGTGCTCGAGCACCTGGACCACCCTGACCTCATGCTGGCCGAGCTCCACCGCATCCTGGCCCCGGGCGGGCTGCTCTTCGTCACGGTCCCGGCGCTCTCGTGGCTCTGGAGCGACGAGGACGACGTCGCCGGCCACCAGGTGCGTTACACGCGACGAACTCTGACGGCGGCGATGGCCGAGGCCGGGTTCGCCGAGCTGCACTCCGCGTACCTCTACGCCTCGCTGGTCGCACCTGCAGCCGCGATCCGCGCGGTGCCATACCGGCTGGGGCGGCGGCGCAGCGGCACCGAGGCACTCGCAGCCCTCGACCAGCAGCTCGACCCGCCGCCCGCAGTCGACAAGGCCGTGCGGTCGGTGCTTCGCGGGGAGTCGCGGCTCGCGCGGCGCCTGCGCCTGCCCATCGGCACCAGCCTGCTCGGCGTCTACCGCCGCCCGCTGTAGCTAGCGGGCCGGCTGGTCGCGCAAGCCGGCCGGGGCGCCGTGACAGTGCTTCCACTTCTTGCCGTTGCCGCAGGTGCAGGGTGAGTTGCGGGGTCGCTGCGCGTCCTGGCTCGCGTACGCCGCCATGAGGTCGGACGGGGCGCGGTTGTCGCGCAGCAGGGCGCACATCGCTTGCATCGGGGCCTGCACGTGGTGGAAGAAGTCCTTGTAGCCCGGGCAGAGGTAGTGCTGGCCGGGCTCGCCGTACGGCGAGGTGGCGAACCGGTCCTTCGGGCAACCGCCGTTGCACGCGAAGCGCACGTCGCAGTCGCGGCAGAACTGGGTCAACGTGTCGCGCTTGTCCTGTCCGAACTTCTGCTGCTGCGGCAACGCGATGAGCTCGAGCATGGTGCGATCACCGATGTTGCCCAGCAGGTAGCCCGGCTCCACGTAGTGGTCGCAGGAGTACAGGTCGCCGTTGTGCTCCAGGGCGAGCTGCTGGCCGCACGTCTCCGCATGGATGCACATCCCGCCGCCCTCGCCGTACCAGCCGGCCAGTGCGGTGTCGAAGATCTGCACGAAGACGGTCCCGATGTCGCTGCGGACCCATTCCTCGAACACGTCGATCATGAACCGGCCGTACTGCTCTGGCGCGATCGAGCGGTGCGTGACGAGTGAGCCGTCTTGGACGTACAGCGGACGCCCATGGACACCGCTGCCCCAGCCGGTGTCGGCGATCTGCAACGTGTCCGGCGTGGCCCGCTCGATGATCGGGATGTACTGGATGAAGGTGGCGCCGAGGTCGTCTCGCAGGAAGCGGTACACCTGCCCGCCGTGGTCACCGTTCACCGCGTGGACCGTGGTGAGGACGTTCCATTCGACCTCGTGCCGCTTGAGCACGTCCAGCCCGCGCATCACCCGGTCGAAGGTGGGCTTGCCGCCCTTGTCGACCCGATAGGCGTCGTGCATCTCGCGGGGTCCGTCGACGGAGATGCCGACCAGGAAGTCGTTCTCCTTCAAGAACACCCCCCACTCGTCGGTGAGCAGGGTGCCGTTGGTCTGCAGGGTGTTCAGGACCCGCTGCCCCGGCTGCGCGTACTTCGCCTGCAGCTCGATGGCCCGTCGGAAGAACGGCAGCCCCATCATCGTGGGCTCGCCGCCCTGCCACGCGACCACGACCTCGGGAGCGCGGGTGTGGGCCTCGAGCAGCTGCCGGATGTACGTCTCCTGGAGCTCCTCGGCCATCCGGAATCGGCTGCCCGGGTACAGCATCTCCTTGGACAGGAAAAAGCAGTACTCGCAGTCGAGGTTGCAGGTCGCACCCGTCGGCTTGGCCATCACGTGGAATGCGAACGGCGCCCCGCCCTTGGTCAGCGGAGCACCGCGCGCGATCTCGGTTTCGGTCACCTGCCAAGACTACGGGCCTTGAGATGTGGCGGCGCATAGAGTTGCATCGCTTCCGATGCCCGCCTTCATCCGACAGGAGCCCAGGTGACCGAGAGCGTGCTGGCAAGCTGGAACGAGGGCTCGGCCAAGGCCGAGATCCTGGACTACGTAAGTCGTGCGACCACGGGGGGACCTGGATTCGTCCCGGTCGCCGATCGCATAGCGACCTTCGACAACGACGGGACGCTGTGGGTCGAGAAGCCGGCGCCGCCACAGTTCGACTTCCTCCTGCGCGCCTGGTCGGCCGCGGTCAAGAGCAACCCAACGTTGGCCGGCCAGCAGCCGTACAAGGCGATCGTCGAGCACGACGAGGCGTTCTTCGCCGGTCTGGTGACCCAGGACCCGACCGTGGTCGCTTCGCTGGAGGGTGCGGTCGCGAACTCGTGGGCCGGCACNNCTGGTCTACAAGCCCATGCTCGAGCTGTTCGACTTCCTCAAGGGTCATGACTTCCGGGTGTTCGTGTGCTCGGGTGGAGGTCGGGACTTCATGCGGGTCTTCGCCGAACAGACCTGGGGGATCCCAAAGGAGCACGTCATCGGGTCCGCGTCGGAGTACGAGTACACCGGCGGCGCGATCGTGCGGACCGACCGGATGCTCGGCGGGCTGGCGCTGGGGGCCGGAAAGCCGGCGCACATCTACGCCCAGACCGGCCGACTGCCGGTGTTCGCGGGCGGGAACGCCGACGTCGACATCGAGATGCTCACCTGCGCAGGGTTCGCGTTGCTGGTCAACCACGACGACGCCGACCGCGAGTATGCGTACACCGACGCCGCGGAGAAGTCGCTCGCGCAGGCCAAGGAGCTGGGCTGGACGGTCGTGAGCATGAAGGACGACTGGACCACGGTGTTCTAGCCGCCCGGCCAACGACCAGCCACGACGGAGAAGGACTCATGACTGACCTGACGGCCATCGACATCCTGATCAACCCGGACGAGGTCGCGCTGGCTCGGGCCCGTGCGGTCAACCAGCGCATGCGCCGCAGCGTCCCTAGCGGGTTCGCGCTCGATGCCACCCACGCGCCGCACATCACCACGTTGCAGCGCTTCGTGCGCACCGCCGACCTCGACGAGGTGTTCGACGCCGTCGAGAAGGCGATCGCGGAGACCGATGTCCCAGCCCTGAAGCTGCGCGCCATCGCGATCCGGCACGCCGACTGGGGTGTTCCCGGGCAGGGCCTCGCGGTGCTCCAAGTGCAGCCCAACGACGCGGTGCTGGACTACCAGGCGCGGCTGCTGGCCGCCGTCTCGCCCCACGTCGAGTCAGGCGGAACGGCGGCGGCGTTCGTGACCGATGCCGAGGATCCTGACATCAGCCCGACCACGATCGGCTGGGTCGAGGGCTTCGTCCCTGCGCAGATAGGGGCCTCCTACATCCCGCACATCACGGTCGGCTTCGCCACCCTCGACGACCTGAAGGAGATCGAAGCCGCTGCGTTCGACGCGTTCGACGTGCACCCTGCCAGCGCGGCCGTCTACCACCTCGGGAACAACGGGACAGCCCGCCGGCTGCTGAAGACTTGGCCGCTCGGCAGCTAGTTCTGCCGAGCGGCGCCGCGCCGCGTCAGTCGCGCTTCATCATCGCGATGGCTTCCTTCTCCAGATCCAGGTACGGGTCGCCGGAGACGTCGATGATGACCTGCTCGATCGTCCCGCCGCTGAAGGCCCAGGGGCGGCTACCGGGGTAGTCGAGCGTGACTGGTGCCCCGCCGTCCCGACCGATGTTCAGTCCCTCTCCGCAGAGGTTGAACTTGCCGTTCTGGATCTTGCCCTGCATCGACCCGGCCTGCGTCCCATCAACGAACAGAGCGAACGTGCCCGTGGTCTCGGCGGGCGTCTGACCCGACTTCGTGAACTCCACCCCCACGACGCAAGGTCCGGTGGGCAGCGCGGCGTCGGCGACGAGCTCCTGGGCCGCAAGGCCGAGGTAGTTGTAGTTGTACTTGAGCCGACCGTCCTTGATGTAAAGGGCGTGGCCGCCGAACTGCGCTCCGTGGGCGAAGATCACCCCGCTGGCATCGGAGGTCAGGTCCACCGACGCGGCGATCGTGAAGGACCGACCGCGGACGTTGACCGCGACGGCCTCGGGTACCTCGAGGGTGTTGGGGTAGTAGACGTAGCGGTCGCGGGGTGGGCTCATCTGCGGTCGCGGGGTGGTGAGCACCTCGATCGCGGTGCGGTCCTCCAAGGGCAGCCCGAAGAACTGACCGGCCTGGCTGTACCACAGCGCGATGAGCTCGCGGAGTAGTTCCGGGTGCTCGGAGGCGAGGTCGTGGACCTCGGAACGGTCCTCCTGCACGTGGTACAGCGCCCACTGGTCCTCTGCGAAGTGCGACCAGTCGGACGGTGCGCCGGCGTGCAGGGCCTCGGCTTTCCAGCCGTCACGCCAGATGGCCCGCGTGCCCAACATGACGTAGAACTGGCTTGGCTTCTGGGTTTCCGCTGCGCCCTCGTCGAAGGAGTACCGGAAGCTGGTGCCCTCCAGCGGCCACTGCGTGTAGCCCTTCACTACCTCCGGCGGCTCGATGCCCAGGCACTCGTAGACCGTCGGGACGATGTCGGAGCAATGCGTGTATTGGTCGCGGAGCTCGCCCTTGGCCTTGATTCCCTTGGGCCAGTGCACGACCATCGGGTCGGCAACTCCGCCCTCCCACGTGTGCCGCTTGAACATCTTGCACGGGGTGTTGAAGGCCATCGCCCAACCGGTCGAGTAGTGGTTGTAGGTCTCCGGCGAGCCCAGCTTGTCGAGCATCGCGAGGTTGTCCTTCATCTCCGGCAGGACGCCGTTGAAGAAGAAGTTCTCGTTGATCGACCCGTCGGGGCCGCCCTCGCCGGACGCGCCGTTGTCGGAGATCCAGACGATCAGCGTGTTGTCCAGCTCACCTGTCTTGTCGAGATAGTCGATGACCCGACCGATCTCGTGGTCGGTGTAGCTGCAGAGGCCCGCGTAGACCTCGGCCATCCGAACCATGATCTGCTTCTCGGGCTCGGACAAGCTGTCCCATGGGCGTACGAGGTCGAACGGCGACTGCTCCTTGCCGTCGACGCTCTTCAGCCCGGCCAGCGGGTTGATCGGCCCCAGCTCAGTGCTCGTCGGGACGATCCCCATCTTCTTCTGGTTGGCGAGGATCTTGTCCCGGATCGCCTCGTAGCCCTCGTCGAACACCCCCTTGTACTGGTCCGCCCACTCCTTCGGCGGATGGTGCGGGGCGTGGTTGGCTCCGGGGCAGAAGTACATGAAGAACGGCCGCTCGGGCGCGACCTGCTTCGCATCGGCGATCATCGAGATCGCGTGGTCGGCGAGGTCCTTGGACAGGTGGTACTTGTCACCCAGCCCCTCGGCCCACTCAGCGGCGTCCTTCGGGGGGTCGTACGGCTGGTCGACGAACTGCTGGTCCTGGACCAGGTCGGGGTACCAGCTGTTGGTCTCGCCACCCAGGAATCCGTAGTACCGCTCGAATCCGCGCCCGGTGGGCCAGTTGCGCTTCGACGACGCCATGTTGGTCTCGTCCTCTGGAACGCAGTGCCACTTGCCGCACATGTAGGTGTTGTACCCGCGCTCCCCCAGCACCTCGGCGATGGTCGCCGTCTCGAACGGGATATGCCCGTTCGACCCGGGGAACCCGGTGGTCGCCTCGGCGATGCACGCCATTCCGACCGTCGTGTGGTTCCGACCGGTCAGCATCGAGGCGCGGGTCGGCGAGCAGATCGCCGTGGTGTGGAACTGCGAGTACCGAAGACCGTCGTCGGCCAGCCGCTGCATCGTCGGAGTCTGGATCGGGCCACCGAACGGCGACAGGGCCCCGAACCCGGTGTCGTCCCACACGATGAACAGGACGTTCGGCGCGCCGGGCGGAGCCTTGGGCTGCTCGTAGGGCGTCCAGTCCGGGACCGAGTCCCGGACGTCAAGGTTGATGATCCCCTTGAACGGCTTGGTCATGTCTGCTTCTTTCGCCTGGTCCTGGGAACGGATTCCGTTGACGGTGGAGACTAGTTAACCGACGCGTTCTGGTCGACGGCGAGCCCGAGGTCGTGCATCTCGCGGACCGACTTGCCGGCGAGCTTGCGGCCGAGCAGCGGGCGGCCGTCGCTGTGCTGGTAGACACCTGCTGGCTCCTTGGCGAGCGGCTCCTCCCAGCCGCGGTACAGAGCGAGCAAGCGCACGGTGAAACCGACCACGAACGCGATGCCGGCCGACCACCAGGTGCCCAGCCCGGCCGCGTCGCAGGCCACCCAAATGGCGCCGGTGAGCAACGCGATTCCGACGAACCACTCGCCCCGGATGAACTGCTTGGGCGGTACCCCGCTGGACACGTCGATGTAGTACCGACCGGCGGTCGGCCCGATGACCGCGATCAGCAGAACCCCCAGGACCGGCAACCCGGCCGAGACCGCCGCAGACGCTCCCGCGATCGCGTACCACGGCAGCGAGAACGAGGTCATGAACTGGAACAGGCCCTCCCTGAACAACATGCTGTCGTTGTAGGCGAGCTTGTACCCGATGACCCCGGCGATCAGGCTCAGCGTGATGTACGCCGGGTTCGTGAACGCGCCGGGCACCTTGTTGAGGATGACGTCGCGTGTGACCCCACCGCCGATGCCACCGAGCAGGGCCATGAGCAGCACCCCGACGATGGTGAAGTTGCGGTAGTGGTCGGGGCGGCGGGCCAGGATGGCGCCGTTGAGCGCGTTGGTCGACGCGGCGATCAGGTCGATGGTGGTGAACGACCCGGTCCACTTCCAGCCGGTCCACCAGTTCACGCTGGTCGCCGCGGTGACGGCGTCGAGGAGGTGCGTCATCAGTGAGCTCCGGAGGTCGATGGCTGAGGTTGCGGGGCTCGGCGCCCGAGTTCGATACCGATGCCGAACATGAGGAACGTGTCGATCAGGGCGAAGACGAGGGCCGGTGCGAGATAGGCACTGTTGCCTGACAGCTGGGTCGTGATGATGATCAGCCCGATCGGCTGGAACCTCATGCCGGTGACCATCGCGCCGGAGATCGCCGTGGAGCGATCCTTCAGGCCGATGAGGGCCCCCAGGCCCATGAACACCAGGATCATCACGCTCGCAGCGACGAGGACCCAGGACCCGAGCAGGCTGACGATGTCGCTCCAGTTGACCGCGATGCCGGTCGCGATGGCGAGGTAGAGCGCGATGTTCGAGATCTTCTCCAGGCCCTGCTTCCACGCCTCGGCGTGCTCGGTGTAGCGAGCGTGCCCGGCGAGCCCCAGCACGAGGGGCACGAGGACGAGGATCAACAGGTCCTTGATGATCATCGACGCGCTGACCGAAGCACCGGTCACGACGGCGCGAGCCCACAGGGGCGCGGCGACGATGTTGACGAGCTGCAGCACGATCACGAGCGACACGGCCAGCGCCATGTCGGCACGCTTGGCCAGCTGCGCCGCCTTCAGCCCGGCCGGCCCAGCCGACGCGATGCACACCAGCACCAGCCCGACGACCTGGTCACTGGTGATCGGGAAGAGCTTGGCCAGCCCCCAGGCGACGAGCGGCACGATGATNNACCAGCGTCACGATCATGACGAACAACCCCGCGTTGAACACGGCATTGAACAACTGCTCGACCGTCACTGACCCGACTCCTCGTCATCGGCGTTGCCAGGCTTCGCAAAGGCGGCCTTGGTCTCGGGCTGCAGCAGCCACCACAGGTTGTAGGCGCCGAACGCCGCGTCCAGAGCCAGCCAGCCGATGGGCGCGGACTTACCGGTGGCCCACAGGACCAGCCCGCCGATCACCACGACGTAGACCAGGCCCTGGAGCACGAACGAAGCCCGGTAGGCCCAAGGCTTGAGCCGCCAGCCGCCCCACGCGACGACTAGGGCGATGACGCCGATGGTCGCGTAGAGCGGCTCCAAGGTCGCCCCGCCGTAGTACGCGCGGAGGTCACCCTGGCTTCCTTCGAAGAAGGTGCCGAACCGCCACGCCAGCAGGATCTGGTAGAGGCCGAGGAATACCAGCCAGCCGACCATGAAGCCGAGGTTCTTCGGCCGGGCCCCCTTGGCGGGGGCCGCGGCCTGCCTCTTCGATGCGTCGGTCACGAGGATTCCTAGCCGGCCTGGTGCGAGATGCCGTGGTCCGGATCGGGCAGCACGTCATGCGACCGAACCAGCGTCGTGACGAACTGCGTGATGGGGCCGATCTGCAGATGCACCTCCGGGCGGAAGTCGCCCGGCTTCGGCGGGACGTACGGGTCGGGGGTACCCGTCTTGATCGGGGGCTCCATCACCAGCGTCTTGAGGAACGCACCGGCCGCAGCGGCCATCGGGTGCACGACCCACCCGTGGGCGAAGTCGACCTGGTGCTCCTCNNGTCCAGGTCGAGTAGAAGTCGTCCTGGTGGAACAGGTTCGCCTTCCACTGGCGCCACTTGATCGCCTGCAGCCGGTTGCCCTGGAGACACAGGACGGTGTTGCGACCCGACTCCTCGGCATCGCCGAGCAGGAAGTCGCCCATGTCGATCCCGTCGATCTGCCGGTCGTCCGGCACCTCGCCTCCGCCTGCCGTGACGAGCGTGGTGAACAGGTCGACCAGGTGCACCATCTCGTTGCTCACCTTGCCGGCAGGGACCTTGCCGGGCCAGCGGACCAGACAGGGGGCCCGGTTCGAACCCTCGAGAGAGGTGAAGTAGCCGCCCCGCCACGGACCGGAGAAGCCGTTCCACTGTCCGCCGGCCGGGTCGGGGTCGATGGCCGGGAACCGGTACGTCGTGTCAGCCCCGTTGTCCGAGGCCCACACGATGATCGTGTCGTCAGCGAGCCCGCGCTCCTCGAGCGAGTCGAGGATCTTGCCGGTGAACGCATCCATCTGGGTCAGCACATCCGCCCAGTTCCCCCGCTTGGTCTTGCCCTGGAACTCGGGGTCGGGGATCGGCGGGATGTGCACCATGGTGTACGGCAGGTAGCAGTAGAACGGCTTGCCCGCGTCCTTCGCCCGGCCCATGAAGTCGATGGCCCAGTCAGTGATCTTGCGGTCGAAGAGGGCCCGGAACTCCGCGTCGTAGGTGGAGATCACCTCGTGCTTCTCGCCCTTCTTGCGCGAGAAGATCGGCTGGGGCTCCAGGGGGATCTGGGCGTCACCCGCGTAGGGCGTCGCTTCGACCGCGCCATCCGGGAAGTACGACTGCATGGTCCAGAAGACCTCGTCGGCTGTGCGTGGGCACCACACGGCTTCGTCGAACCCGAAGTCGACGGGGCTGCGCTGCTCGGGGTCGCTCCCCAGGTGCCACTTGCCCCACATACCGGTGGCGTACCCCGCGTCGGAGAGCTGCTGGGCACTCGTCTTCTCCCACCGGGTCATCCCCTCGGGCCCACCCGTGATCGGCACCGACTGGGTGCCAGAGCGGATCGGGTGTCGGCCGGTCAGCAGGGCCGAACGACTCGGCGTGCACTGAGCCTCGACGTTGAAGTTCAGCAGCTGCATTCCGTCGGTAGCGAGGCTGTCGATCCGCGGCGTGGGCGCACCCCGCAGGATGCCGCCGCCATAGCAGCCGATCTCGCCCCAGGCGAGGTTGTCCCAGAGAAAGACGATGATGTTGGGCTGCTTCGCGGTCACTGGTGCTCCTTGGTCGTGTCTTGGTCGATCTTCGATCCGGGTGTCCCCACGTGTGCGGCGACCAGCAGCGGCGCGGCCGGGATGCTCGGTGCGATGCCCTGCTTCTTCTCGTAGCGTGAGCCGAGCTCGGCCATCGTCAGCATCACCAC
>PMCN01000052.1:0-2425 GCA_003154135.1 Acidimicrobiaceae bacterium
TGATCGACGCGGGCAACGAGCTGGCAGCGGACCGCCTAGCGGAAGCCGCCGCCGCCAAAGGGGACGTCGAGACGCTCACCCGTCTGACCGACGAAGGTAGCGAGGTGGCGTCGACCCTGCTGAGCCGCGTCATCAGCGAAACCAAGTAGCCGCTGGAGCCTGTCGCGGTGCGCCGGTCAAGATTGGAGGGCTCTTCGGGCGCAGGTGGCCACACCCTCCGGAGTGAAGCCGAAATGGGCGAGCACCTGCGCACCTGGGCCTGATGCCCCGAAGCCATCCATGCCCACGACCCGGTCGAGCGAGCCGGTGAGCCGCACCCAGCCACCACGAACCCCTGCCTCGACCGCGATCACGACCGGTGCACCCACCAGCCGATCGCGCACGTCGGGGTCCAACGCCTCGAACCGCTCCCGCCAAGGCACCGAAACCACCCGAGCGCGGATGCCCTCGACAGCCAGCAGCTCAGCGGCGGCCACCGCAACCTCGACCTCAGAACCCGTTGCCAGCAAAGCGATGTCGGCCGGGTCCTCGAGTGGTCCGATGACCCGGGCGCCGACGAGGTCCGTCACTCCCGGGTCACACCCACCCAGCGGAGCGAGGGTTTGCCGGCTGAGCACGAGCAGTGTCGGCCCGTCCGTGCGGCGCAGGGCTGAACGCCACGCGTCCACCGTCTCGGCCGCGTCCGCCGGTCGCAGCACCGCCAGCCCCGGGATCAGTCGCAGCGACTCGATCTGCTCGACCGGTTGGTGCGTCGGTCCGTCTTCGCCCACGGCCACCGAGTCATGGGTCATGACGTAGATGACCGGCAGCCCCATCAACGCCGACAGTCGTAAAGCCGGGCGCAGGTAGTCGCTGAACACCAGGAACGTGCTCCCGAACGGTCGAAGCCCACCGTGCAGCGCGAGTCCGTTGAGGGCCGCTGCCATGGCGTGCTCGCGGATCCCGAAGTTGAGCACGCGGCCGCCGTACGATCCGGCCTCGACATCGCCGCCGGGAATCGCCGTGCCCGTCGACCCGGCGAGGTCCGCCGAGCCGCCGACGAGATCGGGCATGACGGCCGCGACCGCCCGCAGCACCAAGGCGGACGCCTGGCGGGAGGCCAGGGGCTGGTCCACGTCGAGTCCCGTGAGCGTCGCCTCCAGCCCGGCCGGCAGCTCGCCCCGCATGGCACGCGACCGGTCGGCCGCCAGCATCGGCTCGTCGCGCGCCCACCGCGCATAGGCAGAGCGCCACTCGCGGTGCGCCTGCCGGCCTCGGTACGCCAGCTCCCTGCACCGGTCGGCGACTTCCGACGGCACGTGAAACGTCTCGTCGGGCCAGCCGAATCGTTGCCTGGTCTCGCGGAGTGCGTCTCGGCCCAGCGGGGAACCGTGCGCTGCCGAGGTCCCCTCGACCGAGGACGCTCCGAAGCCGATCACCGTACGGATGCTCACGAGACTGGGTCGGGCGTCCTCGCGCGCTTCAGCCAGCGCGCGGTCGATGGCCTCCACGTCGTTGCCGTCCTCCACCTGGACGGTGTGCCAGCCATAGGCAGCGAAGCGGGCTGCGGCGTCGTCGGTGCACGAGAGGTCTGCCGTCCCGTCGATAGTGATCTGGTTGTCGTCGTACAGGACCACCAGTCGACCGAGCCTCAGGTGCCCGGCAAGCGACGCCGCCTCGTGGCTGATGCCTTCCATCAAGCAGCCGTCTCCGGCGATCACCCAGGTGCGGTGATCGACGATTGAGCCGTACCGCGCGGCGAGCATGCGTTCGGCCAACGCCATCCCCACGCCGGTCGCCAGGCCCTGCCCGAGCGGGCCTGTGGTCGTCTCGACGCCGGGCGTGTGCCCGAGCTCCGGGTGTCCCGGAGTCGCCGAGCCAAGCTGCCTGAACGCCCGCAGGTCGTCGCCAGAGACGCCGTAACCGAACAGGTGCAGCAGGGCATACTGCAACGCGGACCCGTGACCCGCCGAGAGGACGAAGCGGTCGCGATCAGCCCAGGAGGGGTCGGCGGGGTCGTGGCGCAGGTGCCGCGACCAGAGCGCCCAAGCCATCGGCGCACAGCCCATCGGCATGCCTGGGTGCCCCGAACGGGCGGCCTCAACTGCATCGGCGGCCAGCATCCGCAACGTAGTCACAGCTTGCGCGTCGACGTCGCTGACCTGGGCGGCGGGCTGGGCCGTGGGCTTGGTCGTCGACGCGATCTGAGAGGTGAGCATGTCCGGACGCTAGCGACGGAAGACGCGCGCGCGGCTCGCCCATCGGGGTGGCCCGTCGGGTGAACCTGCACCACCCCACGCAGAGCCGGCTAGGGTCCGCCGACCAAGGTGTACTCGATGAACGCGCTGGGAGTGAGCTGGACGAACACCGCGGTCGGGGCGGCGCCAGCGATCACCCACGCGTAGATCGGTTGGTGCGTCGAATCCATCACCCCGACCTGCCGCCA
>PMCN01000052.1:2544-4502 GCA_003154135.1 Acidimicrobiaceae bacterium
GACCAGAAAGAGGAACCATGCCCGCCGAAACCCGTTCGCTGCAGGACACCGTCGTCGCCATCACCGGAGCGACGGCCGGGATCGGGGCCGCCACGGCCCGCCTGCTGGTCGAGGCGGGCGCCCGGGTCGCTCTGGGGGGTCGCCGGACCGATCGACTGGATGCCCTGGTGGCCGAACTCGGTCCTGGGAACGCGGTCGCCGTCACCTGCGACGTGAGCCGACCCGCTGACAACGCAGCGCTGGTGGCTGCAGCCGTCAACACGTGGGGCAAGCTCGACTCGGTCGTGCCCAACGCCGGGATGGGCCTGTACGGCAGCATCCTCGACCACACGGACGAGCGCGTGGCCGAGATGATGGACACCAACTACGCCGGAACGGTGTGGACAGTTCGCGCTGCCGTGCCCGAGATGCTGCGCACGACCGGAGGCGGCGACATCGTCATCGTGGCCAGCGTGGCCGGACTCCGCGGTGGCGGCGACGAAGCGGTCTACGCAGGCACGAAGTTCGCCCAGGTGGGACTCGCCGGGGCGCTCGACCGAGAGCTCGGCGCCAAGGGAATCCGGGTCACCGCGGTGTGTCCGGCGGGGGTCGATACGGAGTTCGCCCTCGGTACCGGCCGCACGCCGGGCAGCCCTATCCTGGAGACCTACCTCCGCCCGGAGGACGTCGCATTTGCGGTCGTCACCGTGCTCGCTCAGCCCCGCCGACTGCGAACGACGTTGTGGTCGCTGTGGTCCATGGGCCAGCAGAGCTGACTGCGACCAACGGAGNNGCTGCGCTCTACCTGCCTACCCTGAACGCCGACATCATCGACAACGGCGTTGCCAAGGCTGACACCCAGTACATCCTGCGCATCGGCGGCGTCATGCTCGCCGTCACTCTGGTGCAGGTCGTGTGCACGATCGCTGCGGTGTTCTTCGGCGCCCGCAGCGCCATGGGCTTCGGCCGCGACGCCCGCGCGGCGATCTTCCATCGGGTCGGCTCGTTCTCGGCTCGCGAGGTGACGCAGTTCGGCGCGCCGTCGCTCATCACGCGCACCACCAACGACGTGCAGCAGGTGCAGATGCTGGTGCTGCTCACCTGCACGATGATGGTCGCGGCGCCGATCATGTGCGTCGGCGGAATCATCATGGCGCTACGCCAGGACGTGGGGCTGGCTTGGCTGATTGTGGTCAGCGTCATGGTGCTCGTGGTAGCGATCGGACTGATCGTGTCGCGCATGGTGCCGCAGTTCCGCCGGATGCAGACCCGGCTCGACTCGGTCAACCGGGTGCTGCGCGAGCAGATCACCGGCATCAGGGTGATCCGAGCGTTCGTCCGCGAGCCGATGGAACGGACGCGCTTCGCCAAAGCGAACGGCGAGCTCACCGACACAGCCCTCGCTGTCGGTCGGCTCATGGCGCTGATGTTCCCCACGGTGATGCTGGTGCTGAACGTGTCGAGCGTCGCGGTGCTGTGGTTCGGCGGGCACCGGATCGAGGCCGGGCAGATGCAGGTCGGGTCGCTGACTGCGTTCCTCAGCTACCTTGCCCAGATCCTCATGTCGATCATGATGGCCACCTTCATGCTGGTCATGATCCCTCGCGCGGCCGTCTGCGCCGAGCGCCTGAAGGAGGTTCTCGACACCGAGTCGTCCGTCGTGACCCCGGAGCACCCGGTCGACGTGGTGTCCAGTCGCGGGACGCTCGAGATGCGTGGCGCCACCTTCCAGTACCCGGGCGCCGAGAACCCGGTGCTGTGCGACATCTCGTTCGAGGCGAGGCCAGGCCAGCTGACCGCGGTGATCGGCAGCACAGGGTCGGGCAAGACCACACTGCTCTCCCTGCTCCCACGGCTGTTCGACGCAACAGCAGGCAGCGTCCTCGTCGACGGCGTCGACGTGACCCAGCTGGACCCCGAGGTGCTGCACGCACGGATCGGCCTGGTACCCCAGAAGGCGTACCTGTTCTCAGGGACGG
>PMCN01000198.1:0-2663 GCA_003154135.1 Acidimicrobiaceae bacterium
TTGTTCGAGACCGGCTCGCCCGATGTCATCGAGGTCGCCGGCCGTGGCGAGCTGCAGCTCGCGGTGCTCATCGAGAGCATGCGGCGCGAGGGTTACGAGCTGCAGGTGAGCCGTCCCGAGGTCATCACCAAGGAAGTCAACGGGAAGCGCTACGAGCCCCAGGAGCGGGGTGTGTGCGACGTACCCGACGAGCACGTCGGCACCATCACCCAGGAGCTCGCACCGCGCAAGGGTCGCATCACCGACCTGCGCACCGGCGACGCTGGGCGCACCATCGTCACCTTCGAGTGCCCGAGCCGCGGTCTCATCGGCTTCCGCTCGCTGCTCATGACCGCCACTCGTGGCACGGCGCTGCTGCACCAGCACCACATGGGCTGGATGCCGTGGGCGGGCGACATGCCCGACACGCGCGGCGGCGCCATGGTGTCCGACCGCATCGGCGTCACCACCGCCTACGCACTCGACAAGCTGCAGTTGAGCGGCCAGTTCTTCGTCAACCCGCAGGAGCAGGTGTACGAGGGCATGGTGGTGGGCGAGTGCTCACGCGAGGACGAGATGGTCGTCAACTGCGTGCGTGCCAAGGAGAAGAACAACATCCGTACACACAGCCACGACGACGCGGTGAAGCTGCCCGCCCCGAAGATCCACACGCTCGAGACCGCAATCGAGTGGATCACGGGCGACGAGCTCGTCGAGGTCACGCCCAAGGCCATCCGCATCCGCAAGCGCCACCTCGGTCTCGAGGAGCGCCGCAAGTCGAACAAGAGGGTCGGCTGATCAGCGGCGAGCGGCCGGGTGGGGCAGCGGCGTCCACTTCGGTCGCTCGAGCAGCGTGACCACTTCGTCGTAGACCTGTTGGCCGATCATCTCCACGATCTCGTCGCGCAGGTAGCGGTACACGGGCCGGGTGCCGACGAACGCGTCGGACGACTCGGTGCACCACCAGTGGAAGTCGTCGCCGCCCGGGCCCCAGTCGCGGCGCTTCCACTCGCGCAGGGTGGACGTGACGTAGCCGTGGTCGTCGGTCTGCTCTTCCAGCCGTAGCGGGAGCTGCCAGCACACGTCGGGTTGCAGATCCATCTTGCGTTCGCCCGACTCGGCGGCCGCGTGGTGGAACGCGCAGCCCACGCCGCCCTCGAACCCGGGCCGGTTGAGGAAGATGCACGCACCGTCGACCACCCGCGTGGTGGTGGCACCGTCCTCCTCGGCGAGGAACCCGTCGCGCATCCCCTGCTTCTTGAACTGCCAGTGCCGCCGCTTCAGCCTCGCCGCCGACTGCACCACCGTCTGCACGTCGGCATCGTCGATGAAGTGGGCGCCGTGGCTGCAGCACCCTTCGGCCAGGTGCGTGGTGTCGTCGTCGTGCACGCCCTTGCACCCGCTGCCGTAGATGCAGCTCCAGTTGGAACGCAGGAACGTCGCGTCGATCACCCAGGTGCGCCGGGTGTGTTCGTCCTCGAAGCTGATCCACTCGTGAAGGTCGATGGGCACGCTGCCCGACGATATCGAAACCACCCGACTCTCGCCCGCACCCCCTCGGCATCTGGGCACGCGCGGTGCGCGGAGCCGCTTGTGGGGCTCGGGACATCGCGGCCACGATGGAGGCATGATCGCGTACCTCGCCGCGTTCGCCACGGCGATCCTGTACGGCGTCAGCGCGGTGATCGAGGAGACGGCGGCCAAGCAGGTGCCCACCTCCGGCGCCGGCGGGCGCCGTTCGGCAGTGCGGGCGGCCCTGAGTCCCGTCTACCTCGTCGGGATGGCGCTCAGCGTCGTGGCATGGGTGTCGGCGCTCGTGGCGCTGCGGTCGCTGCCGCTGTTCGCCGTCCAGTCGATCTCGGCCAGCAGCATCGGCGCGGTGGTGCTCATCACGTGGGCGCGCTCCGGGCACGCCCCGTCGCGGTTCGAGGGTGCATTGCTCGGTGGCATGGGCGTCGGCCTCGTGGCGCTGGCGGTGTCGGCAGCCGATGGCCAGGCGTTGCACACCGGATGGCTGTTCCGCGCCACCGTCTGGCTCGCCGTGATCGCCGTGGTCGTCGCGCTGGTGGTCGCCAGCCACGTGGGCGGCACCCGCGGCACCGCGCTGCTGGGTGCGGTCTCCGGGCTTGCCGACAGCGGGCTGGCCCTGTGTGCGCGGGCGATGCACGTGAACTCGCACCACCTGGTCGACGTGCTCACCGACCCGCTGGCACTGGCGCTCGTGCCGTTCGCCGTGGTGGGCATCGTCAGCTTCGCCGCGGCCATGCAACGGGGGGCTGCGTCGGTCGCGCTCGCCTGCCAACAGGCGGTGGTGACGGTGGTGCCATCGGCGATCGGCTTGATCGTGCTCGGCGACCGGGCTCGCTCGGGGTTCATGCCGCTCACCCTGTTCGGCTTCGCGGTGACGGTGACGAGCCTGGTGGTGCTGACGTTGTCGAGCACCCATCGCCCCGACATCGACCTGTTCGCCGACGAACTGCCCCCCGTAACTCCCTGATCGCCGGCACGACGCGTCGATAGGCTTGCGCTTCCATGGGTACGCCACCGACCACCGCCGACCAGCTTCGTTCATCCTTCCTCGACTTCTTCGCGGCAAAGGGTCACACGGTCGTCCCCTCGGCAAGCCTCATCCCGCACGACCCCACGGTGCTGTTCACGGTGGCGGGCATGGTGCCGTTCAAGCC
>PMCN01000198.1:2725-2897 GCA_003154135.1 Acidimicrobiaceae bacterium
ACTTCAAGGCCGACGCCATCCCGTGGAGCTGGGAGCTGGTCACCGAGGGCTTCGGCTTCGACGGTGACCGGCTCTGGATCACGGTCCACGAGAGCGACGACGAGGCCGAGGCCATGTGGCACGAGCAGGTCGGCGTACCGATGGACCGCATCCAGCGCCTCGGCGACAAGGA
>PMCN01000266.1 GCA_003154135.1 Acidimicrobiaceae bacterium
GCGCTGATCGTCGCCGGCCGCTTCGAGGGGGTCGACGAGCGCGTCATCGAGGCGCGCGGCCTCGAGGAAGTCTCGATCGGCGACTATGTCCTCTCCGGCGGCGAACCGGCGGCGATCGTGCTGGTCGATGCGGTCGCACGCCACCAGCCGGGCGTGCTCGGCTCCGAGCAGTCGCTCGAGGAAGAGTCGCACGCGCAGGGGCTGCTGGAGTACCCCCAGTACACCCGCCCCGCCGAGTTCCGCGGCTGGGCCGTGCCCGACGTGGTGCGCAGCGGCGACCACGCCCGCATCGAGCGCTGGCGACGTGCGCAGGCCCTCCATCGCACGCTACAGTACCGTCCCGACCTCATCGAGGCGCTCGGAGGTCTCTCCGAGAATGACCGCCGCCTGTTGGAAGAGTTCCCTTCCGTCACCTATCCTTGAGCGTTCCCCATTTCGCTGCCTGAGAGAGTTCTCGCCATGAAGTCCACCGACATCGTCGATCAGCCCAACCTCCGCACCGACATCCCGAACTTCGGTCCGGGCGACGAGGTGAAGGTGCACGTCAAGGTGGTCGAAGGCAACAAGGAGCGCGTGCAGGTGTTCCAGGGGAACGTCATCGCCCGCCAGGGCAGCGGCGTCGCCGAGACCTACACGGTCCGCAAGATCAGCTACGGCGTGGGCGTCGAGCGCACCTTCCCGGTGCACACCCCTACGGTCGTCAAGCTCGAGGTGCTCAAGCGTGGTGACGTGCGTCGGGCCAAGCTCTACTACGTGCGTGATCGCGTGGGCAAGGCCGCCAAGATCAAGGAGAAGCGCGAGGCCTGAGGCCCGCGCATCGGTGGAAAAGCACCCACGTTGAGTTCCGACGATCTCGAGAACTTCGAGGCCGAGCGAGAGCTCCAACTCGCGCAGGAGTACCAAGACGTCGCGGGCATGTTCCGTTTCGCCGTCGAGACCGAGCGCCGGTTCTACTTGGCCAACGAAGTCAACGTCTCGGTCACCGGTGACGCCGCGCGTCCCGTCATCGAGGTGGTGCTGAGCGACGCCTGGGTGTGGGACATGTACCGCAAGACGCGGTTCGTGCCGCGCGTGAGGGTGCTCACCTTCAAGGACGTCAACGTCGAAGAACTGCCGCCCGCCGAGCTGTAGGCGGGTCCGTCGCTCCTGTGTGAGCCGTGCACCCAGCGGAACGAGATCGCACGAAGGGGGTCGCCATGGCGGCCGCACGACCACCCGCACGACGACCGGCACGACCACCGGTACGTCCGTCGCTCGCTGCCCAGGCGCGTGGTCGCTTCGGCGAGGACGAGGCCGCACGCTGGTACCGCCGGCACGGCTACGAGGTGCTCGCCCGCAACTGGCGCTGCGAGCTGGGAGAGCTCGACCTGGTGCTCGGCGCGCCCGGCCTGGTGGTGTTCTGCGAAGTGAAGGCGCGTGCGAGCGCCGAGTTCGGTGGACCGCAGGGGGCGGTGAACCACACCAAGCAGCGACGGCTGCGGCGACTGGCGGCCGCGTGGTTGGCTGTCGAGCGCCCCGGCACGGTGCAGGTGCGCTTCGACGTGGTCGCCGTGGTGAACGCGCGCGTCGAGGTCATCGAGGATGCGTTCTGACCCGACGTGCGTGGGTCGGTCGGGCGCCTACAGTTCGCCGATGGAACTCAACGGCGCACACGTTCTGGTCACCGGCGCATCGAGAGGGATCGGTGCCGCGATGGCGCGGCGCTTTGCTGCGGCAGGCGCCAACGTCTCGGTCGCGGCACGGTCGGTCGACGAGCTGCAGGCGCTGGCAGGCGATGTGAAGGGCACCGCCTTCACGGTCGACCTGCTCGACGCGTCGGCGGTCGACGAGTTGGTGCCGCGCGTCGAGTCGGCGGTCGGGCCCATCGACGTGCTCGTCAACAACGCCGGGCTCGAGAACTCGCAGTGGCTGCGCAAGGAGACCGCGCGCAGCATCCGCGACGTGGTGCGCCTCAACCTCGAGGCGCCCATCGTGCTCACCAACGCCGTGCTGCCGGGAATGCTGCAGCGCGGGCGCGGTCACCTCGTGTACACGTCGTCACTCGCCGGCACCTCCGGCTTCCCGGGCATGACCGTGTACAGCGGCACGAAGGGCGGCATCAACAACTTCGTGTCGGGGCTGCGGCTCGAGCTGCGCGACAGCCCGCTGCACATCACGCTGGTGGCCCCGGGGCCGGTCGACACGCGGATGTGGGACGTGCTCGAGGAAGCCGACCGGTTCGCCCCCATGCTGCGCCGGCTCAACGGCTTGCACCTCATCCCGAAGAAGACGCCGGAGCTCGTCGCCCGCCGCACGGTGAAGGCGGTCACCGGCGATCGTCGTCACGTGCGCATGCCACGCCGGCTGTCGGTGAGCTTCTGGTTGGGCGAGAGCCCCCGCCGGATCAGCGAGGTGTTGCTCGCCAAGGTGCCGTTCGACCATGGCGACTGACCACGGTCAGCCGAGCAGCGTCCAGAGCACGAGCACCATGCACAACGCGGCTGCGGCGGCGACGAACAGGTAGTCGCTGCGTCGTGCCACTCGCTTGCGCTGCGGATTGAAGCCCATCGCTTCAGTATCGTCCCGATTCATGGAAACCCTGCACGTCAGCCGCGACAACGGCATCGTCACCGTCACACTCGACCGCGCGGCGAAGAAGAACGCGCTCAACGGTGTGATGTGGGACGAGCTGCTCGCCACCTTTCGCGAGATCGGCGAGTCGAGCGTCGATCGTGTGGTCGTCGTCACCGGTGCCAACGGCGAGTTCTGCTCGGGTGCCGACCTCACCGGTGGACGGGCCGAGCAGCACCAGTTGGCCGCGATGCGTCACGTCGGCGACGTCGCACTCGCGCTCCACCGCCTTCCCCAACCCACCATCGCCAAGGTGCGCGGGGTGGCGGTCGGTGCCGGCTGCAACCTCGCGCTCGGATGCGACCTCGTGGTCGCCGCCGACACTGCNNCGCCGACGCCATGGGCCTGGTCAACCGGGTGCTGCCGGAGGCCGAGCTCGATGCCTTCGTCGACGACTGGGCAACTCGGCTCGCAGCCGGCCCGCCCATCTCGCTGGCGATGAGCAAGCGCCTGCTGAACAACTCGATGCACGTCACCCTCGAAGAGGCCCTCGACGACGAAGGCCTCTCGCAGACCGTCAACTTCGGCACCAACGACACGGCCGAAGCGATGATGGCCTTCGTCGAGAAGCGCAGCCCCGACTTCAAGGGTCGCTGAACCCAACGCGGGCTGCCGTCACGGGCTGCCGTCACTGGGCCGCCGGCGGTCACTAGCGTGGCCGTGATGCGATCGCGCTCGGTGCTCGTGGGCCTGACGGTCGGGCTGTGCTGGGCAGCGCTCGGGCTGGGGTTCGGCGGCGGGCACGCGGCNNGCCAGCGTGCCACCACCCGATCCCACCGTGCCGGTGGCCACCGTGGTGCCACAGGCCGGGGGCACGCCTGCCGCCGACAACGGGCTGCCTCCCGCGCAGGGGCCGTTGGTACCCGTACCCGCCGAGTGCGTCTCGCCGCCTCCCGCGTTGGCCGTGTTCCAGGGCACCATCATCGATGCGGTCAGCACCACCGCCCGCTTCCGCATCGACCGCACGCTCGCCGGCGACCTGAGCGGCTACGAGATCGATCACCGCGTCGACGTGCGGTACGGGCTCGACACGCGCTTCTTGCGCATCGGTGGCGAGTACCTCGTGGGCGTCGGGGCGGGTGCGACGCCCGGCGTGCTCGTCAGCACGGTGCGTCAATCGGCGCCCCTCTTCGGCGGCGACGCCGTGGTGGGTGTGAACCAGAGCGACGTGGCCTGCCCCGTGCTCGACGACCCGATGCGCACGTTGCTGGTCGACGGCTCGTCGGTCGACACCGGTGTGCTCACGCCGCTGCACGGCGCGGGCACCGATCTGATGATGGCGATCGCCCGCCCGTTCATCGCTGCCTTCGCGGTGCTGCTCGGCCTGGTGCTGCTCAAGCAGCTGATGTTCGCGGTCGGTCGGTCGTTGCGCGACCTCGGTGATGGCGTCGAACCATCGTCACGCCGCCGACGTCATCGCGGCGACGACACCGTCGAGACCGTCGACACCGTCGGCTGGTGACGTTCAGAACGTGAACGCCGCTTCCGCACGCGCCCGCAGGTCGCTCACGG
>PMCN01000187.1 GCA_003154135.1 Acidimicrobiaceae bacterium
CTGCAGCACCTCGGCATCATCTTCGCGATGTACGCGCTGGCACGGGCGTGGGGCCACCGGACGGGCGTCATCGCCGCCGTCACCGTCACGCTCTTGGTGCTCACCCCCATCGGTCTGTCGGCGCTGGCGTGGGAAGGGGCCATCGCCCTCGGCCTGTGGAGCGTGGTGGCGGGTGTGCGCGCGCTGCACACCGACGGCACGCTTCGCCGTCGAGCGCTCGTCGCGGCCGGATTGCTCACCGGTTTCGCACTCGGCTACCGGCCCGACCTCGTCGTCGCGCTGGCCCTGGTGCACGGATGGCTGCTCTGGCAGCGCCATCGCACCGACGGGCGCCCGTTCGGGCGCACCGTCTCGCCATGGCTCATCGGGCTCGCCGTCGGCGCCATCCCGCTGATCGTGCACTTCGCGATGGCAGGGGTGAGCGCCAGCATCCGCGGCATGTTCCTCGACCCGGTCCTGCACCTGCGCCCTGGGCGCGAGCTACCCCGCCCGCCGAGCTTCCATCGCATCGACGGCGCGCTGCAGGCGGTGGCAGAAGGCCCGGCCGATGCACCGTGGTGGAAGTTCCCCGCGATGTCGGCGAACCATCAGCTGTTCTTCTGGTTCTTCGTCGTGTTCGTGGTGGCCATCGGCGTGCCGGCGTGCGCGTGGTGGCTGTGGCGTCGTTCCGGCCGGTCGAGCACGCACCTCGCCGTGCTGTTCGCGGCGTCGCTCTTCGGCCTCGGCATGCTGCCCCAGGCATGGCAGCGGCCCGACAGCACGCACCTTGCCTGGGGGTCGTGCGTGTCGTTCGCGTTGCTCCCCTGCCTGCTGGTCGAGCTGCTCCCCCGCTGGCGGCCGGCCGCCCGCGTGCGCATGGTGCAGCGCCACTCGCCAATGGTCGCCGGGGCCGTGGTGGGCGCGCTCATGTTCGTGATCTGCCCGTTCTTCACGTACCGCTACTACCTCTTGCAGACCCGCATCGCGGTGGGAAACAAGCCGGGCGGGTACGAGGTGTCGCGCGACGGGCGACGCTTCTACTTCGGCAACCAGGCACTGCAGGAGAGCAGCCAGGCGGCGATCGACGACCTGGCGGCGAAGATGCAACCCGGCGAGCGGCTGCTCGTCGGGCCCGCCGACCTGAGCCGCACCATCTACAGCGACGTCGTGTTCTACTACCTGTTCCCCGAGCTCAGGCCGGCCACCTACTACATCGAGATGGATCCGGGCCTTGCCGACCGCGAGGGCTCACGGCTGGCCTCCGACGTGCAGTCGGCCGACTGGCTCATCCTCACCAACTTCTGGACCGGCTGGTTCGAGCCCAACGCGTCGAGCACCTTCGGCAGCGAGGCACCCAACGAGGTGGTGGCCGACCACTTCTGCCTCGTCGGCAACTACGACAACGCGCTCGTCATGCTGTACCACAAGTGCGCGCAGGGCGACGGCGTCAGTCCGGCAGGCATCGGCATCGGCACGCAGCGCCGAGCCGACTTCGACCGCGAGCTGGCCAAGCGGGCAGCGAACGGCTGACCGGCAAGGTGATCGGTGTCAGCCCAGGGGCAGACGACGCCACACCGGGCCGGGTACGTGACGCAGGGTCATGAACACGTAGCGCAGGATGCCGGGCGCCCACACCATGCGGCGCTTGGCGCGCAAGCCCTTGGCGGTCACCTCGGCCACCTTCTCGGGCGTGGTGGCGAACGGGGCTGCCTTCTTGCCGACCGTCATCGCCGAGTGCACGAAGCCGGGGCGCACGATCATCATGTGCACGCCGTCGCCGGCCAGCTCGTCGCCGAAGCCCTGCGCGAAGCCGTCGATTCCGGCCTTGGTGCCGCCGTAGACGGGGTTCGCGCTGCGCACCCGTTCGCCGGCGACGCTGCTGAGCAGCACGATGCCACCGTGGCCCTGCGTTCGCATGCGGTTGGCGACGGCGATGGTGGCCGTGATGGTGCCGGTGAAGTTGACGTGTGCGATCTCGGCCGCCGCCGCGACGTCGCGCGACGTGGCCTCGCCGTCTCCGAGCAGAGCGAACGCGACGATGGCCAGGTCGACGTCGCCGTGTCGTTCGACCACCGAGGCCACCACGGCCTCGTGCGTGTCGGTGGCGGCGCCGTCGAAGGCCACCACATCGACGGTGAGCCCGTCGTGGCGCAGCCCGGCCGCGGCCCGCTCGCCCTTCTCGACGTTGCGGCAGGCGAGCACCACCGTGCGCGCCGCGGGGCTGAGCAGCTCGCGCACGATGGCCAGGCCGATGTCGCTGGTTCCGCCGAGGAGCAGGATGGTCTGCGGTTCGCCGAGTGCGTTGTCCATGGTGGTCAGAGGTTCCTTCAGTCGGTGAGGCCCAGGCGGCGCGACAGGTCGCTCTGCCACAGGCCGTTCGGGTCGACGGCGTCGCGGATGGCTTTCCACTCGTCGAGCCGTGGGTAGCCGCGCCTGATGGCATCGGGCGTGGTGTGCGAGTCCTTGGTGAAGTAGTGCCGACCGCCGGCGTCGAGCACGATGCGATCGAGGCCGTGGAGCAGCTCGCCGAGGCCGTGCGAAGCGGCGGGCACGTCGAGCGCCAGGGTCCAGCCGAGCGCCGGGAAGCTCAGTGGCGCCGGGTTGCCGGCACCGAACCGTTTGAGCACGGCGAGGAAGCTGGCGGCACCCGCCTCGGACAGGCGCTCGATGACGGTGCGCATCGCGGCCTCCTCACCGAAGGGCACGACGAACTGGTACTGCACCATGCCGCCGGCGCCGTACACCCGGTTCCAGCGGCCCACCACGTCGAGCGGGTGGAAGAACGATCCGATGCTCTGGATCTCGCCGATCCGCCGACGCGGTGCCTTGCGGAACCAGAACTCGTTGAATGCCGCCACCGTGGTGTGGTTGATGAACCCCATCGGCGGGACGAGCGGCGGCACCGAGACGAGCTGGTGCGGGCCATAGGCCAGCGGGTCGGCAGCGGCTTTGGCCGACAGCTGGTCGAGCCTGGCGTGGTCGCCGCGGCCGAGCACGCTGCGCCCGAGATGGCGGCCCTTGGCCAGCGGGTCGATCCAGGCGACGCTGTAGCGCACGTCGTCGTCGGGGCTCGTCATCTCGGCGAACAGCGTGTCGAGATCGGGCACACGGATGGTGTCGACGGCCATGCGGCTGGTCTCGATGGGCAGCAGCCTCACCGTCGCCTCGAGGATGATGCCGGTGAGGCCCATGCCGCCCACCGTCGCCCAGAACAGCGCTGGTTGCTGATCGGGACCCAGCAGCACCTGTGAGCCGTCGGCCAGCAACAGCGTGAGCGACTCGACGTGGTTGCCGAACGAGCCCTCGACGTGATGGTTCTTGCCGTGGATGTCGCTGGCGATGGCGCCGCCGATGGTGACGAAGCGCGTGCCGGGTGTGACCGGTACGAACCAACCGCGCGGCACGATGACGCGCAGCAGGTCATCGATGCTCACCCCGGCAGGCACGGTGACGGTGCCCCGCTCCGGGTGCAGCACGGCTTGATGCGCGGCGCCCAGCAGGCGCAGCACCAAGCCGCCGGAGTTCTGCGCGGCGTCGCCGTAGCTGCGACCCAGACCGCGCACGAGCGCACCGCGGGGTCCGGCGTCGCGCAAGGCGGCCACGACCTCGTGGTTGGGCACCTCGACCACCTCGGCGACGGTCGCGTTGGTGCGGCCCCAGCCGGCGAGCGCGCGATGCGGTGCCTGCATCAGTACGGCCACTCCGGCTCGCGGTGGGTGATCTTCTGCAGCACGCCACCGAGCTTCGCGGTGATGAGCACCTTCACCGACAAGTTCTTCACGAACCACGGCAGTTGCGCCATCTGCCGCAGGCCGTTGAACAGCCGACTCTTCCAGGTGCCGTCGAGGTCGGCGCGGTACTCGGTGAGCGACCGGGCTCGACCCACGTAGCGGAACCGGTTGCCGAACACGAGCGCCCGCAGGATGGCGCCCGTGACGCCGAGCGACGAGAACGAGTCGTGGATGAGCAGCGTGCCGCCGGGGGCGACGCGTGCTCCCCACTGGCGGATGTCGGCCAGCGCCGGCCCGTAACGGTGCGCGCCGTCGACGTAGAGCACCGCCAGCTCACCGTGCACCTCGCTGTGTGCGGCATCGCTGAACGCCCGGATGTGGCGCACACGACGGGCCACTCCGGCGGCCTCGAGGTTGGCGTTGAACACGTCGTGGTCGGTGGCGGCCTCGGCCTGGAAGCCGTCGATCTCCTGTGGCCCCCGGTCGTTGCCGGCATGTGGGTCGATGGCGACGATCGCGACCCCTTCGGGCGCGGCGCTGGCGAGCACGATCGTGCTGCGGCCGCGGAAGCTGCCGATCTCGACGATGGTGTCGCCCGAGCGCGTCGCGGCTGCGGCGCGGAAGAGCCGCTCGGCCTGGTCGGGGCTCATCCACCCATCGACGTCGCGTACCGCCGTCAGCGTGTCGTCGAAGCTGCGCAGACCGTTCATCTCGGCGGTCACCTTACGTACACCCCGAGCCCGAACACGATCAGCCACAGCACGCCCAACGCCTGGAGCGTGCGATCGGAGACGAAGATCTCCTCCGGCGCCGCGCCGTGGCCCTGCTCGAGGATGAGCACGTAGCGCAGCAGCGCGGTGAGCATCGGCACGATGGAGAGCTCGTAGAACGGCCAGGAGGTGCCCGAGACCTCCTTGGTGGTGAACGCCCACTCGCAGTACGAGACCAGGGTGGCGCCCACGGTGACCGAGATGACGATGCGCAGGAAACCCAACGTGTAGTCGTCGAGCGATGCCCGCGCCGCGCCCGCATGATCGCCGAACTCGCGAAGCTCGGCGTAACGCTTGCCGGTGACGATGAACAGCGAGCCGAACGATGTGCACAGCAGGAACCACGAGCTCATCTTCACGTCGGTGGCCACCGCGCCGGCGATGGCACGCAGCACGAAGCCGACCGCCACCACCACGAGATCGACGACGGCGACGTGCTTGAGCCAGATGCTGTAGGTGGTGGTGAGGGCCACGTAGCCGACGGCCACGCAGCCGAGCTTCCAGTGCACGGCGAACGCCAGGCCGAGGCCACCGAGGAGCAGCAGCACACCCACCACGCGTGCGGTGGCGAGCGGCACGACACCGCTCGCGATGGGCCGGTTGCGCTTGGTGGGGTGACGGCGGTCGGCCTCGACGTCGTGGATGTCGTTCCAGTAGTACGTGCCGCTGCTCACCAGGCAGAAGGCCACGAAGGCCAGGAACGTGCGCCCGAAGAACGACCAGTCGTCGAGCACGCCGGCGGCCGCCGGGGCAGCGAACACGAGCACGTTCTTCGCCCACTGCTTGGGGCGCGCCTGGCGGAGGAGTCCGCGTGTGAGGCCCGAGCTCATGCCCGGTACCCCGCCGGCACGGCCGAGACGACGGTGCCCCTCACCAGCAGCGGGTGATCGGCCCGCGCCAGCAGCTCGCGGTCGCCGGCACTGTCGCCGTAGGCCCACACGGTGGCGTCGTCGAGCTCGCACTCGGCGAGCCACTCGTCGAGGCGGCGCACCTTCTCGGCCGCTCGGCAGTTCCGGCCGTCGAGACCGTCGGCGAACTCGTCGCCCGCGCGCAGCGGTTCGGCGCACAGCACTCCGTCGACCCCGAGGGTGCGCCCCAGCGGCCGCAGGTACGGCCCCAGCGACGCCGAGACGAGCACGATGCGGTGGCCCATGCGCTGATGCCAGCGCAGGCGGGAGACGGTGTCGGGCCGTAGCCAGCCCCTTGCAACGTGTTCGGCGAACTGCTCGCCCAACTGCTCGACCTGACTCACCTTGCGACCGCGGAGCACCCCGCCGACGAGCAGCTCCTTGAAGGCGTCGCGGTCGCGCCGCGCCGCCGCCTTCAGCGACGTGGTCGGCCGGCGGACGACGGCGGTGGTGAGGCCGCGCCAGCCGCCCACGCGCAGCAGGAACGGCCGCACGCAGTCGCGCACCGTGAGGGTGCCGTCGACGTCGAAGGCCGCCACCTCGATCGGTTGGGTCATCGCAAGCTCTCGATCATCGCCCAGAAGTCGGGCCAGCTCTTGGACACCACATCGGGGTCCTCCACGATGATGCCACTCGCCCCCAGCCCGACGAGCGCGAACGACATCGCCAGCCGATGGTCGTGGTGCGTGCCCAGCGTCGCCGTGTGCGGCACGCTCCGGCGCACCACCAGGCCGTCAGGGTTGTCGACGGCGTCGATGCCCGCGCGGCGCAGCTCGGCGCACAGGTCGGTGAGGCGGTCGCTCTCCTTGTTGCGGATGAAGCCCACGCCGTGGATGTCGGTCACCCCGCTGGCGAACGGCGCGACGGCGGCAAGGGTGGGCACGAGGTCGGAGAGGTCGACCATGTCGATCTCGATGCCGCGCAACGAGCCGCTGCGCGTGACGGTGGTGCCCGTGTGGTCCTGCAGCACCGCGCAGCCCATGCGGGCGAGCACGTGGCAGAACGTCGCATCGCCCTGGATGGAGCGGTCGGTGAGTCCGGGCACCCGCACGGTGCCGCCGCAGATGGCCGCCGCCGCGAGGGGGTAGCTGGCCGAGCTGGCATCGGGCTCGATGGTGTAGTTGCGCGCGGCATAGCGACCGGGCGGTACGGAGATGATGCGGTCGCCGAGCTCGACACCCGGCACGCCGAACTCCGCCATCACGGCTGCCGTGATGCGGATGTACGGACGCGACACCAGCGGCGTGGTGAGCACGAAACGCAGGCCGTTGGGGAAGTACGGCGCGATGAGCATCAGGGCGGTGAGGTACTGGCTGCTCACATCGCCCCGCAGCGACACCTCGTCGAGGGTGATGTCGACCGGGCCCTCGATGGTGACGGGGAGGTGGCCCCACTCCTCACCCTGGCGCACGTGCACCCCCATCGACACGAGCGCGTCGTGCAGCGGCGCCATCGGGCGACGGCGCAGCGGCGGCAGGCCGTCGATCGTGTACGGCCCGGGCCCCAAGGCGGCGACGGCCGTGATGAACCGCGAGGTGGTGCCGGCCAGGCGGGTGGGCAGGGTGAGCGGCCCGCGGCGGAAGCGGCGCACTCCCCCGTCGATGGTGACCGTGCCGTCGGCGCGTTCGACCTCGAGGCCGAGCACGCGCAGGCAGTCGAGCATCGCCTCGGTGTCGTCGCCGTCGGGCACGTCGCGCAGCACCGATTCGCCCTCGGCGAGAGCGGCGCACACGAGGGCCCGGTTGGCCACGCTCTTCGATCCCGGTACGTGGATCACCGCATCGAGCGGGGCGCCGAGCGGCGCGACGCGGTACACGTCCACGGCCCGGCCTCAGCTCAGCCGCTGCAGGGACGGACGGTACCCGCGCGCCATCAGGCCACCGCGGTAGAGCTCTGCGGCATCGGCATCGACCAGCACGACGGCCACACCACGGTTGCCCTCCGCGCTGTGCACCACTTCGAAGCTGGCGATGTTGACGCCGAGCTCGGCGGCAAGGGTGAAGATCTCGGCCGCCGAGCCGGCGCGGTCGAGGATGGTGATGCGCATCTCGGCCAGCTCGCTCGGCGTCGCGCCGCGCACCGGCAGGTTGGCCCGAGCCTCGCGAGCCTTGGTGAGCAGGCGGTGCAACTCGGTGCGATCGTCGGTGTCGACCACCCGTCGCATGGTCTCCAGGCCGGCGATGAGCCCGTCGAGCGCGGCGAGGATGGCATCGCGGTTCTCGGCACAGATGTCGAGCCAGATGCCCGGCTGGCCGCTGGCGATGCGGGTCATGTCGCGAAAGCCGCCGGCAGCCAGTCGCAGCAGTGCGGCGTGCTCCTCGCCGCGATCGCTGGCCACACCCATGAGCGTGGCGGCGGTGAGGTGCGGCACGTGGCTGATGACAGCGACCACCTGGTCGTGGCGCTCGGCAGGCAGGGCCACCACGTCGGCGCCGAGCTCGGCCACCACCGCGGCGACGACGCTGAACGTCGCGTCGGCCGTGGAAGGGCTGGGCGTGAGCACCCACACGGCACCCTCGAACATGGCAGGGTCGGCGCCGTCGAGACCTTCCAGCTCGCTGCCGGCCATCGGGTGGCCGCCCACGAACCGGGGGTCGTCGATGGCCGCGCACACGGCGCCCTTCACGCTGCCGACGTCGGTGACCAGGCCCTTCGTCTCGGCGAGGGCCCGCTTCACCTGGTCGACGAGGGTGAGCACGGGGGTGGCGACGAACGTGACCTCGGCGTCGGGGTCGAGCCCCACGGCGTGCACGATGCCCATCGCCAGCGCCTGCTCGGTGCGGTCGGCGCGCTGGTCGTCACCCGTGACGTGCCAGCCGCGGTCGACCAGGGCGCGGGCAATCGACCCACCGATGAGCCCGAGGCCTGCGACGTTTGCCCGACGAGTCGTTGACACGGGGATTCAGCGTACCCCCCGGGTGCCCCCGGCGGCCGCTTCCACGAGCGCCTTGAGCTCGTGTTGACCCAGCTCGCGCCACTCGCCGGGACGCAACTTGGCGTCGCGCAGCGGGCCGATGCGCACGCGCACCAGGCGCGTGACCGGGTGCCCGACCGCCTCGCACATGCGCCGCACCTGCCGGTTGCGACCCTCGTGGATGGTGATGCGCAGCAGGCCGGGACTGGGCTGCGACACCTTCGCCGGTGCCGTGACGCCGTCGTCGAGCTCCACCCCGTCGCGGAGGCGGCGCAGTGCGCCACCGCCCACCGTGCCCTCCACCTCGGCGAGGTACTCCTTCTCCACCCCATGGCTGGGGTGCGCCAGCCTGTGCGCCAGGTCGCCGTCGTTGGTGAGCAGCAGCAGGCCCTCAGTGGCCACGTCGAGCCGCCCCACCGGGTACACGCGGGGTTCGGCGGGAACGATCTCGACCACCGTGCGCCGGCCCTGCGGGTCGCTGGCGGTGGTGACGACGCCCACCGGCTTGTTGAGCAGGTAGTACACGAGGCCCGGCTTCACGCCCAGGGGCACGCCGTCGACCTCGACCAGGTCGACCTCGGTGTCCACTCGACGCCCCAGCACGGCCACGTCGCCGTTGACCGTGACCCGCCCATCGGCGATGAGGTCTTCGCACACCCGTCGACTCCCCCACCCGCGGGTCGCCAGCACCTTCTGCAGGCGCTCACCCTGGGGCATGGCAGCCGACTTCGCCGCCCATTGCTCCCACAGCGGCGGCTCCAGCTCGCGTTCGGGGTCAGGCACGGGCGTCGGTGGGCGGGTCGATGCGCAGGCCGTGCTCGAGGGCCTCCACCACGTCGGCGCCGGGCACGAACTCGGCGATGGGGGGCAGGTCGGACAGCGCGAAGAGACCGAGCTTCTCCAGGAACGAGGGCGTGGTGCCGTAGAGGATGGCCTGGCCGGGTCCGTGGTCGCGGCCCACCTCGGCCACGTAGCCGCGTGCCTGCAGCGTGCGGATGACCCCGTCGGGGTCGACGCCGCGGATCGACGCGATCTGCATACGCGAGAGTGGCTGCTTGTAGGCGATGATGGCCAGCGTCTCGAGTGCGGCGCTGCTCATGCGGGCGCGCTGGCCGTCGAGCAGGAAGCGCTCGACGTAGGGCGACAGGTCGGCCGCGGTCTGGTAGCGCCACCCGCCGGCCACCTTCACCAGTTCGAACCCGTGGCCGGCCTCCGCATAGGCGGTCTGCAGCTCGTGGCACAGGTGCTCGATGGTGACCACGGGCTGCTCGAGCAGCTGGGCCAAGGTCTCGCTCGGCACCGGTTCGACGGCGACGAGCACGATGGCCTCGATGGCGCGCACGGTGTCGGCGTCGGGGCGTGCGGGGGTGTCGGACACGGTGGGGTTCATCCTTCGTAGTCGTCGATGTCGCCGGCGTCGTCGAGCACGCCGCCCGTCCACACGATCTCGACATCGCCGAATCGCTCGCTCTGCTCGAGCTCGACATGTCCCTGCTTGAACAGCTCGAGCAGGGCGAGGAAGCGCACGATGACCTCGAGGCGCTCGACGAGGCCACTGGTGAGCCGGCGGAACGAGATGCGGCCCACGCGGGGCAGCTCGTCGATGAGCTCGGCGAGCGCGTCGGCGACGCTGGCCCGGATGGGCGCGACGTGGAACAGGTCGATGCGCGGCACCACCTTGGGCGTGATGGCTCGCAGGTACGCCTTCTGCAGCCGGAAGGGCGAGACGCCCTCGAGCAGGTCGGGCAGGAGCTGCTCGAAGCGTTCGTCGGCGCCGGCGGCACGCGGGAACGAGCGGTCGGCGTCGTCGGCGAGACGGGCGAACACACCGGCCACGTCCTTGAACGTCTTGCACTCGAGCAGGCGGGCGAGCAGCAGGTCGCGCTCCTCCCACAGGGCAAGCTCCTCGTCGAGGTCGATGTCGTCGCGGCCCGGAAGCAGACGCCGCGCCTTCAGCTCGACGAGCGTGGCGGCGATGAGCAAGAACTCGGTGGCGAGGTCGAGGTCGAGGTGCTGGAGGCGCTCGATCTCGTCGAGGTAGGCGTCGACGATCTTGCTCAGCGACACCTCGTAGAGGTCGACCTGCTCCTTCAGGATGAGGTGCAGCAGCAGATCGAACGGCCCCTCGTACACGGGGGTGGTGACGTCGACAGCCATAACGCCTTCGATCGTACCGCTCGCCACCGGTAGCCTCGCTGACCGTGGCACGCGTACTCTCCTGCATCCAACCCACCGGCGACGTCCATCTGGGCAACTACCTGGGTGCGCTGCGCAACTGGGTGGCCGGGCAGCACGAGAACGACGCCTTCCACGGCATCGTCGATCTCCATGCGCTCACCGTCATCGATCAGCCGGGAGTGGTGGGGAAGTCCACCATCGAGCTGGCCGCGATGCTCTTCGCGGTGGGGCTCGACCCCGACATCGCCACCATCTTCGTGCAGAGCCACGTCACCGAGCACAGCCAGCTCGGCTGGATCATGGAGTGTCAGGTGAGCTTCGGCGAGCTGGGCCGCATGACCCAGTTCAAGGACAAGTCGGCCAAGCGCGAGGCCGACTTCCTCTCGGCCGGCCTGTTCACCTACCCGGCGCTGATGGCTGCCGACATCCTGCTCTACGACACCGACGAGGTGCCCGTGGGCGAGGACCAGCGCCAGCACCTCGAGATCACCCGCGACATCGCGATGCGGTTCAACCACCGCTTCGGCGAGACCTTCGTCATCCCCAAGGCGGTGATGCCCAAGGCCGGTGCGCGCGTGATGGACCTGCAGGACCCCACCTCGAAGATGAGCAAGACGGGCGACACCGACGCCGGACTCATCTCGATGCTCGACGACCCGGCGGCCATCGTCAAGAAGTTCAAGCGGGCGGTCACCGACGGCGACAGCGAGGTGCGCTTCGACCGCGCCACCAAGCCGGGCGTGAGCAACCTGCTCGAGATCCTGGCCGCATGCACCGGCGAGACACCCGAGGCGCTCGCCGCGAAGTACACCCAGTACGGGCCGCTGAAGGCCGACACCGGTGAGGCCGTGGTCGAACTGCTGCGCCCCATCCAGGCCCGCTACCACGAGCTCATGGCCGACCGCGCCGAGCTCCAGTCGCTGCTGCGCAAGGGTGCGCAGAAGGCCCGCGTGGTGGCCGCCGTCACCCTGGCCCGCGCCCAGACCCACCTCGGCCTCGTCCCCGCCTGACACGTTCTGCGCCCGACCGCGGCCGAGCCGCTCGTTCGTTCGCGTCGTTCGGCTTCTGGGCAGGATTCCCGCCAAATCGGCTTCTGGGAAGGAATTCGGACGGTTTCCCGCCGCCGCCCTGCCCAGAAGCCGGTCGCCTCGTCACCCGTCGACGGGCTCGGCGGCGACGTAGGGGATGATGGTGACAGTGGAGAACGACCTGGCAGCCGAGTATCGAGCGCACGCCGCCGATCTCGTCGCCTACGCCACGGTGCTGGTCGGGCCGCACGACGCGTACGACGTGATGGCCGACGTCGTTGCGGCGACGCTCGCCCGTGGATCGCTCGCCGGCGTCGACGACGTGCGCGCGTACTGGTTCCGCGCCGTCGGCAACACTGCTGCCGGCCGGCATCGCTCCAGCGCGCGGCGCCGCGCCCGGGAGACCCGGGGCGGGGCACGTCCCGCCACGACGACCGACGACTCCGGCGACGATGCCCGAGCGCTGCTCGCCGCACTCAGCGTGCAGCAGCGCGCCGTGGTGTACCTGACCTACTGGCACGACTGGCCGCCCGACCGAATCGCCGAGGCGCTCGGCGTGAGCGACGGCACGGTGCGCAAGCAACTCGCCCGCGGCCGAGCACATCTCAAGGAGGTTCTGGGCGATGACTGACCGACCCGACGACGAACTGGACCGACGAATTCGCTCCACGATCGGCCGCGCCCGCGCCGACGCGCCCGCACCGCCCCCGTTCGACTCGATGCCTACGATCGCCCCGCCATCGTGGGGTCGATGGTTCGCGGTGGCGGCCACCCTGGTGCTCGTCGCCGGCGCCGTGGTGGCGCTCGTGGCCCGCGCGGCCGAGCGCCACCCCAGCACTGCTCCGGCCACGACCGTCCCGAACGGATCGGAGGCGGCAACCGCGTCGACCGCGCAGGCGAGCTCGACCACCGTGCCGACGCTGAATTGTCCCACCCCGCACGCCGCGTACTACGACATCGTCGGCACCATGCACACCTTGGTCGCCGACACGCGCGACATCTCGGTGGCGATCACGCTCGAGACTCCCGTCGTGTGCACCGAGGGCGGGGTCGCCACCGAGGTCGTCTTCACCAACCACGGCACGACCACCGAACACCTGCAGTACCCCCAACTCATCCTCAATGGCGGCATGGGCAAGTGGGTGCTCGCCGAGTTCCTGCCGTTCGACCTCGCGCCCGGCGCCTCGCACACCGAGAGGAGCGCGGCATCGCTGCCCGCCGTGCAACCACGCACCTACTCGTTGACGGTGCTCGACTCGAACGGCTACCTGAAGGGCAACGAGGTGCAGCTGACCGTGCAAGGGCCCGACCTGCCCACTTTCCCACCGCCCACCACGCTCTCGCCGCTCGCTCCCGTTCGCTGCGCTGCCAGTGACCTCACAGCCACCAGTGCACACAGCTCGGCCGGGACGCTCGGCGAACGGACCGACGTCGTGCTCACCAACGTCTCGGGACGCGGGTGCACGTACCTGAGCGTCGAGAGCGTCGCCGCCTTCGCGGCCGATGGCAGCGTTCAGCCGTTCGACCTGCAGCCCGACGAGACGCTCGGCAATCCTCCCGAGCTCACCGACGGGGTGCTCGCCGCTGGCGCGTCGGTGACGGTGCGCTTCCACTGGACGCAGTCGTGCGAACCTGCGGTGGCATCTCGATCGGTCACGGTGCTGAGACTCACGTTGCCGGCTCAGATGGGCGATGTCGACGTGCTGGTAGATCCCTTCGACGTGGCCTGCACGGTGGGAATCGCCTGAGCGTCACACGTCGTCGGCTGCCCGCAGAGATGCCGCCAGCGGGCCTTCGCCCGTGACGAGGTGGATGGTGGCCGTCTCGCTGCCGCCGCTGCGCAGCAGTTCGGCACCGAGCGCTTCGTGGTCGTGGTACTCCGCGAAGCGAGCCGTCCGCGGTCCGACCAGCGTGGCCAACACGCGACTGAACGTGCCGAGCCCGCTCGCCTGCTTGCCCACGTCGTGCAACAGGGCGCCGGCCACCTCGGCGCGGGTGGCGCTCGGTTCGAGGGAGACGAACCGGCGGGCCACCACGATGGAGTGACGACGGTCCTGCACGGCCATGCGGTGCCACAGCGCCCGCTCTCCGTCGAGCAGCTGCCCGTCGACCCATGCGACGTCGGCCGGCGGCGGCTCGACGCGCGACAGCGAACCCCGGAACCGCCTCGCCAGGTGTGCGACCGAGCTCATCGAACCTCCGCACGCGGGTGGGCCTGTCGGTACACCTGCCACAGCCGCTCCTGGCTCACCTTGGTGTACACCTGCGTGGTGCTGATCGACGCGTGCCCCAGCATCTCCTGCACGATGCGCAGGTCGGCGCCGTGGTCGAGGAGGTGGGTCGCGCACGAGTGGCGCAGCACGTGGGGAGAGAGCCGATCGGCCAGTCCCGTGCGTTCGCCGTACGTGCGCACCACCGCCCATGCCGCCTGGCGCGACAGCCGGGCACCACGGGTGTTGAGGAACACGGCCTCCTGATCGCCACGACGCGCCCACTTCACCGGCTCCATGTGCGGGCGCCCGGTGAACAGCCACTCGTCCATCGCTGCAGCCGCCGTGCGACCGATCGGCACCACACGCTCCTTGGCGCCCTTGCCGAACACGCGCACCAGCCGATTGCCGCGGTCGATGTCGTCGAGCGACAGGCCGCATGCCTCGCTGATGCGCGCCCCGGTGGCGTAGAGGAACTCGAGCAGCGCCCGATCGCGCAGCGACACGGGATCGCTGCCCACCACCGCGCCGAGCAGCTGAACCACTTCGGCCTCGGTGAGCGGGTGCGGGATGCCCGCGGGCACGCGCACACCCTCCACATCGGCGGTGGGGTCGTCGCGACGCACCCCTTCCTCGGCCATGAAGCGGTGCAACATGCGCACCGCGGCCAGCTGGCGGGCGACGCTCGACGGTGCTCCCCCGGCTGCACGGCGCATCTGCACGAAGCGGTCGATGCCGGCGCGGTCGACGTCGGCCAGCAGCGAACCCCGCGTGCGCAGCCAGCTGGTGTAGCCCGTCAGGTCGCGGCGGTAGGCCGACAGCGTGTTGAGGCTGCGACCGCGCTCGCTGGCCATCCACGACAGGAACTCCTCCACCTCGAGGGGGAGCTCGTCGCTCATCCCGTCGCGCCGTCGCGCAGTCGGCGTTCGACGAGCAGCAGCCCGATGATGGTCTTCGCGTCGTGGATGTCGCCGTCCAACACCATCTGCACCGCCTCGGCGAGCGGGAGGTGCAGCACCTCCATGTGCTCCTCCTCGGGACCGTGCGTGTCGCGCGGCACTGCGGTGAGCTCGGTGGCGAGGTAGAGGTGCAGCACCGAGTCGGTCATGCCCGCCGATGGGTACATCTCGACCAGCAGTTCGAGTCGACCGGCCTGCAGCCCCACCTCCTCGACGAGCTCGCGCGACGCGGTGATCGCGGTGGGTTCGTCGGCGACGTCGCGCATGCCGGCGGGGATCTCGATCACCATGCCGTCGTACGGCGGACGGTACTGGCGCACGAGCGTGACGAACGGAGTGCCGTCGTCGGCGAACTGCAACGGCACCGCGGCCACTGCGCCGGGCGACCGCACGATGTCGCGGTGGAACACCTCGCCGTCGGGCGACAGGAACTCGCCGACCGCGACGTGCCAGACGTGGCCCTGGTGCACCGGGCGGTCGCCGAGATGACGGAACCCGGTCACGTCGGCGCCCATGTGAGGCCTCAGGCGACCGACGGCGTGGCGGTGTCGCCCTCCACCACGCGCAGCATCGGCTGACGGGCCTCGCGGCGGGCGAGAGCGGCGGCGGCGAGCTCGCGGAACAGCGGGTGCGGGCGGTCGGGGCGGCTCTTGAACTCCGGGTGCGCCTGGGTGGCCACCCAGAACGGGTGGTCGTCGAGCTCGATGAACTCGACGAGTCGGCGGTCGGGCGAGAGGCCGGTGCACCGCAGGCCGGCTGCCTCGAGGCGCGGCTTCCACGACGCGTTGAGCTCCCAACGGTGACGGTGGCGCTCGCTGACGACGGGCTCGCCGTACGCCTGGTGCACGCGGCTGGTGGGCTCGAGGATGGCGTAGTAGGCACCGAGCCGCTGCGTGCCGCCCTTGTCGCTCACGTCGCGCTGGTCGTGCATGAGGTCGATGATCGGGTGGGCCGTGTCGGGGTTCATCTCGGTGCTGTTGGCACCGGTGAGCCCCATCACGTTGCGGGCGAAGTCGACGGTCATCGCTTGCAGCCCGAGGCACAGACCGAGGCACGGGATGTCGTGCTCGCGCGCGAACCCGGCGGCGGCGATCTTGCCCTCGAAGCCGCGGTCGCCGAAGCCACCGGGGATGACGATGCCGTCGAGGTCGGCGAGGCGAGCCGTGGCGAGCAGGCCTTCGACGTCCTCGGCCTGGATCCAGTCGATCTCCACCTTCGCCCCGTGGTGGAAGCCGGCGTGCTTCAGGCTCTCGACGACCGACAAGTAGGCGTCGGGCAGGCTGATGTACTTGCCGATCAGGCCGATCTTCACCGGCTTGTGCGCCTCTTCGATCATCGACACGACCTCTTGCCACGGCGAGAGATCGACCGGCGCCTCGAGGCGGAGAACGTCGCACACGACATCGTCGAAGCCTTCGTCGTGCAGGATCAACGGCAGTTCGTAGATGTTGCGGGCATCGGCGGCATTGACCACGGCACGCTCGTCGACGTCGCACAGGTTGGAGATCTTGCGCTTGAGGTTGTCGCTGAGTGGTTCCTCACTGCGGCACACGATCACGTCGGGCTGGATGCCGCGGCTGCGCAGTTCCGTGACGGAGTGCTGCGTCGGCTTGGTCTTCTGTTCACCGGAAGGGCCGATGAACGGCACCAAGGTCACGTGGATGTAGCAGACGTTGTCGCGACCGGCCTCCTTGCGGAACTGGCGGATCGCCTCGAGGAAGGGGAGGATCTCGATGTCGCCGACCGTTCCGCCGACCTCGGTGATCAC
>PMCN01000205.1 GCA_003154135.1 Acidimicrobiaceae bacterium
GTCGAGTTGGAAGGTCCACAATCCGAGGCGTCCGAGATCCATGACGGGAAGCTAGGCCAGGCCGCAGCGAGTACCGTCATCGGCCATGTCGTCGACCTCCGCTTCTCTCCCCGAATCCGCCACCCCCGCGCTCAGCCCGCACGCCGCCATCGCCGACCGCATCATCGGCAACGTCGTGCAGGCGTCGAGCCCCGCCGTGTCGCCCGACGGCACCATGGTGGCCTTCGTCGTCACGCACGCCGACATGGGCAAGAACAAGTACTTCTCGGAGGTGTGGCTCGCCCGCACCGACGGCAGCGACACTCCTCGGCCCATCACCAGCGGCGAGCACGACAGTGGCCCCGTGTGGAGCCCCGACGGGCGCGAGCTCGCCTTCACGTCGCGCCGCAGCCTCACCAAGGGCGAGACCCTGCTGCACGTGCTGCCGATCACTGCGCCCGGCGAGACCCGTACGGTGGCAGCGATGAAGGACGGCGTGAGCGACGCGTCGTTCAGCCCCGACGGGCGGTGGATCGCGTTCCTCAGCCGCACCCCCGACGCCCGCTACGACGCGCCGGGCGCTCGCGACGGCGACGAGAGCTGGCAGGCGCCGCGCAAGATCGAGCGCTTCTTCACCCGCCTCAACGGCGAGGACTGGGTGTTCGACCGGCCGCTGCACGTGTACGTCGTGGGCGCCGACGGCACGGGCGCGCCGCGCAACCTCACACCCGGCGAGTTCCAGCACGGTCGCACGTCGTGGCTCCCCGACTCGAGCGGGTTGGTCACGTCGTCGCAGCGCCACGACTCGTGGGACCTCGACTTCGCCGGCGACCTCTTCCTCGTCGCGCTCGACGGCGGCGTCACCGAGCTCACCCACCAGACGGGCACGTACTCGTCGCCGTCGGTCTCGCCCGACGGCACGCACGTGGCATTCCTCGGCCACGACGACCCGAGCACCGACCCGCAGAACGTGAAGGTCGGTCTCGTCGCCATCGCCGGCGGCCCGCACCGGTGGCTCAGCGCGGCGCTCGACCGCACGTTCGAGACCACGGCGGGCACCGTGCAGCCCCGGTGGCTCGACGCCACGACGCTGGTGGGCACTGCCGAGGACCGCGGCGAGACCCACGTGATGCGAGTGACCACCGACGGCGCTGCACCCGTGAAGCTCACGGCCGGGCCGATCTCGGTGAAGGGCATGGACACCCGCGGCGGCACCGTGGCCTACTGCGCCGGAGCGGTCGACGAGGTGGCCGACGTCTTCGTGCTCAGCGATGGCGAGCCTCGCCGGCTCACGTCGTTCGCGGCGCGCTTCCGCGTCACGGTCGAGCCGCTCACATGGGAGCGGTTCGCCGTCCCGTGCACCGACGGCAGCGACGAGATCGACGCCTGGATCATGCGGCCCGCGGGCTTCGACCCGACGGCGACGTACCCGGTCATCCTCAACGTGCACGGCGGCCCGCACACCCAGTACGGCGAGACGTTCTTCGACGAAGCGCAGTTCCAGGCGGCAGCGGGTTTCGTGGTGCTGATGAGCAACCCGCGCGGCGGCTCGGGGCGCGAGGAGTCGTGGGGCCAGGCCATCCTCGGCCCCAAGCACCACACTGCCCCCGGCTCGGGCTGGGGTGGGCTCGACGTCGACGACCTGTTGGCCGTGCTCGATCATGCGCTCGCCCACTACGCGTTCTGTGACGCGCAGCGCGTGGGCATGCAAGGCGGCAGCTACGGCGGCTACATGGCCACCGAGCTCGCCGGTCGGTTCAGCAACCGGTTCAAGGGCATCTGCAGCGAGCGCGCGGTGAACAACCTCTTCACCGAGGAGTACACCAGCGACATCTCCACCATCTTCCGGATCGAGCACGGGCCGCGCCACATCGACGATCCGCAGGCGTACGACTCGCTGTCGCCGATGCGCAACGTGCGTGCCATCGACTGCCCGTTCCTCATCATCCACAGCGAGAACGACCTGCGCTGCCCCATCAGCCAGGCCGAGGAGCTGTTCGTCGCCATGCGCCTGCTGGGCAAGGACGTCACGTTCTACCGCTTCCCCGGCGAGAGCCACGAGCTCTCCCGCAGCGGCTCACCCGTGCATCGCCGCCAGCGGGCCGAGATCATCCTCGACTGGTTCTCCGACAAGCTCGTCTGACGCTGGTCAGGCGTCGACGAGCCAGGCGTCGATGAGCTTGCGGGCGATGGAGATGTGCGGCGGGATCGACGGGAGTGCGTCGCGGGTGAACCACTGGGCGTCGACGATCTCCTCGGGGTCGCAGACGATGTCGCCCGCCGTCCACTCGGCACGGAAGCCCACCATCAGGCTGTGCGGGAACGGCCAGGGCTGACTGCCGCGGTACTGGATGTTGCCCACCGACAGGCCGACCTCCTCGAAGACCTCGCGTTCGACTGCGCCCTCGAGCGACTCGCCGGGCTCGACGAAGCCGGCGAGGCACGAGTACATCGGCCCGCGGAACTGCACGCCGCGAGCGAGCAGCGCCTGTTGGTCGGCACCCGGCGCGCCCTTGGTGACGAGCGTGATCATGGCGGGTGCCAGACGCGGGAAGGCGAGCAGGCCACACGAGGGGCACTTCATCGCCCGCTCGTGGGGTTGGGCTTCGGTGGCCGCGCCACAGCGACCGCAGAACCGGTGCGTGCGGGCCCAGTCGATGAGCTGCACGGCGCGTCCGGCGACGAGCCACTCGACCTCGCTGGCCCGCCCGTAGTACGAGTACAGGTCGGTGGCGGCACCGTACGACGGGTCGTCGCCATGGGGCACGTCGACTCCCCAGACGGCTTCGTCGTCGAGCATGCCCAGGAAGTGCCGCGGCCACGTGGGGTCGCCGGGACGGTCGTCGACGAACACGGTGGCACCGATGACGTGGATGTAGCGGTGCCCGCCGACGGCGTCGGAGGGGCGAAGCGCAGGGTTGAAGCTGGGCATGATCGCCACCGTAGGCTGCCGACATGAGCAACATCGTCATCGTCGATGCCGTCCGCACCCCCATTGGCAAGCGCAACGGCGGGCTGTCCACCCTCCACCCGGCCGAGGCGCTGGGTGCCGTGCAGAAGGCCATCATCGAGCGCACGGGCATCGATCCCACCGAGATCGGCCAGGTCGTCGGCGGCTGCGTCAGCCAGGTCGGCGAGCAGGCGTTCAACATCACGCGCACCGCCTGGCTGGCCGCCGGGCTGCCGATGTCCACCGCCGCCACCACCGTCGACACGCAGTGCGGCAGCAGCCAGCAGGCCACCAACCTCGCCACCGCGCTGGTGGGCAGCGGCGTGGTCGACGTCGCCCTCGCGTGCGGTGTCGAACTGATGAGCCGCATCCCCATCGGCGTCGGCGGCAGCAAGGCCCTCGGCCTCGGCATCCCGATCCCGAAGGCCTACTTCGATCAGTACGAGATGACGTCGCAGTTCGAAGGCGCCGAGCGCATCGCCGACAAGTGGGGCATCACCCGCGCCGACACCGATGCCTTCGGCTTCGCCAGCCAGCAGCGCGCCGCGCAGGCGTGGGCCGAGGACCGCTTCTCCGGCCAGTACATCCCGGTGCAGGCACCCGACCGCGACGAGGAGGGCAAGCTCACCGGCACGTTCCACACCGTGAACCGCGACGAGGGCCTGCGCGAGACCACGATGGAGAAGCTCGCCTCGCTGAAGCCCGTCGGCCGCGAGAACGGCGTGCACACCGCCGGCAACTCGTCGCAGATCAGCGACGGCGCCTCCGCGGTGCTGCTGATGACCGAGGAGAAGGCGGCGGCGCTCGGCCTCACGCCCCGCGCCCGCGTCGTCGACACCTGCAACGTGGGAGTCGATCCCGTCCTCATGCTCACCGGCCCCATCGACGCCACCAAGCGCCTGCTGGCCCGCACCGGCTTGAGCATCGACGACATCGACACGTTCGAGATCAACGAGGCCTTCGCCTCCGTGGTGCTCGCCTGGCAGAAGGAAGTCGGCGCCGATCCGGCCCGCACCAACCCCAACGGCGGAGCCATCGCCCTCGGCCACCCACTGGGNNGGCACCGGCGGCTTCCTCATCACCAAGGCGCTGTACGAGCTCGAGCGCACCGGTGGCCGTTACGGCCTCATCAGCATGTGCTGCGGTGGCGGTCTGGGCACCGGCACCATCATCGAACGCCTCTGACCCGCTCACGGGAACACGATGGGGTTGCGGGGTCGACCGCGATCGTCTAACCTACAACCATATGGTTGTAGGTTTGGTCGAACAGCAACGAGCGGACCGNNTCGGCGCTCGCCCGTCGCTACCCGATGAGCTTTGCCGCGGTCCAGAAGCACGTGGCCGTGCTGGAACGCGCCGAGCTGGTCAGCAAGCAACGGCACGGCCGCGAACAGCTCGTGCACGGACGGATCGACACGGTCCGCACGGTGTATGCGCTGTTCGACCAGCTCGAGGCCATGTGGCGCGGCCGCATCGACCGCATCGACGACCTGCTCGCCGAGCCGACCCATTTCACCGAAGGAGACCCACGATGACCGTCACCAACGTCCACAAGGACACCGACACGCTCACGATGACCATCACGTCCGAGTTCCAGGCCAGTGCCGAGCGCGTGTGGCAGATCTGGGCCGATCCCCGGCTGCTCGAGCGGTGGTGGGGGCCGCCCGTGTACCCCGCCACCGTCGTCGATCATGACTTCACACCCGGCGGCAAGGTGAGCTACTTCATGACCGGTCCGACCGGCGATCAGCACCACGGCTGGTGGCGCGTGCAGTCGATGACGCCGCCGCATGCCCTGGAGTTCGTCGACGGCTTCGCCGACGAGCACGGCGACGAGAACCCGGCGCTGCCGGTCACGTCGACGCGTGTCACCATCGACGGCCTCGACTCGGGCGGCACGCGCATGTCGATCACGACCACCTTCCCCTCGGTCGAGGCGATGGAGCAGATGGTCGCCATGGGCATGGAGGAAGGCATGAGTCTGGCCCTCGGCCAGGTCGACGCGTTGCTCTGACCGCATCGGTCGATAGAACGACCGGATGCGGCGGTTCCTGGCGGCTCTCCTCTTCGTCACCGCGATCCTCACGGCATGTGGCGCGCCGAGAGCCGCCACACCCTCCCCCGGCGCGGGCACGCTCGCCGCCAACGCAACGCTCGACGCCAACGCAACGCTCGAGTACATCACCGACGGCGACACCATCGGCGTGCGCGTGCACGGCAAGGTCGAGCGAGTGCGCCTCATCGGCATCGACACCCCGGAGACGAAGAAGCCCAACACGCCCGTGCAGTGCTTCGGGCCGGAAGCCACGAAGTACACCACCTCGCTGCTGCCGGCGGGCACCCGGCTGCACCTCGAACGCGACGTCGTGGCGCGCGACGTGTACGGGCGACTGCTCGCGTACGTGTACCGCAGCGACGATGGCATGTTCGTCAACCTGCAGATCATCCGCCATGGCTACGCCCGCCCGCTCACCATCCCACCCAACGTGGCGCACGTCGACGAGTTCGTCGCCGCGGCACAGGCGGCGCGCACCGACGACATCGGTCTGTGGGCCCGGTGCAGCGGATAGCGTGCCGACGATGACCACCCTCGCCGAACGCCTCGGCTACACGGCCGACACCCGCCTGGTCATCATCTCGTGCGACGACCTGGGCAGCTGCCATGCCGCCAACGAGGGCGTGTTCGACGCGCTGCGCCACGGCGTGGCCACCTGCGCCAGCCTCATGGTGCCGGCGCCATGGGCGCGGCACGCCGCCATGCTCGCCGAGCCCACCGACGACATCGGCGTGCACCTCACGCTCAACTGCGAGCACGAGGCGTACCGCTTCGGCCCCATCACCCACGCGCCCAGCCTGCTCAGCGGTGAAGGCGGCTTCCCCCGCGACGTCGACGACCTGTGGCAGCACGCCGATCCCGCCGAGGTGCTGCGCGAGTGCCGCGCACAGATCGAGCGGGCGGTCGCCTGGGGGGTCGACGTCACGCACCTCGCGCCTCACCTGTCGGTCATCACGCTGCGGCCCGAGTTCTTCGACGTCTACCTCGAGCTCGCCACCGAGTTCCGCTTGCCCATCCGCCTGCCCTCCACCATCACGGCCGAACAGGCGGGCTTCCCGTTCCGCCGGCTGGCCGCCGAGGAAGGGGTGCTGTTCCCCGACCACTTCGACCACGACTGGCGGGCCGGAAGCCGCGAGCGCGTCTACGACGCCATCCGCACACTGCAGCCGGGGGTCACCGAGATCCACGTGCAGCCGGTGATCGACTCGCCCGAGGTGCGCGCGCTCAGCGCCTCGGCGCCACTGTGGATCGACGACCACGAGCTGGTCACGGCCGACGCCACGATGCGCACGCTGCTGGCCGACAGTGGCGCGGTGCCCATCGGCTACCGCTCGCTCAGGGACGCGATGCGAGCCGGCTGATGGCCGCCGCGGCCGAGCCGTCGGCCAGCGCGGCGAGCAACGGTCCCGTCGGCCCGGTGCTCTTCAACTTGCCCTGCATGAACGCGACCGTGGGGTCGAGCGCGGCGTCGGCGGCGCCGACGGTGACCACCACTGCCGCGTCGTCGGGCCCCTCGACTGCCTCGTCGTTCTTGGCGAACGCCACTCGGTACTGCAGGCTCACGACGACACCGCAGTGGCCCGCTCGCGCACGCCGGCGAACAGGTCGTCCTCCTGCGTGCCCTCGGCGGGCTCGCCCACGAGCGAGCGGGCGAGGATCCAGTCCTCCCACGGGTACACCTCGGCGAGCTGGTCGTCGGTGAGGCCGAACCACCACGGTTCGCTCGGGTCGACCTGGGTGGCGTGCGCCCGCAGCGAACCGCTGCGCGCCCACAGGTAGGGGCCGACGTTGATCTTGGTGGTGATGCGGTGGTCCTGCCCCGGACGGTCGAGCCAGTCCTGGTCGTAGGGCGACTCGCCGCGGTGGCGGATCATCCCTTCGTGCACGGCCATCAGGCGGGCCTTCGACCAGACGGTGTAGTACAGCTTCAGCGGCTGCCACGGCTCGCCCGCCTCCGGGTACCACGACGGGTCGCCGGCGCGTTCGAAGGCAGGCAGCGAGATGTCGTGCACCTTCACGTGATCGGGGTGCGGATACCCGCGCTGGTCGTCGCCGTAGGTGATGATGACGTGCGGCCGCTCACGGCGGATGACGGCCACGAAGCGGCCGACGGCCTCGTCGAGCGGCGCCATGTGGAACGAGTCGGGGTGCTCGTTGGCCGGCGCGTCCTTCATGCCCGAGTCGCGGTAGCCGAGCATCACCACCTCGTCGAACCCGATGATGCGCGCCGACTCGTGCAGCTCGGACGGGCGCAGCTCGGCGAGCAGCACCTTGTCCTGCTCGGGAGTGAGCCCGTGGAAGGGCTGGCCGGGTTCGCGCAGCGACGGGTTCTGCAGGTCGCCCTCCTCGCCGCCCGTGCAGCAGACGAGCACGGTGTGCACCCCTTCGGCCTTGTACTTGGCCAGCGTGGGCGCGCCCTTCGACGCTTCGTCGTCGGGATGGGCGTGCAGGGTGAGCAGACTGAGTCTCGGGGAGTCGTTCACACCGGGCACGTTATCCCTGACCACGATCCGTGCGTCACCCCGCGTAGGCTGCTGCGGTGCGCCGAGTCGTCCTGCTCTCCTCCGCGTTCGTCTTGCTGATGGTGGCCACCGGCTGCCGCCACGACGGCCGCACCCTCCGTCCGCCGCGTCCCGATCAGACGTCGTCGATCAGCACCACCACCGTCGCGCTGTCGACCACCGCGGTGCCCGACACCGGCTTCGGCGGCAACGACGGCACCGGCGACACGACGCTCGGCACCACGCTCGGCACGACGCTCGGCACGACAGGCTTGCTGCGGCTCACCGCCCCATGGGCCAGTGGCGCCACCATCGACACCCGCTACACCTGCGACGGCGCCAACGTGTCACCCGCCCTGGCCTGGAGCGCAGCGCCGCCAGGCACCGTCGAGATCGCGATCACCCTGCAAGACCTGCAGGCACCCAACTTCGTGCACTGGGCCGTCGGGGGCATCGACGCCTCGGCGATGACCATCGACGAGAACGCCATCCCGGTCGGCGCCTACGAGGGCACCAACGGCAATGGCACCACCGGGTACACCGGGCCGTGCCCACCCGCCGGCTCGACGCACACGTACCTGCTCGCCGTGCACTACCTTGGGCGGTCGTTGCAGCTGGGTGACGGCACGCCCGGTGCCGCCATGCTCGTCGACATCCGCAGTGCCGAACTAGAGTCGGCTCAGGTCAACGGCACCTTCAGCCGTCCCTGACAGCGGCCGATAACGATGCTGCAACCTCGAACTCGGTAAGGATGGCGGACATCGACGAAGTGCTTCCCTCGCTGCCGGTGGGCCTGTTCCAGGCCGACCGTGACGGTCGCGTCACCGCGACCAATGCAGCATTCGGCGCGCTCGTGCAGGTGTCCACCGGGTCGCCGCTGGGTGGCCCACCCTGGGCCAACGCACATCCGGGCGATCGCGCCAGCGCCGAGCTGGCCTGGCGCCGTGGCGTCGACGCCGGCGGCAACGTGTGCGTGGAGTTCCGCGTGTGGCACGGCGAAGGTCGCATGACCTGGGTGCGCATCGATGCCAGCCCGCTCACCGACACCCTGGGTCGTACCACCGGCTTCGCGGGCACTGCGCTCGACTTCACCGACCACGTCATCCGCCAGCAGCTGCTCGACCGCCTCGAGGGAGTCGTCGGGTCGGCAGGCGACGCCGTGCTCATCCTCGACCGCAACGGTTCGCCGGTGTACACCAACGAGGCCGCTCGGCACATGTTCGGCGTCACCGATGCGCTCGACCTCATCCGCGACCCCGCAGCACGCGGTCTTCTGCAGGCCATCCGCGACCAGGTTCCGCGGGAGATCGTCAACTCGTCGATCACGTCCACCTGGACCGGCGAAGTGGGCTTCCGCGGGCCGGACGGCCTCGAGCGCACGCTCGACGTCGACCTCGTGATGCGTCGCTCGTCCGACGGCATCGTCGAGTACTGGGGCGGCGTCGCCCGCGACATCACCGCCACCAAGCACCTGCAGAGCGAGCTCACCCGTCAGGCCAACCACGACCCGCTCACCGGCCTGCCGAACCGGCTGATGCTGCTGCGCACCGCGGCCGACGCACTCGACGGCATCCGCGGCACGCGCAGCAACGTCGCCATCCTGTTCATGGACGTCGACCGCCTCAAGGACGTCAACGACACGGTCGGTCACGAGGTGGGCGACGCGCTGCTCACCCAGGTGGCCCACCGCATCTCGCACGCCACCCGCCCGTCCGACGTGGTGGCCCGCATCGGCGGCGACGAGTTCGTCGTGCTGTGCGACGGCAACATCGACGAGCACATCGCGCTCGACCTCGCCGAGCGCATCCGCCACTCGCTCAGCGGCCGCATCATGCTCAACGGCATCGAGGTCGAGCTGTCCGTCAGCATCGGCGTGGCCGTCACCAGCCCGCAGCACATCGAAGGGACGAGCGCCGGCGAGGCCGCCATTGAGCTGCTGCACAACGCCGACATCGCGATGTACCAGGCGAAGCGTCGCGGGCGGTCGCGCAGCGAGCTCTACACCGACGCAATGCGTGCCGAGTCGCGCACGCACAAAGAGCTCGGCAACGAGCTCGAGCAAGCGCTTGCCGCAGGTCAGCTGCGCCTCGCCTACCAGCCCATCATCTCCACGCACAGCGGACGCGTGGCCGGCGCCGAGGCGCTGTTGCGCTGGGACCATCCCGAGCGCGGCACGCTGCTGCCCGCACAGTTCCTGCACCTCGCCGAGGAGTCCGGCGCCATCGTTCCCATCGGCGACTGGGTCACCCGCCAGGCGTGCCTCGACACCCGCGCATGGCTCGACGCGGGGCTGGTCGATCGCACGTTCAGCGTGCACATCAACGTCTCTGCCCGTCAACTGGCCGAGGGCACCTTCGTCGAGCGCGTGCTGGCCACCGTGCGCCAGATGGAGCTGAGCCCCCACCAGCTCACCTTCGACTTCGACGAAGACACGCTCAACGATCAGCAGCCGGGCAGCCTTCGTTCGCTGCAGGCACTGCGCCGCTTCGGTGTGCAGCTCGCGCTCGACAGCTTCGGCACGGGCGTCTCGTCGCTCACCGCGCTGCGCATGTGCGAGGCCGATGTCTTGAAGCTCGACGGCACCGTCGCACGCATGTTGGGCACCAGCGGCGACGACGATCCCATCGTGCGAGCCATCATCCAGCTCGCGCACGCACTCGACATGCAGGTCGTGGCCGAGTGGGTCACCTCGGCCGACCAGCTGCGCCGGCTGCGCGTGCTCGGCTGCGATCTGGTGCAGGGCCACCTCCTCGGCGAGCCCACCGCCGCCGACCTGTTCGCCGGCCGCATCAGCCGCTGACGCTGGCCGGGGCCGCGTCGCTAGCCTGACGCCCGTGTCGTTGCCCCTGCCTCCCACCGTCGAGCGTTGCTACCGCCACCCCGACCGAGAGGGTGGCCGTCACTGCACGCGATGCGGCAAGGCGGCGTGCTCCGAGTGCCTCGTGCAGGCGTCGGTGGGGTCGCACTGCGTCGACTGCGCTCGCGCCGCCCGGCCCGACGTGGCCACGCGTGTGAAGTTCGCCAGCTCGCGCGTGCTCACCCCGGTCACCTACACCATCATCGCCATCAACGTGCTCGTGTTCCTGTGGATGGGCGTGAAGGACCCGAAGTCGTTCGGCGGCGGCATCACCCAGGCACACGCCAACCTCGGCCTGAGCCGCAACATCCTGAAGTACGGCGTGGCGTACACCGACGGCTCACACGATCCCACCCACCAGTGGTACCGGCTGGTCACGAACGAGTTCATCCACTTCGGGTTCTTCCACATCGGCATGAACATGCTCCTGCTGTTCCAGCTGGGCAACCTGCTCGAGCGCGCGCTGGGCGGCAAGAAACTGGCGTTGATGTACTTCGCCAGCCTGCTCGCCGGGTCGCTGGGCGTCATCGTCGTCAACACCCCAGGCATCACCGGCGGCGCGTCGGGCGCCATCTTCGGCCTCATGGCCGGAGCCGCAGTCGGCCTGCACCGCCGCGGCGTCAACATCTTCAGCACCGGCATCGGCACCACGCTGGTGCTCAACCTGGTGCTCACATTCACCATCAGTGGCATCTCGATCGGCGGTCACATCGGTGGTGGCATCGGTGGCGCCATCTGCGGATGGGTGATGCTGGCGCCGGGATGGAAGCCGGTGCCGAAGTGGGCCACGTGGGCCACGCCGATCGCGGTCGCCGTGCTGT
>PMCN01000301.1 GCA_003154135.1 Acidimicrobiaceae bacterium
GCGTTGACGAAGAACGAGATGGAGCCGAACACCTGCGGGAACTGCTCCGGTGACACCTGGCCCGATGCCTGCACTGCGTCGAGCACGTCGATGGCGGTGGCGAGCGAGTAGGCGATCTCCTGCACCGGCGTCGCGCCTGCCTCCTGGAGGTGGTAGCTGCACACGTTCATCGGGTTCCACTTGGGAGCGTGCTGTGCGCACCAGGCCACCATGTCGACGATGAGTCGCTTGCTGGGCTCGGGCGGGAAGATGTACGTGCCCCGCGACAGGTACTCCTTGACGATGTCGTTCTGCGTGGTGCCGCGCAGTGCGGTGCTGGGCACGCCCTGCTCCTCGGCGTTGGCCACGTAGAGCGCCAGCAGCCATGCGGCGGTGGCGTTGATGGTCATCGACGTGTTCATCTGCCCCGGCGGGATGTGGTCGAGCAGCGTGCGCATGTGGCCGAGGTGCACCACGGGCACCCCCACCTTGCCCACCTCGCCCCGCGCCAGCACGTGGTCGGGGTCGTAGCCGGTCTGCGTGGGCAGGTCGAAGGCGATGGACAGGCCGGTCTGGCCCTTGGCCAGGTTGGTGCGGTAGAGCTCGTTCGATGCCCGGGCCGACGAGTGGCCCGAGTACGTGCGCATCAGCCAGGGGTCGTCGCGACGAGTCATGCGTGCAGTGTTACCGGTCGGTAGCACTCGTCGCCACCCCGTCGCGAGCGTCAAGAAGTCCTCAAGGCGACCACAGGGAGGGCCGATAGCTCTTCGTCACGGTAGGGAGGGTTCGACGGGAGCTCTCAGCGGGCGGAAACCGCGAGCGGTGCAGGATCGGAGCGGGACCCTGCAGCCTCGAGCGGCGCTGGTGCCGGGGGCTCGTCCCCCGGCACCCGCTACCGGGCGGGTGCCGCCGGGTGCACGGCGAGCGCGAGGCGATCGAGGTACTCGCCGCGGGTGATCTCCACCACTCCCAGCGACGCGAGGTGCGCGGTGTGCCACTGCACGTCGAGCAGCGACGCACCGGTGGCGCGCAACCAGTCGACGAGCCGGACCAGCGCGACCTTCGACGCGTCGGTCGCGGTGTGGAACATCGACTCGCCGGCGAACAGGCCCTCGATGCGCACGCCGTAGAGGCCGCCCACCAGCTCGCCGTCGAGCCAGGCCTCCACGCTGTGCGCCCAGCCCAGCTCGTGCAACCGGGTGTAGGCCTGGACGAACTGCTCGTTGATCCAGCCGTGAGGACGATCGGGCTCGGCACAGCGTCGTATGACGGTCTCGAACGACGTGTCGACGCGCACGTCGAATCGATCGCAGCTCCGGCGCAACGACCGCGACACGTGCAGGCCGTCGAGCGGCAGCACCCCGCGTGGGTCGGGCGACCACCAGCCCACTCGCCGCCGGCCGAACGGCATGGGGAACAGGCCGCGCCGGTACGCAGCGAGCAGCGTGCCGGGTTCGAGGTCGGCGCCCACCGCCACCAGTCCGTGAGGATCGGCGACGTGCGGCGAGGGGAACTGCCACTGCGTGGCCGCAGGCTCGATCGGGGAGCGGTCGGGCGGCGCAATCACGATTTCATTCTTGCTCAGCGGCTCGTTCCTGCTCAGTACGCGTAGAAGCCGCGCTTGCTCTTGCGACCGAGGTGGCCGGCAGCAACCATGCGGCGCAGCGTGGGCACGGCCGCGTAGTTGGGATCGCGGAACTCTTGGTACAGCGCGTCGAGGATGGCGAGCGACGTGTCGAGGCCGACGAGGTCGAGCAGCGCGANNGGGAAGTTGCAGCCGCCCTTCATCGCCGTGTCGATCGACTCCATCGACGAGGTGCCCTGCTCCCACATGCGCACGGCGTTGTTGAGGTAGGGGAAGAGCAGGGCGTTGACGATGAAGCCGGCGCGGTCCTTCACCTCGACGGCGTCCTTGCCGCACTTGGTGGCGAAGACCATGGCGGCGGCGATCGTCTCGTCGCTGGCGGTGATGGGCCGCACCACCTCGACGAGCTTCATCAAGGGAGCCGGGTTGAAGAAGTGGATGCCGCACACCTTGTCGGCACGCTGGGTCTGCATGGCCATGTCGACCACGGGCAGTGTGCTGGTGTTGGTGGCGAGGATGCCGCTGGGCTTCACGATCTGCTCGAGCTCGATGAACAGCGCCTTCTTGACGGCGAGGTCTTCGACGACCGACTCGATGACCAGATCGCAGTCGGCCAGTGCACCCAGGTGATCGGTGGCCTGGATGCGCGCCATCGTTGCCGCGCGCTCGTCCTCGGTGGCCTTGCCGCGCCCGATGGCCTTCACGAAGCCCTTGTCGATGGAGGCCACCATGGCATTCGCCGCGGCGAGCGAACGCGACCGCACCACCACGTCGTACCCGGCCTTGGCGGCCACTTCCGCCAGCCCCGACCCCATGATGCCCGAACCCAGAATGCCGACCTTGGTGATGTCATCCATGGCTCGCGACGTTAGCTACTGACCGGTAACTTCGACGAAACGAGTACGGTCGACCGCATGAGCACCCCCGATGCGCGCGCCCTCATGTCGTTCTTCATGGAGGTCGACCGGCTGAAGGGTGTCGAGCGGCGCAACTGGCTCGCCGACGGGTCGCGACGCGAGAACACGGCCGAGCACTCGTGGCACCTCGGCATCGCGGCCATGATCATGACACCGCTGGCCATGGAGCCCGTCGACGTCGGCAAGGCGGTGTGCATGGCGCTGGTCCACGACATCGTCGAGATCGACGCCGGCGACACGTTCGCCTACGACACCTCCGAGCTCGCCGACACCAAGCGGGCGCGCGAGTTGGAGGCGGCCGACCGCTTGTTCGGGCTCCTGCCGCCTGCGCTCGGCGAGCACTTCCGCGCGCTGTGGGACGAGTACGAGGCCGGCGACACGGCGGAGGCCCGGTACGTGATGGCTGTCGACCGCCTAGCTCCGATGTTGCTCAACATGGCCGAGGGCGGGAGCGCGTGGCGCGAGTACGGCATCACCCGTTCGAGGGTCATCGCCCGCAACGGCGTGCACGTGCAGCCGGTGCTGCCCGAGATGTGGGAGATGGCGCTCGCGCAGCTCGACCGGGCCACGGCCGAAGGGCGCATCCCCGCCGAGTGAGCGTTACCGTGTCGCCGCATGGCACGCCGCAAGAAGCCCCGACACGTGGTGGAGCCGACCACCGGGGGCTACGTGCTGCACCTCGATGCGGAGGAGATCGATCTCGTCGTGCGCCTGCTCGGCGAGCTGCGCAGCCTGCTGCTCAGCGACGACCCGGCACACCACGACCTGCTGCGCCGCCTGTTCCCGCCCGCCTACCACCTGGCCGACGACGCGGAGGCAGAGGCCGAGTACCAGCGGCTCATGCGTGAAGATCTCGTCGCCTCGCGGTTGGAGGGCATCGCAATGGTGGAGACGTCGTTGCGCGCCGGCGCGGTGCTCGACGACGCAGCGGTGCAGGGCTTCATGCAATCGCTCAACGGCGTGCGACTCGTGCTGGGCACGCTGCTCGACGTGAGCGAGCAGCACGACCCGTCGCGCGTGCGCGACGACGACCCCATGGTGGGCGAGCACCAGCTGTATGCGTTCTTGAGCTACCTGCTCGAGGCCACCGTGTTCGCCATCACCGAGCTGTGATGCCGGCGCTGAACACGAAGAGGCCGGCCGTGCCGGGACCCGTGTGCACGCCGACGCTCGGGCCGACCCGGTAGCGCACCACCTCCGACACGTTGGCCGCCGCGCCGACCGCGTCGGCGAGTGCGTCGGCGATCGGCAGGCTCGACGCGTCGCTGTGGCCGACGGCGACGAAGAGGTGCTCGCCCCATCCGAGCGCGTAGGCCGCCATGGCGTGCACCGTGTCGAGCATGGTGTCGCAGCGGGCGAGCACCTGCACCTCGCCGTCGCGCAGGGTGAGCACGGCGAGACCCGGCCCGTCGGTGGCTCCGCCGCCCCGACCGCCGTCGCGCAGGAACTGCGTGACACCCACCACGAACACGTTGCCGATGGTGGGTGCCAATTGCTCGGCCACCTGTGCGGCCTGGTCGAGCGTGGCGCCGTGGGCCACCGCTTCTGCGGCAGCCCACACGCAGCAGCCGATGCCGAAGCTGGCGGTGCCCGAGTCGACCACCCGCACGGGGATCGCGGTGGAGTGCGCGGCGAGGCGTGCCGAGTTGAGCGTGCCCGACAGGGCCGCGCTGAGGTGGATCGACAGGATCTCGGTGCAGCCCCGCGCGATGAGGTCTTCGTAGGCGACCGCGAACTGACCCGGGCTGGGCTGGCTGGTGCCCACCTCGGGTCGGTGGTCGTCGGTGAAGTGCGCGTAGAAGGCGTCGGCGTCGAGGCCGAGGCCTTCCAGGTGCTCGCGACCGTCGACCGTCACGGTGAGCGGCACCACTTCGATGCCGTAGCGGTCGACCAGCTCGGGCGGCAGCTGGGCGTTGCTGTCGGTGGCGATGCCGATCATGCCGCGGCCGCCTCGACCGTTGCGGCCCGCGACGGCGATGGCGTCGGTGGCCGCGCCGTGGCGAACTTCCAGGCGATGACCCCGCTGCTGACGAGCGCCGCTGCCGGCAGTGCAGGGCTGGGGGTGGGCCCCCACAGGTTGGGCCACCGACGGCGCCACCACACGAGGCCACCGATCACCCACGCCGTGCTCGACGCCAGCGTTGCCGCGAACGCACGCTGCCGCCAACGCGGGCTGGAGGCGGTGATGGCCGCGACACCGAGATCGATGGGGAAGTAGGCGGGGAAGGTGGCGAGGCACTGCCCGACGCTGGCGGCGACGCCCTTGCCGCCGCGGAAGCCGTTCCAGACCGGGAAGCAGTGCCCGATCACCGACGCGGTGCCGGCGAGGTGCGCGCCCAGCGGACCGGCGACCGCGGCGCCGATGCCGCTGGCCAGCGCGCCCTTGGCGACGTCGCCGGCCATGACGGCCGACCCGGCCTTGGCGCCGAGGAGCTTGGCCGCATTGGCGCCGCCGGGGTTGCCCGTGCCGGCCGCACGCAGGTCGACGGTGCCACCCGACACCCGGCGCGCCACCAGATCGGCGGTGGGGAAGGTGCCGGCCAGGTAACCCAGCGTGACGGCGCCTGCGAGTCGGGTGAGGCGCATGTGCGCACCCTAACCACGGAGAGTAAGAACGATGTTGCGAACGGTTGTCGTTCTGCCGACAGTCTCACGGCCGTGTCGTTGAGCGGAGGGTCGTTCAGCTCGCCAGGTCGAGCAACCACGCGGGCATGCGCACCGGTCGGCCCTGCGCGTTGACGCACCCGTGCACGGTGACCGCGCTGGCGCAGGCCTCGCCGTCGACCGTCAGCAGGTAGGCGATCTGGAACGTGGCGCGGGTGGCCGCGCCGAGGCGCAGGTGCACCCACACCTCGTCGTCGAAGCGCAGCGGTCGCCGGTACTGCACGAAGGCCTCGAGCACGGCGTAGTCGACCCCTTCGGCACGCAGCTCGTGGTAGGGATGGCCGAGGTGGCGCAGGTACTCGACGCGGGCCTCTTCCAGGTACGGCAGGTAGCGGCTGTGGTGCACGATGCCCATCGCATCGGTCTCCGCGAAGCGCACCCGTAGCCGGTGCGCGTAGGGATACTCGGTGGGCACGAGCGACGGTTCCAGATCGAGGCGCACGGCGGGCACCGTATCCGGGTCAAATGGATTCGGCTGGCGGAAATCGAGGACGTCGCTGATAGTGTTGCGGCGCTCTCAACCGGAGGCGGCCTAGCCCCCATCGTCTAGTGGCCTAGGACACCACCCTTTCAAGGTGGCGGCACGGGTTCGAATCCCGTTGGGGGTGCAAGATCAGATCTGAACTGGCAGCAGTTCGCCCTTCTGGTCCCGTGGTGAAGTTGGAGTTCACGCCGGCCTGTCAAGCCGGAGGTCGCGGGTTCGAGTCCCGTCGGGACCGCTCGGAAGCAATTCCGAACGGGAAATGTTCACCGCCGGGGCCCCAGGCCCAGCGACACAACCCATCACGGTCGAGTAGCTCAGTCGGCAGAGCATACGCCTGAAAAGCGTAGGGTCACCGGATCGACGCCGGTCTCGACCACCATCGTCACTGCAGGTCAGGCACCACTTCGGGCCTGACCTGCGGTGTTTTTCGAGCCGCCCCGTTGGAAATCGGTGCGGCGATGTGCCATCTTGTCCGCGGACCCACGAACGGGACCGACGAAGGGATCGACGAAGGGATCGACATGGGATTGCTGGACAAGGCCGAAGGCCTGCTGGGTGACAACAAGGACGCCGTGAAGGGCGCAGTCGACAAGGCCGCCGATCTGGTGGAGAGCAAGACGCCCGACCAGGTCGACGGTGCCGTCGAGAAGGGTGCCGACGAGGTCAAGAACCTCCTCGACAAGCTCGGCGACTGAGTCCGGCCAGGCCCCGAGGCCGTCGCCACGTGCCAGGTGTCGCATCGCGGGAGTCACCGTGGTGCGGCATCATGGTGTGATCGACCACATCCCGGCAATCATCACCCGCGAAGCGGTACCGGGCGATTTCGAACGGTACTTCGACGAAGCCTTCGACGAGCTGTCGCCGGCCTCGCGGCACCTGCGCTTCTTCACCGCGGTCCGCGAGTTGCCCGACACCGTGCGCGAACGGTTGTCGCAGGTCGACGGCGTGCACAACGCGGCCATCGTCGCGTTCGACGCAGCGGTGATGTTGGACGACCATCCCGAGGGCAAGCCGATCGGCGTGGCCCGGTGGATGGGGTCCGAGGACGGCCCGCCCGAGCTGTCGATCACGGTCATCGACGCCTACCAGGGCATGGGGGTCGGCACTCGCCTGATGGATGCGCTCCTGGCCCTCGCCCGGACGCGCGGTGTGCGGCGCATCATCGCCGACATCCTGCGCGAGAACACCGGCATGCGCACGCTCGTCAACCGCTACCGGGCGGTCGTGCAGCGCAGCGGCGACCCGCTGGTGGTTCGCTACCGCATCGATGTGTGAAGCCCCGATGTGTGCGGCCCCGACCTGGGGCGATGCAGGCTCTTACAGAACTCTCACCTGCAGGGAACCTCCCCTTCACGATCGCCGTCCAAGATGTTCACCATGAGCTCCTGGTGGTGGTACCTCACCCGCGCGACCGGCATCGTCGCCGCCGTGCTGGCCGTGGCATCGCTCGTGTGGGGCCTGTTCTTCTCCAGCCGCAACACCGGCAGCCGGTTGAAGCCCAACTGGTGGCTCGCCCTGCACAACTGGCTCGGCGGCCTCACCCTGGGCTTCCTCGGTGCGCACATGTTCTTCTCGCTGGTCGACAGCACCCGCGCCATCGGCTTCGTCGATCTCTTCGTGCCCAGCTCGAAGGTCGGTTGGGCCATCGGCTGGGGTGTCGTCGCCGCCTGGCTCTTCGCCCTCGTCGTGCTGCCGTCGGTGGCCCGTGTGCGTCGCCGCCTGCCGCGCAAGGCGTGGCACATGGTGCACCTGCTGTCGGTGCCGGCCATCGCGCTCACCGCCGTCCACGCCTACAAGTCGGGTTCCGACTCGGCGTCCCAGTACTTCACCCGAGTGCTCGCCGTCCTCATCGGCGTGTGCGTGTACCCCATCTCCATCCGTCTCATCGGCGTCGCTCAGGCGCGCCGTGCCGCAGCCTGACCCCCCAAAGGACCTCCTGCCATGACCAATCCTCCTCGCCGCCCGATCGACCCGCTGCTCCAGCAGCGCCTCGAGCAGCTCAGCCCGCGCAAGTCCGGTCAGCCGCTGCCCCCGCCCAAGGTCGACACGCGCATCACCACCCCGGTCACCCAGCAGCGTGCAGCCGGGCAGCAGCGCGTGGCAGGGCAGCAGGCCGGCAAGCAGGCGACGGGCAAGCAGGCTGGCAGCCAGACAGGTCAGCGCCCGGCGCAGCGCCCGACCACCACCGTGTCCACCACGCCCACCTCCGACGACCGGGCAGCGGCCCTCGCCGCTCGGGTCGCGGCCCTCAACGCTCGCTCCGGCGGCGGCAACGCCAAGGGTGGCGCCAAGGGCGGTGCCCGACCGGCCGCCCCCCGTCCGGGGGCCAAGCCCGGCCCGGCCCCGTCGGGCCGTCGCTCGAAGCCGGCCCGCTCCAGCAAGATGGCCGCGCTCGGCCTCAGCGTGGTCACCACCGCCGGTCTCGCCGGTCTGTTCGCCCACAACAACACGTCGTACACGGTCACCCTCACGGGTGGCACCACCGCCGGTCAGACGGGCTCCACCACTGCCGCCCCGGTCACCACCGCTGCGGGCAACACGCCCGCCGCCCCGGTCACCACCGCCAAGGGGACTGCCGCCGGCAACATCAAGGACGGCACCTACACCGGTGGCGCCTCGCAGAACCGCTGGGGTGCCGTGCAGGTCGCCGTCGTCTATGCCGGCGGCAAGATCAGCGACGTGCAGGTGCTGCAGTACCCCGACAGCCATCAGCAGAGCGTGTGGATCAACCAGCAGGCGCTGCCCATGCTCATCCAGGAGACGGTGCAGGCGCAGACCTACAAGGTCGACACCATCGGCGGCGCCACCTACACGTCGAAGAGCTACAAGGCCTCGCTGCAGTCGGCCATCGACGCGGCCAAGAAGGCCAGCGGCGTCACCGGCTGAGCGGATGAGCCTCCACCACGTCGAGTCGGTGATGGGCACAACCATCTCCATCGACATCGTCGACTCGCACGACCGCTCGCTCGTCGACCGCATGGTGCGCTGGTTCCACGACGTCGACGAGGAGTTCAGCCCCTACAAGGAGCAGAGCCCGATCAGCCGCATCGGCCGCGGCGACCTCGCGCTCACCGACCCTGCGGTGTCGTCCGACGTGCTCGACGTGCTCGAGCGCTGCGATCAACTGCTCACCGAGACCGGCGGCGTGTTCGACGTGTGGGCGCTGCCGTCGCCCAACGGCACCCGGTTCGATCCGTGCGGCTACGTGAAGGGCTGGAGCGTCGAGCGCGCAGCCGCCATGCTCGACGATGCAGGCGTGCGCGACTACTGCATCAACGCCGGTGGCGACATCGCACTCGCCGGCCGCAACCACGACCACGAGCGCTGGCGGGTGGGCATCCGACACCCCAACGACGCCAACCGGCTCGCCTTCGTGCTGGAGGCGGAAGGTCGACTGGGCATCGCCACATCGGGCAGCTACGAGCGCGGGGCACACATCGTCGACCCGCGGGTCGACCAGCCGTCGACCGATCTGGCCAGCGCGACCGTGCTGGGTCCGTCGATCGCCGAGGCCGATGCCTACGCGACCACGCTGTACGTGATGGGCGCCGACGGGCTCGCCTGGCTCGCCGGACGTGCGGGCTACGAAGGTTGCATCATCACTCGCGACATGCAGATGCTGAGCACAGCGGGCTTCCACACCTACCTGCCCCGGTGAGCCTCCTCCGGCGGGCGCACGTGGCGGAACATGCGCAGCAGCAACAGGTCGTAGGTGGCCTTGCACAGCCCGGCGATCACCAGTGGCCACCCGAAGTTGCTGTGGCTGAGCATCCATCCGGCGAGGGTGGGTGGCAGCGCCGCGGCCAGGCTGCGCGGCACGTTGGTGACGCTGGCCGCGGCAGCGCGCTCGGCGGGTGACACCACGGCCATCACGTAGCTCGTGCGCGCAGGCACGTCCATCGACGACAGCAGGCTGCGCAGCACCAAGAGGGTGAGGGCCGACGGCAGGTTGGGCATGAACGGCGTGAGGACGAGGAACACGTTGGCCGGCAGGTGCGTGAACACCATCGTGTTGACCAGGCCGATCCGGGCCGCCATCCACGATGCGACGAAGCCCGACGCGGCCGACAACGTACCGGTGACGAACAAGAGCGTGCCGGCCGCGCTGACCGACAGGTGGAAGCGGTGGAACAACCACAGCGCGAGCAACGACTGCACCACGAACCCGCCCCCGAACGCGTCGAGCGAGAACAGCGCGGCCAGACGGTAGACGGTGCGCCGTGAGGGACCGAGCGGCCCGGGCGGCTCGCTGTCGGGCTGCACCGTGGTGCTCAGCCCGCGGTACGACAGCAGCAGGGTGACGCCGGCGAACGCGTAGACGAAGAAGCAGGCGCGCAACGCGGTGCGCTCGGTGATGGACGTGTGGTGCGCGACGGCCTCGGGGACGCGTACGGCGAGCGACCCGAACGCACCACAGATGCCGCCGATGAACGCGTAGCGGGCGTACAGGGCCGTGCGGCTGACGGCGGGCGTGGTGGCCGAGAGCATCGACTGCTCGAGCGGCAGGAACACGCTCACATCGCCGGCCGTGGGGTTCATCGTGCCCACGAAGCCAATGAACAGCAGCACGGGGAACAACGTGGTGGCGCCGAAGCCGAGACCGGTGCTGATCATGAGCATGCTGCCGCAGAACAGCAGCGTGCGCCGCGACCAGTGGTGGCCCTTGGTGCCGATCACGAGGGTGGCGGCGGCCGAGCCGAGCAGCATGCCGGTGACCACGACGCCGATGCGCAGCGGGCTGTAGCCGAGGAGGGTGAGGTAGGCCGCGAGGGCGACGCTGACGAGTCCGTCGACGAAGCCACGGATGCCGCGTGTGCGGATGAGGATGCCCGCGTCGCGGTGCGTGTGCGGCGGCAGGAACCTCACTCGGCCTGACTGTATCGGTGAGCGGGGTGGGAACGTCTACGGTGGGTGAACTGCAGCGAAGGGACGGCGACATGAGGCGCGGGGTGGCAATGATCGTGGCGGTGGCCGGTGCCTGTGGCCTGGTCGCGTGCGGGAGCAGTGGACCGAGCAGCTCACAGTTCGTCGGCCAGATCGACACGGTCTGCCGCACGCTCGGCAGCGACCTCGGCGCGCTCGATGCGCCATCATCGTTGGCCGACGAGGGCGCCTTCGCGAGCAAGGCGTCGAAGACCTACGAAGACGCGTTGCTGGCGCTCAAGAAGCTGCCGGTGCCCGGCTCGGGTTCGTTGGTGGCCGATGCCAAGAACCTGTTGTCGAACTACGACGACCAGATCACGTTGCTCGATGCCATCTCGACTGCGGCCGGCAAGGGCGACCAGGCGACCGTCGACGCCAAGATCACCAAGTTCAAGTCGCTCGAATCGTCCGACGCCGACCTGGCCGACAGCCTCGGGGCCAAGCGTTGCTCGCTCGATCCGCTCTTCAGCGCGACCGTCACCACACCGCCCGTCACCACACCGCCGGTCACCGACGCACCGGTGACCGTGCCGCCCATCACCGCGCCGGTCGTCACCGTGCCGCCGGTGACACTTCCCCCCGAGACGTTGCCGCCGGTCACCGAGCCGCCGAACAGCAACAGCAACAAGACGGTCATCGCCTTGGCGCCCCAGCTGCTCCCCGTCGCCGGCTACACGTTCGGCGACGCCGACTCGTCACTGGTCGAGACGTTCGCGTCGTTGCTCGACTCCAGCCCGCAGACCCAGGCGCAGCCCGGGCAGGTGGCCGCGGTCGAGGTCACCGACAGCTCCGGCGTGAAGTTCTCCCGTGTGTTCGTCTACCTGCCCACTTCGCCGCTGCCCAGCAGCGCGCTGGTCGAGCTCATCCCGGCGTTGACGGGCACGGCGGCCACCCAGGCGGGCAAGTTCGGCGGTCTCGACGGCGTGGTCTACCAGTCGTCGAACGGGCTCTACTGGTTCATCGCCTCCGACTCCATCACCGCGTCGCACGTCATCGTGTGGGCCACGGCGAAGAGCACGCAGGGCCTCGACCTCGCGATCACGGCTTTCATCAAATCGCTGCCGAAGTGAGCCCGTGCCCCTGCAACTGACCTTCGTCACGTCCGCCAAGCGCTACGTCGACCTGCCCGACTCGCCGTGCGAGGTGGCGTTCGTCGGGCGCAGCAACGTGGGCAAGTCGTCGCTCATCAACGCCCTGGCCAACCGCAAGCAGCTGGCCCGGGTGTCGAACACACCTGGACGCACGCAGCTGATCAACCTGTTCACGTTGCCCAACGGCGGCACCGTGGTCGACCTCCCCGGCTACGGGTACGCCGCAGTACCCGGCCGCGAGAAGGCCGGGTGGCAGCAGATGATCGAGGGCTACCTGCTCGAGCGAGAGGAGCTCGACCTGGTGTTCGTGCTCGTCGACGGCGAGATCGGACCCACCAAGCTCGACGTGCAGATGCTCGACTGGTTGCGCGCCAACCAGGTGCCGCACACGGTGGTGGCCACCAAGCTCGACAAGGTGAAGCCGAGCAAGCTCGCCACGCGCAAGAAGGAGCTGGCCAAGTCGGCCGGGCTCGACACCGGCGACGTGATGTGGGTGAGCGCCTCCAAGGGAACGGGCATCGAGCAGCTCGCCAAGCACGTGGTCGGCCTGCTCACCCCGGCACCCTGAGCCGGCACCCGTCAGGGACGGTGGAAGCGGCTGCGCACCTTCGCGGCGACATCGTGGGGGTCGGGCATGCTCATCCCCTTGCGCACGAGCCGTGCCTTCTTCGCCGTGTAGGGCGGGTACATCAGCGACGGGTCGAGCCGGGTGCTGCGCGTGTGCACGGCGCGGATGTGGCTGAACGTGTCGAAGCCGAACCTGCCGTGGTACGCACCGATGCCGCTCTCGCCCACACCGCCGAACGGGAGGTTGGGGTTGCTGATGTGCAGCAGCGTGCCGTTGACGCATGCGCCGCCGCTGCTGGCATCGGCGAGCACGCGGTCGTTCTCGTCGTCGCTCTCGCTGAACGTGTAGAGCGCGAGCGGCTTGTCGCCCGCTGACGCGGTGACGTTGACGAAGGCGACGGCGTCGTCGAGCGAATCGACGGCGATGACCGGCAGGATGGGCCCGAAGATCTCCTCGCCCATCACCGGATGATCGCGGGTGATGCCGGTGAGCACGGTGGGCGCGATGTAGCGCGTGTCGGCGTCGGCGGTGCCCCCGTGCGCGATGTGGCCGTCGTGGAGGTACTTCTCGAGGCGATGGAAGTGCGGCTGGTTGACGATTCGCGCGTAGTCGGCACTTGCCTGCGGATCGTCGCCGTAGAACGACCGGATGGCAGTGCCCAGGGCGGCGACGAACTGGTCGTGCACCGGTTGTTCGACGAGCACGTAGTCGGGTGCGATGCAGGTCTGGCCGGCGTTGACGAACTTGCCCCACGCGATGCGCCGTGCCGCGATCTCGATGTTGGCGTTCCGACTCACGATGGCGGGGCTCTTCCCGCCCAGCTCGAGCGTGACGGGAGTGAGGTGCTCGACCGCGGCCTGCATGACGATGCGAGCCACGCGGCTGTTGCCCGTGTAGAGGATGTGGTCGAAGCGCTGCGCGAGCAGCTCGGTGGTCTCGGCCACGCCGCCCTGCACGGCCACGACCGCCGGATCGTCGAGTGCCTCGATGAGCGACATCAGCTCGGCGGCGGCGTGCGGCGCGAGCTCGCTCGGCTTGGCCACCACTGCGTTGCCCGCGGCGATGGCTGCGACCATCGGCAGCAGGAGCAGCTGCACCGGGTAGTTCCACGGCGCGATGACACACGCGACGCCGACCGGCTCGGGCACGACGTAGGAGCTGCCGGGCTTGAAGGCCACCGGGGTGGACACCTTCCTGGCCCGCATCCACAGCGGCAGGTTGGCCAGCGTGTGCGCGATGTCGCTGACGGTGAAGCCGATCTCGGTGACCCAGGCCTCCACCCGCGGCTTGCCGAAGTCGGCGGCGAGTGCGTCGAGCAGCTGATCTTCGCGTTCGTCGAGCAGGGTGCTCAGCCGCTGCAGCGTGGCAACGCGCCACGCGTAGGGCTTGGTGACGCCGGCGTCGTACGCGGCGCGTGCAGCGGCCACCTTCGGTGCGATGTCGTCGAGCGGCGTGGTGATGAACTCCATGCCCGAACGATAGGTCGCTAGGCGATCACTCGCTCATACGTGATCATCCGTTGGCGCGGCTCGAAGCCGAGGGCGCGGTACAGCCGGGCCGCGCCCGTGGGGTTCTCGCTGTCGACGCCGATCGACGCATGCGAGCACCCCGCCTGTGCGAAGGCGTGCAGCGACCGCGCGATGAGTGCCGACGCGATGCCGCGCCCGCGCCAGGCGCGCAACGTGCCCAGGTTGTCGATCCACGCATCGCTGCGCCCGAGCAACTCGTCGTCGGCCTCGAACCGCTTGTTGAGGCAGTGCGCCACCACGGCTCCCTCCTCGTCGAGGGCGATGAACGACAGGTCGAGGCGAGAGCCGTAACCGCGCGTCATCTGCTCCCAGCGCGCCGGGGAAGTGGGGGTGGAACCCCAGTGGTCGGCGAACGAGTTGTTCTTCGCCGTCCTGATCTCGTCGTCGCGGTCGTCGGGCCAGGGAACGATGTGCACGTCGTGGCGGTCGTCTGTCGTGGGCAGCGGGATGGTCGGCAGCGGGGTGAGGGGCCGCAGCAGCTCGTCGTGGTAGCGCACCGGCCGCATGCCGAGATCGAGGTACAGGTCGCGGGCGTCGGTCTGGTAGTCGTAGGCACCTGCTCGCAGGTAGCGGGGGAGGTCGCGCCCGCTGGAGAGCAACTGCTCCGCGCCGCGCTGCGTCGCCCAGCCGGCCAATGCCGTGCCCACGCCCCGCCCGCGCCATGCGGGGTCGACGATGCCGTTGATGTAGCACCGCTCCTCGCGCACCTCGCTGGGCATGTGGTTCGTGTACGCGTAGCCGACGAGCGCCCCGTCGGCTAAGGCGACCCGGGTGTCGGTGGCCCACGGGACGAGCTGCTCGTCGAGATCGACCTCGAGATCGGCCGCTGAGATCACTTGCGGCACACCGTCATGACCGTGAGCGCGCCGGTGCACCTCGACCATCACCGCGATGTCGTCACGACGTACGGGCCGCAGCTGGAGCTCCACGGTGGCAACGGTACTCAGTCGTCCCGCGCGGGACGCCCGACATTTCCGAGCCGCGCGGCGTTCTGCTCGCTGCGCTCGGGCGCCTACGGTGAGGCCGTGGAACAGCTGAACGAACTCGCCTTCTACGGCCTGCCCGGCGCGCCTCGCTCTCCGGCCGACCTGCTCACCGAGTGCCGCGACGGTGAAGCCCTCGGCTTCGGCTCGGTGTTCCTCAGCGAGCGCTTCAACATCAAGGAGGTCGTCACCCTCTCTGGTGCGGCTGCCGCCTGCACGGAACGACTGGGCATCACCACTGGCGTCACCAACCACAACACTCGGCACCCGGTGGTCACCGCGAGCTTCGCCACGACGATGCACCGCCTCACCGGCGGACGCTTCGCGCTCGGGCTCGGCCGGGGCATGGACCGCGTGTTCGACGCCTACGGTCTGCCGCGCATCACCACCGCGCAGATGGACGACTTCGCCGGGCTCATGCGCCGGCTGTGGCGCGGCGAGGTGGTGGTGGGCCACGACGGGCCGGCGGGCAAGTGGCCGCTGCTCGCGCTCGACCCCGAGTTCGACGAGGACATCCCGCTGCTGATGAGCGCGTTCGGCCCGCAGAGCCTGCGGCTGTCCGGGCGTGCCTACGACGCGGTCCTGCTGCACACCTTCTTCACCGACGACACGCTGCAGCGGTGTGTCGCCACGGTGCGCGAGGCCGCCGAGCAAGCCGGGCGCGACCCTTCGGCGGTGCGCGTGTGGAGCTGCCTCGCAGTGGTGGGTGACTGGTTGCCACCCGACGTGCGGTTGAAGAAGACCGTCGGCCGAATGGCCACCTACCTCCAGGTGTACGGCGACCTGATGGTGCGCACGAACGACTGGGACCCGGCGGTGCTCGCTAGGTTCCGCGCCGATCCCTTGGTGGCGGGCTTCCGCGGTGCGCTCGACGGCAAGGCCACCACCGCCGAACTGGAGCACGTGGCCACGCTCATTCCCGACGAGTGGCTCGCGCCCGCCGGCACCGGCTCGCCCGAGCAGTGCGCCGCGGCCGTCCTGCACCAGTTCGACGTAGGCGCCGACAGCGTCATCCTGCACGGCGCGACGCCGGCCGAACTGGCTCCGGTGGTGGCCGCGTACCGCACCATCCGTCCCGCCGGTCGCTTCGATCACGTGGCCGCGAACCCAGGTCGCGCGCGAATGGACGTGACTCCCGCAAGCTGACACATTGTCGCGTATGTTCCTGGCGCTGCACGAGATGAAACGCGCCAAGGTGCGGTTCGGTCTGCTCGCAGGCGCCGTGGGTCTGCTGGTGTTCCTCATCCTCTTCCAGCAGGCCCTTCTCGGCGGACTCGTCAACCAGTTCATCGGCGCGTTGAAGCACCAGTCGGGTGAGGTACTGGTCTACAACGACCAGGCCCGCAAGAACCTCGAGGGATCGATCATCCGTCCCGGACAGCTCGAGGCGGTCACAAACGTCGACGGTGTGAAGGCCGCGTCGCCCCTTGGCGAGGCGACCTTCACCGTCACCGCCGGCAGCGGCAACGAGACCGATGCGGTGCTGTTCGGATACGTGCTCGGCCAGCCCGGCGAGCCCACCACCCTGGTGAAGGGACGCCTGCCGCACGGCGACAACGAGGCCGTGGCGAGCGAGAAGGACAAGGGTGACGGCTTCGGCATCGGCGACACAGTGCAGGTGCAACCGGACGGCGCACGCATCACCGTGGTGGGCCTGGCCCGTGATGCCAACTACTCGGTGTCGCCGGTGTTGTTCGTGAGCCTCACCACTTTCGAAGCGGCCAAGAAGGTGCGCAACCCCGACGCGACCACCGTCTTGCCGTCGGCCATCGCCGTGCAGGTGGAGCCAGGCCAGTCGCCTGCAGACGTGGCCGCGCGGATCAACGCCGAGGTGGCCGGGGTGGAGGCACTGACGCGCCAGCAGGCCGTCGACGGTTCGCCCGGGGTGAGCAGCGTGCGTTCCAGCTTCACCGTGATCCTCGGACTCTTCTATCTCGTCGTGCCGCTGGTGACCGGGCTGTTCTTCCTCATCGTAACGTTCCAGAAAGCGGCGGCGCTGACGCTCCTGCGCGCCATCGGCGCCTCGGCAGGCACGCTGGTGTGCTCGCTGCTCGTGCAGGTGGTGGCGGTGATGCTGGGTGGCTCCCTGGTGGCCTTCGGCCTATACGCCGGTGCCCTGCAAGGAGTGAAGAACTTGGGTGTGCGGGTCGAGATCCTGCCCGTCGTGGTCACCTCCCTGGTGGTGCTGGCGCTCGCGCTGCTCACCTCGCTGGTCGCCGTGCGACGCGTGCTCCGGCTCGACCCGCTGTCGGCCACCACCGGTGCGGGGGTGCAGATATGAGACTCCCGCTGCTCGAGATGCGCCGACAGCCCAACCGGTTCGTCGTGGCCGCCCTCGTGCTGTCGTTCCTCGCCACGCTGCTTCTGCTCCTCGGTGGTCTGCTCGACGGCCTCTATCTCGGGTCCACCGGCGCTCTTCGTGCCCAGCGCGCCGACGCCATCGTGTTCTCGTCGAGCGCTCGCGAGTCGTTCCTGCGCAGTCGCATCACCGACGTCGAGCGGGCGAGCGTGGCAGCTGCCCCCGGGGTCACCCGGGTCGGCGGTCTCGGCTTCGTGCTCCTTGGTGCGAAGGTACCGGGACGCACGGCCCTGGCCAATGTGGCCATCGCCGGGTACGAATTGCCACCGGAAGGAGTGCCCGCGCCACCCGCCGATGGCCAGGGCATCGCCGACGACTTGTTGAAGGCCGACGGGGTCAAGGTCGGTGCCACCATCCTCGTCGGTCCGGCAGAGACGCCGGTGGAGGTGATCGGCTTCACGTCCGACACCAATTACCTGTTGCAGGGCTCGGTGTGGGTGAACCTCGCCACCTGGCGGCAGGTGCAGAACGCCAACCGACCCGATGCCGCCGTGGGCGACGACGTGGTGCAGGCCCTGGCCGTCCAGGGCGACGGTGATCTGCGGACCGCCATCGACGCTGCCACCGGTGGCGCCACGCACACGCTCTCACTCGACGCGGCGGTCCTCGCCCTTCCGGGCGTGAAGCAACAGCGCGACACGTTCAACCAGATCATCTACTCCACCCTGGCGGTTGTGCTCGCCGTGGTCGGACTGTTCTTCAGCCTGCTCACGCTCGAACGTCTCGGCCTGTACGGCGTCCTCAAGGCCGTCGGTTCGTCGAGCCGACGACTGTTCGCCGGCGTGGTGCTGCAGGCGGTCATCGTGGCCGTGGTGTCGTTCGCGATCGGCGCGGCCGTGGCTGCAGTTGGATCGGCCTTCTTGCCGGCGGGCGTGCCGCTGCAGCTCACCCCCAATCGCTTCGTGTTCACCTTCGTAGGGCTGCTCGTGGCCGCCGTGCTCGGCAGCGCGGTGTCGTTGCGGCGGGTCATCCGCGTCGATCCGGCGTCAGCCATCGGGACATCCTCATGAGAAAGGCACTGCTATGACCGTGCTCGACATGCGCGACGTGCGCAAGGTGTACCGCAGCGGCGACGCCGACATCGTCGCGCTCGACCACGCCACCCTCCAGGTCGACCGCGGCGAGATCGTCGCGCTTCTCGGCCCCTCCGGCTCGGGCAAGACCACGCTGCTCTCCATCGCCGGTGGGTTGCTCACGCCCACCGATGGCACGGTGATCGTCGGCGGGCACGACATCTCGGAGTACAACGCGAAGCAGCTCACCGAGTTCCGCCGCGAGCACGTCGGGTTCGTGTTCCAATCGGTCAACCTGGTGCCGTTCCTCACGGCCGAGGAGAACCTGCTGGTGGTCGATGAGCTGGGTGGTGGCAAGGGTGGCAAGGGCGCCAAGGACCGTGCGCGTTCACTTCTCCACGAGCTCGGGCTCGGGAACCGTGCGAAGAACCTGCCGTCGCAGCTGTCCGGGGGCGAGCGCCAGCGCGTTGCCATCGGGCGGGCACTGTTCAACAACCCCGAGCTCGTGCTGTTCGACGAGCCGACCTCGGCGCTCGATCCGATCGCGCCCGCGCGCATCGAGGAGCTGATCACGAGCCTGCGCGACCGCGTCACGGTGCTGATCGTCACGCACAACATGCAGCAGGCCGCGCGCGTCAGCGACTTCACCGCGTTCATGTACCTGGGCGAGCTGGTGGAGTTCGACGAGACCAGCAAGATCTTCACGAACCCGGGGCAGAA
>PMCN01000165.1 GCA_003154135.1 Acidimicrobiaceae bacterium
TAGTCCTCGCGGACCGTGCCCCAGGCGCGTTCGGAGAGGTAAGGACCCCAGGTATACCAAGGGCCCGCGTACTCGAGCCCGTCCTCAGGGCGCCCGACCGTGGCCATCCGCACCCGCTCGGCGTCCCGTGCTTCCCGTGCGTCCCGTGCGTCGGGTGCATCCATGGACACAGTCTGGCCGATCAGTTGCGGGAGGTCTCAGCCAGCACGACCCCGGTGAGCACGACGGCGCCACCGACCAGCTGCACCCAGCCCAGCTCCTCGCCCAACCAGAGGTACGCGACGAGCGCGGCGACGACCGGCTCCACCATCCCGACCACCCCGACCTGGGCCGCGCGCAGGTGCCGTAGAGCGCCGATGCTCAGCGTGAACGGCAGCAGCGTGCCCCCCACGACGAGGTAGATCGCTGGCACCCACATGGGCACGAACGTCGCGGAAAGGTTGCCCAGCAACGAGATCTGGCTGCTGAGGATGTGCGCGGGGAATCTCCACCACGGCGCGAGAACGGCCCAGAAGATGCTGCCGACGCCGAAGGCAAGACAGGTCAGCGACAGTGGATCGCGGACTCCGACCATGCGTTCGCCGAGGATGAAGTAGATCGACAGCGCGAGCGACGCACCGAGCGCGGCCACCACCCCGAGCCCGTCGAGGGCGAGCCCGCCCCACACCTGCGCCACCAGCGCGAGGCCGACCATCGCGAGCGCCAGCGCAGCCCAGACCCGGCGTCGGACCGGCTCGTGCAGGACGAAGCGGGCCCACAGGGCGACGAAGATCGGGGCCGTGAACTCGAGCAGCAGGGCGATGCCGACGGGCAGCCGCTTGATGGCGACGAAGTAGAGGTACTGGGTCATCGCGAAGCCCAGAATCCCGTAGATGGCGATCCACGGGATCTCCTGACGGGTGAACCGCAGCGAGCGGGGCCGACGGATGAGCAGGTAGACCAGCAGACCCAGGAAGGCACCGCCGGAGCGCAGCTGGGTGAGCTGCGGTGCGGGCATCCCGCCGACGAGCATGATCTTCGAGACGGTGCCGTTGATGGCGAAGAGGATCGCCGAGGTCACCACCATGAGGTACCCCGTGCGGCGTCGGCGGTCGACTGGTCCCGCGAACGCAACGATGCCCTCGACCACCGGCGGAGGCTAGCAGGCGGCGGTTGCGACCAACCCGGGGGGCAGGGGCAGAACGGCCGTCGAGAATGGCGATCCGCCGCCGACCTTCACGTGCCGCAAGCTGATCGCGGCGGGACTGTTGGTCGTGTCGACGACCACCCGCCACGACCCCGACCCGGTGGGCGCCGTCGGCCCGTCCTCGGGCAGCAACGTCCACCTCGTGCCGCCGCTGAACGTCACCGCGAACGTGGCTTCGCGCCCCCCACCGGGGAGCCGAAGGCAGCCCTGCGCCGTCGCCGAAACCAGGGTGGGCGGCTCCATCCGGGCGAGCGCAGGACCGCTCGGTGCCGGTGGCCGGCTGCTCGGCGCGGGTGACTCGGTCGGATCTGCGGTCGGAGTCGGATCCGCTGCCGACGGCGCAGCTGGTGGCGAGCTGGTCGGGTCCGTGGCGAGGGTCGAAGGGGGAGTCTCGGTTGGCGCTGTGGACACGTCACCAGTGGCGGAGGGTGCAGCCGGGATCGCTGCCGTGGGAGCCTCCGAGCCTGCGGAACAGCCGGCGAGCACCGCCGACAGAACCAACCCGCTGACCAGCGCCCTCAGACCCGCTTCGGCAGCACCGGACCGGGTCGCGANNTTCAGGAGCACGAGCCGTGGCCCGTCGGCTGTTGCCGCCCGGGCGAGAGCCGCGCGCAACGGTTCCCCTGGAGCATCGGCCAGCTCGGCCGGGATCTGGAATGCGTCAGCCAGAGCGAGCCAGTCCGGGCCGACCCGGTCGACCCCCGCCGCAGCCTGACCGAGCGACTTCTGGTCGTAGCGCAACATCCCGTACCCGCCGTCGTCGACGACGAGAACGGTCACTGGCAGCCGCTCTTGGACCAGGGTCGCGAGCTCACCGAGTGCCATGGCTACGCCGCCGTCACCGCAGACCACCAGCGTCGGAGTTCCGCTCTGCGCGGCGCCGATGGCGGCCGGCAGGGCGTAGCCGAGGGTGCCCCATCCGACGGGGTACTGCAGCTGTCGTGGTCGTGACACCGCGGCGTACCCACCCACCCAGTAGCCGGCCACGGCCATGTCGCACACGATGGATCCGGCCTCGGGCCAACCCTGCTCGACCGAGTCGAGCAGCTCGGCTGCAGTTGCCGTCCTCGGGTCAGCGGCGATCCCTCGCCGAACGGTCTCGGCGATGCGGAACACCGAGTCGGCCCAGACCTCGCGCTGGCGCAGGCGAAGCGACACCGCGTCGCAGAAGAGGGCGGCATCTGCGACGACCGCGACGTCGGCCGGATAGTTCAGCTCGACCTGTCGTGCATCGGCGTTCACCGACAGCAGCCTGGCCGGCATCGGCATCGACCAGTTGCGCGTGTTCATCCCGTCGAAGGCCGTGCCGATCGCGATCATCAGGTCGGCGGAGGCAATCAGCTCGGCCACGAGCGGCTCGTGCGTCGGCACCCCCACCAGCAGTGGATGGTGGGACGCCAGCAGCCCTCGGCCCGCGAACGAAGTGACCACGGGCGCGCCGAGCCGAGCGGCGAAGGCAGCAAGCGCTTCGGCCGCCTCGCTCTGCACTGCGCCGCCGCCGGCCCAGACGACCGGCCGCGCCGACCCGGCGATCAGCGCGAGCGCCGCGTCGACGTCGACCGGCCTGGGGGGCGCGGACGCGGCCACCCGTGCCTTGGGGATGCCTCGGCCGACTCCGGTGAGCGGCGCCGACAGCACGTCGGTCGGGATGCCGACGTAGACCGGACCGCGCGGGTAGGCCATCGCCGTCCCGACCGCTCGGGCTACGGCCTCCACCGCAGCCAGCGAGGACTCAGCGCGGTACACCGCCTTGGCCAGTGGCGCGAACAGGGCCCCCTGGTCGGCGCTCTCGTGCAGGATGCCACGCACGCCGTCGGGGCGCCGCAGGGTCGTGGGCACGTCGGAGGCGATGATCACCACGGGCGAGCCGGACGCGGAAGCCTCGCCGAAGGCTGCCAGCGCGTTGGCAGCGCCGGGCCCGGTCGTGGTCAGCGCCACACCGAGCCCGCCGGTGGCCCGTGCCAAGCCGTCCGCCGCGTACACGGTGGTCTGCTCGTGGCGCACCCCGACGATCCTGGGGTGGTGCTCGCCGCCCGTGTCCCAGAAGCTGAGGTTGTGGACCCCGGGGAGCCCGAAGACGGTCGTCACCCCGAAGTCCGCGAGCAGGTCGAGCACGGCGGCCGCCGTTGTTCCGCTGGTCATAGGCTCATCCTCCCGTACCGGCACCCGGGGCCCGGACGTTGAGAGCCGAACTCGTGGGCCCACCGCGTCGTTCTGCGCGGGGAGAAGGCAAACGCGTGGCCGATTGCCGAAAACACCGACAAAATTGCCCGACTTTGTGTGCCAATGGTGTTGAAATCGTCGCTGACGCACTACCTTTGCCGCTGTGGACCAGAGCGCGGATGCCTCGGGGATAGACCTCGCATGGCTCGCGGGGGCCCTTTCGGCCAAACGGGCCGAGATCGAGGCAGAGCTCGACCTGATGAGCCGGCTGACCACCGACATGAACGGCGGCACGCACGGTCGCCCCGGTGACGGCACCTCGGTGACTGTCGAACGCCTCACCCAGGTCGCGGCCTACGACCGGGTCGGACTTCTGCTCTCGGACGTCATCCGCGCCCAGGTCAAGATCACCGACGGCACCGTCGGCTATTGCGACCGCTGCGGCGAGGTCATCCAGCCGGCGAGGCTGCGCACGCTGCCCTGGGCCACCCGGTGCGTCACCTGCCCGGCCGCCCACTGACCGCACGTCCGGCTGCCGCCGTCAGAGTCCGGAGATGACTGCCGCTGACGCCCCGTTCGTCGGGGTTCGATCTGAGACCGCTCCCCTGCGCCGGGTCGTCACGGCGACCCCCACCACGGTGGGCGACTTCGCCGGGGCCGGCTGGCGAACCCCCGACGAAGGCCTGCTGCTGCAGCAGCACCTGGCGTTCCGCGAGCTCTTGACCCGCCTCGGCGTCGAGGTTGTCAACGCTCCCGCGCGCGAGGGCCTGGTCGACTACACCTTCGTGCACGACTCGTGCTTCGTGGTCGGCTCGGGTTTCGTCGAGCTCAACATGCGTAAGCCCACGCGATCACCGGAGCCGCCGGTGCTCGCTGGCTTCCTCCGCGACGAGGTCGGCGTCCCGCAGATTGCCACGATCAGCGGTGACGCTCGGGTCGACGGCGGGGACATGTTCTGGCTCGACGACGTCACGTTGGCGATCGGCCGGGGGTATCGCACGAACGCGGCCGCGGTCGAGCAGATGCGGGCCGCACTCGCCCCGGAGGGTGCCCAGGTCGTCGACTTCGACCTTCCTGCCTGGCGCGGCCCTGACCACGTGCTCCGTCCCGGAGTCATCGTGATGACCGACGCCACGCCCCGCACGCAGGCCAGGGCCGAGGCGGCCGGCATCGAGGTCCACACGTACGCAGCGAGTGAGATCAACAAAGGGGACGGCGGCCCGACTTGCCTCACGCGGCCGGTCCAACGAGGCTGACCCCCATGATCACGCACACCGTCCTCTTCCGGTTCTCCGCCGACGATGCCACCGCTGCGACCGAGGTCGCCGAGGCCAAGCGGCTGCTCGAGCTGATGCCACCGCTCATCCCCGAGCTCCGGTCCTTGTGGGTGGGCGTCGACGGACGACGGCTGGTCGACGGGACCCGCATCCCGCAGGCGTACGACCTCGCGCTGGTGACCACACACGAGTCCTGGGACGAGCTGGACGCCTACGCAGCCCACCCAGAGCACATCCGGCTGACCGCGTTCATCCGCGAACGGGCCACCGAACGCGCCGTCGTGGACGCGGCTGACTAGCGTTCGTGCTACCCAAAGACCCCCCGGACGGGCCATGACAGTCCCCGGTCTGCCGCCTAGCCTGGAACGGTGATTCAGGACGCCCGCCTGCATGACGCCGTCGCGCTCGAGGAGATCGAGCTGTACGGCGATGTGGTGATCGCCGCGTCCGCTCACGAACGCCCGTTGACTGCGGCGGAGCTGGACGCCGTCCTGGGCTTGATTCGCACGACCTGACCGGCGCCGCTCCCGCGACGCGCCCGGTACCCGGATCGTCTGGGGGGAAACACGTCGTGGCCTAGCATCGCGAGGCAGCCAACCGTTCCCTTGGGAGTCCCCTTGCGTCTCACTCCGCGCGACACGCGGTTCTATGTCATGTTCGCGGACGCGGCCAACCATCTCGTCACCGGTGCGGCGTTGCTGTCGGAGCTGCTGGCCGTAGACCCGGCCGACCGCCCTCGAGTCGCTGGACGGATGCGCGACGCCGAGCACGCAGCTGACGAGACGACCCACCTGATCATGTCCACCGTCAACACCACGTTCATCACCCCGTTCGACCGCCAGGACATCTACACGCTGGCCTCCAACCTCGACGACGTCATGGACACGATGGACGAGGCCGTCGACCTCACCGTCCTCTACAACTGCAGTGAGCTTCCGCCGGAGTTCGGCGACCAGGTGAGCGTGCTGACCCGCGCCGCCGAGCTCACCGCCGGGGCGATGCCGCGGCTGCGCACCATGAAGGACCTCGCCGACTACTGGATCGAGATCAACCGGCTCGAGAACGAGGCCGACCGGACGCACCGACGTTTCCTGGCCCGGCTCTTCAGTGGTGAGTTCGACGCCATGACGGTGATGAAGCTCAAGGACATCGCCGAGGCGCTGGAGGGGGCTGCCGACGGGTTCGAGCGGATCGCCAACACGATTGAGACCATCGCAGTCAAGGAGTCCTGACCCGGATGGAGCCAGTCGGAGTCGTCATCGTGATCCTGATGGCGATGGGATTCAACTACACCAACGGTTTTCACGATGCCGCGAACGCGATCGCTACCTCGGTTTCGACGCGAGCACTGACTCCACGGATCGCGCTCGCAATGGCCTCGGTGTTCAACCTGATCGGGTCCTTCTTCGGGGCCAAGGTCGCCAAGACAGTGGGAAGCGGGATCATCTCGCTCCCGCCGGGTACCGAGAGCCTGGTTGTCGTCTTCGCAGCGCTGTTCGGCGCGATCGGCTGGAACCTGTTCACCTGGTACTACGGGCTCCCCTCCTCGTCGTCGCAGGCGCTCATCGGGGGCCTGGTCGGCGCGGCGCTGGCCTCGGGGTCGACAGTGCTGTGGCCCGGTGTCTGGGACAAGATCGTCATCCCGAGCCTGGTGTCTCCGGTGGCCGGCTTCGTCGGCGCGTACGTGTTGATGGTCGGCATCCTGTGGGCCTTCCGGCGCGGCAATCCCACCAGGGTGAACCGGGGCTTTCGGATGTCGCAGAGCGTCTCGGCTGCGGCCATGGCGTTCGGGCACGGTATCCAGGACGGCGCCAAGATCATGGGGGTCGTGGTGCTCGCGCTTCAGGTGGGCGGCTACCAGACCACTGACACGATCCCGGTTTGGGTGTTCTTCATGACCGCGGCGGTGCTTGCTGCGGGCACATACTCCGGGGGCTGGCGGATCATGCGTACCTTGGGCCGTCGCATCATCGAGCTGGACCCGCCGCGCGGTTTCGCCGCAGAGTCGACCGCCTCGAGCATCCTCTACATCGCGGCGATCAAGTTCGGAGCGCCTATCTCGACGACGCACGTGATCACGGCGTCGATCATGGGCGCCGGAGCCACGAAGCGGATGCGAGCGGTGCGCTGGGGTGTCGTCGGCGACATCGTGAGTGGCTGGATCCTTACCCTGCCTGGCTCCAGCCTGCTGGCCGCAGCATGCTTCCTCTTACTGCGCCCGCTCTTCGCCTAGCCGCGCCGCCTATCCAAACCGACCGGTGATGTAGTCCTCGGTCTTCTGCTCGGACGGGTTGGAGAAGATGCGCTGCGTCGCGTCCATCTCGATCAGACGCCCGGGCTGACCGGTGCCGGCGATGGTGAAGAAGGCAGTGGTGTCGCTGACCCGGGCGGCCTGCTGCATGTT
>PMCN01000251.1:0-2836 GCA_003154135.1 Acidimicrobiaceae bacterium
AGCGCGTGACCACCAAGACTGGTGGTCACGCGCTGACACGAGCCGGGGTTGTTGGGGGGTCGGGGGGTTTGGGGGTGCAACACTGGGGGTGTGGGCGCTCGGGCTCGGTCGGGGCTGACGGTTGCCGGTTACGCGACGTTCGGGGTCGGGGCGATCGTGGTGGCGCTGGCCTGGGCCCACTCGGGGGCGTGGCACCTCGACGAGTGCTCGGTGGAGGGGTGCACCGAGGAGTGGAGCGGCATTCTCGGGAACGGGCCGATGTGGGCCGTCACAGCGTTCGCGTGCGTCGTGCTGTGGGTGGGTGCGGTCGTGGCTCGACCAGCGAGGCGACGCGTCCGAGTCGCCTGGGCGGGAGTGATCGGCGCTGCCGTGCTCATCGCCAACATCCACTCGCTGTGGTGGGCGCCGACGTTCGCCGCNNCCGGTTCAGAGGCCGTTGAACTTGGCCATTGCGGCATCGACGCCCTCGGCGACGATGGACTCGACGGCGTCGGCCGCGCGTTGCACCATCACGTCCATCAGCTCGCGGTCCTTGGCCGACAGGCGCGAGAGCACGTGGTCGGCACCCCGCTCCTTCGAAGGGGGTTTGCCGATGCCGATGCGCACGCGCACGTAGTCCTGGGTGTGCAGGTGCTGGGTGATGCTGCGCAGGCCGTTGTTGCCGGCCAGGCCGCCGCCGACCTTCACCCGCATCACGCCGGGCTCGAGGTCGAGCTCGTCGTGCACCACGATGAGCTGGTGGGGGTCGGTGAGCTTGTGGCGGCGCATCAACGCACCCACGGCCTGCCCGCTCTCGTTCATGTACGTGGTGGGGAAGGCGAGCACCACCCGCTTGCCGGCGAGGCGCGTCTCGCAGACCATGGCGCGGTCTCGCCCGGCCTTCATCTTCTCGCCGAGGCGCGCGAGCAGGATGCCGACGGTCTCCTCGCCCACGTTGTGGCGCGTGCGGGCGTACTCGCGGCCGGGATTGCCCAAACCGACGATCAGTGCCTCGATCACGCCGACGGCAGGATCACTCGGCTTCGGGAGCAGCCTCGACGGCTTCGGCGGTCTCGCCGGCAGCAGCCTCGGCAGCAGCGGTGATGAGCACCGTGACGACGGGCATGTCGGGATCGCCCAGCGCGGTGACGCCCTCGGGCATCGGCACGTCGGCGAGGCGGATGACGTCGTGGGGGTGCATGCCGCTGATGTCGATGACGAACTCGTCGGGGATGTTGCCGGGGGTGCAGGAGACCTCGATGGTGTCGACCGACGGGTCGACCAGGCCGCCCTCGTCGATGACTGCCTTGGCCTCACCCTCGATGCGCAGCGGCACGTTCACGGTGATCTCGACGTTCATGTCGACCGTGAGGAAGTCGATGTGGCTCACTGTGCGCTTGATGGGGTGACGCTGCAGCTCCTTGACCACGGTGGGGTAGGCCTTGCCGCTGACCTCGAGCGACAGCACGGTGTTGACACCGGCGGCGCCGCTGAGGGCGAGACGCAGCTCGCGGCGCTCGACCGAGATGCTGAGGGGGGCCATGCCCTGGCCGTAGAGGACGCCCGGGATGTGTCCCTCGGTGCGCAACCGGCGAGCGGCGGAGGAGCCGGTGGCGGTGCGGGGCTGGGCGACGAGCTTGCTGGTGGACATGACTGGGCCTCGATCAATGGCGAAACAGAACGACTCGCGAGCCTACCGGCCAGGCTCACCCGTCACAATCGCAGCGCTACGCCTGGTTCTCGCCACCGAAGATCTCGCTGACGCTGGTGTCGTCGAAGACGGCGTTGAGGGCATCGGCGATGAGTGGGGCGATGGAGAGCACCTCGATCTTGTCGATCTGCTTCTCGGGCGGCAGGGGCAGGGTGTTGGTGAGCACGACCCTGGTGATCACCGAGTTCTTCAGGCGATCGATGGCGGGGCCGCTGAGCACCGCATGGGTGGCCATCGCCCACACCTCCTTGGCGCCGCGGGCCATCAGCACGTCGGCAGCCGACACGATGGTGCCACCCGAGTCGATCATGTCGTCGTTGAGGATGCACAGGCGACCCTTCACGTCGCCCATGACCTCCCTGGCTTCGGCCACGTTGGTGGTGCCCTTCGGCCGGCGCTTGTAGATGAACGCCAGGTCGGCGCCGCGGTCGCTGAGGTGCGAGGCCATGCGCTCGGCCACCTTGATGCGGCCTGCATCGGGGGCGACGATGACCGGCGACTCGGCATGCGTGCGCACGTAGTTCTCGAGCACGGGCATCGCGGTGAGGTGGTCGACCGGGCCCTCGAAGAAGCCCTGGATCTGGCCGCTGTGCAGGTCGATGCTGACCATCCGCTTGGCGCCGGCGGCCTTGAACAGGTCGGCGACCANNTGGCGGGCGTAGCCGTAGAACGGGCAGACGGCGGTGATGCGCTTGGCCGACGCACGGTAGGCGGCGTCGATCATGATGAGCTGCTCCATGATGGAGTCGTTGATGCTGCGCCCGTCGTGGCCGCAGTGCGTCTGCATGATGAACACGTCGCTGCCGCGGATGCTCTCGCCGAACCTCACCCGGATCTCGCCGTTGGCGAACTGCACGATGCCCGGGTTGCCGAGCTCGGTGCCGAGGTGCTCGGCCACCTCCTGCGCGAGCGAGGGATGGGTGCGCCCCGAGTAGAGCGACATCCGTTTGGTGGTGACCTTCTGCATTGACTCCCCCGATGTGGTGTTCAGTCGGCAGGCGCAGTGTAGAAGGCACCGGTGACCGCGCCAGAGGCCACCGTGCTACCCGACGGAAGAAATGCGTACGGACCCACCCGGGCGCCGCTTCCGACCTCGCTGTCGCGGCCCACCGAGTGCTCGACGACGGCGCCGTCGCCGATGGTGCA
>PMCN01000251.1:2850-4207 GCA_003154135.1 Acidimicrobiaceae bacterium
GGGTCGAGCATGGTGACGCCGTTGAGCAGCCAGTGACGGTTGGTGCGGCTGCGCAGTTCGCGCTCGGCCAGCGCCAGTTGCCAGCGGTCGTTGACGCCCTGCGTCTCGGCCTCGGGCGCCTGCACGCAGCCGATGCGGTGACCCATCGCGGCGAGCGAGCCGATGACGTCGGTGAGGTAGTACTCGCCCTGCGCGTTGTCGGGGCTGAGGCGGCGCAGCGCCGGCCCCAGCAGGTCGCGCCGGAACGCGTACATGCTGGTGTTGATCTCGCGGAGGGCTCGCTGGTCGTCGTCGGCGTCGCGTTGTTCCACGATGCGCAGCACCCGGCCGTCGCCCTGCTTCGAGGGAGCGCGGACGACCCTGCCGTACCCCGTGGGGTCGTCGAGCACCGACGTGATGAGCGTGGCGGCGTACTCGTTGGCGACGTGCGCCGCAACGAGCGCCTCGACGGTCGACGGCTGCAGCAGCGGTGTGTCGCCGGGCAGCACGACCACCGTCGACGTGTCGTCGAGGTCGTCGCCCGGGAAGGCGCCGAGGCCCACCATGGCCGCGTCGCCGGTGCCGCGTTGCACGGTCTGCTCGACGAAGGTGACGTGCGCCCAGTCGGGCGACTGCTCCTGCACCTTCTTGGTGACCCGTTCGGCGCCATGACCCACCACCACGACGGTGCGGTCGGGTGAGACGGCCCCGAGGGCGTGGATGACGTGCATGACCATCGGCCGGCCGCAGATGAGGTGCAGCGGCTTCGGGCGGGTGCTGCGCATGCGTGAACCCTCGCCCGCGGCGAGCACGATCGCGGAGACTGTCATGGTGCTGTTCTATCGCGCGCAGCGGCGCGAACGGCCGTTGGTCCGAAGGTGGTCGCGCAGGCGCGGCACCAGAACCCTTGCTCGAGCTCGGTGCCGCACGGTGCGTGCACGAGCACGATGTCGGCGTCGCCTCCGTCGAGGTGGTGCTCGCCCCAACGGATGAGCGCGACGAGCGCAGGCGAGAGGGCGACGCCGGCCGGCGTGAGCCGGTACTCGTAGCGCGGCGGATGCTCCTGGTACTGCACCTTGGCCATCACGCCGCCGTCGACGAGCCGCCGCAGCCGATTGGTGAGGATGGGGCGGGCGATGCCGAGGTCGTCGCAGAAGTCGTCGAAGCGGCGCACACCGCGCAGCGCGGCGCGGATGATGAGCACGCTCCAGCGGTCGCCGACCAGCGCGAGCGTGCGCTCGAGCGGCGTGGGCTCGGGCTTGATGCGGCGGGCGGCCATCACCCTCGACTGTACCGGCGGGGCTCGCCGCACCGATGCTGGTGAGTTCTGCTTCGGAACTCACCAGCCAGTAGGGTTCTGAAATGGAACTGACCACCG
>PMCN01000251.1:4255-4614 GCA_003154135.1 Acidimicrobiaceae bacterium
GCCCGCCTCGAGTCGCCCTACCTCACGCCCGAGCAGGTGTTGCGCATCGCCGCCGATGGTGCGCGGGTGGGGGTGCACGAAGCACTGTTCACGCTGGGCGAGCGCCCCGAGGACCGCTACGAGGTTGCGGCCGACTGGCTGCGTCGCGAGGGCTACGACAGCACCGTGCACTACCTGCACGCGATGGCGAAGCTCGTGCTCGACGAGACCGGGCTGCTGCCTCACGCCAACGCCGGTGCGCTCCACGAGGACGAACTGCGGCTGCTCGCCGACGTGTCGCCCAGCCAGGGGATGATGGTCGAGACGCTGCGCGACGACCTGCCCTGCCACCGCGGTGCACCCGACAAGGTGCCGGCGCG
>PMCN01000251.1:4635-7837 GCA_003154135.1 Acidimicrobiaceae bacterium
TGCAGGAGGTGATCGTGCAGAACTTCCTGCCCAAGCCGGGCACCGGCATGCAGCACGAGCCGCCGTGCCCGCACGACGAGTACCTGTGGTCGATCGCCGCAGCACGCGTGCTGCTGCCGGTCGAGATCCACCTGCAGGCGCCGCCCAACCTGAGCGACGACTTCGGTGTGCTGCTCGACGCCGGCATCGACGACTGGGGCGGCGTGTCGCCGGTGACCCGCGATCATGTGAACCCCGAGCGTCCATGGCCGGCGCTCGACCGCCTCCGCGCCGTCACCGAGAGCAAGGGCCATGTGCTGGCGCCGCGGCTCACGGTGCACCCCGAGTTCGTGCTCGACCCGCAACGGTGGCTGCGCCCCGCGGTGCGCTTCGCCGTGCTCGACCGCAGCGATGCCGAGGGACTCGGCCGCGACGACCCCGGTTCGGTGTGGCCGGAGAAGGCCACTGCGGCCGACGTCGTGCACGACGGCGCCGAGGTCGTGCTGGTGGGCCACCGGTCGTCGCAGTGGTACTCGGGCGCCACCGAACCGCCGCCGGTGCTGCTTCCCGCAGCCCGACCCGTCGGCCTGCGTGGCCCCGTCGCCGAGGTGCTGGAGGGCGTGCAGTCGGGACAGGAGCTCGGCTTCGAACAGATCGTCACCCTGTTCTCGGCCCGCGGCCAGGAGGTGACCGAGGTGGCGGCGGTGGCCGATGCGCTACGCCGCGAGGCGGTCGGCGATGCGATCACGTGGGTGCACAACCGCAACATCAACTACACNNAACGTGTGCACGTTCAAGTGCCGCTTCTGCGGCTTCTCCAAGGGACCGCTGAGCCTCAACCTGCGTGGCACCCCGTACCTGTTGACGCTCGACGACATCGCGCAACGGGCACGTGAGGCGTGGGACCTCGGCGCCACGGAGGTGACGCTGCAGGGCGGCATCCACCCCGATTTCGACGGCGACTACTACATCGAAGTGACCCGGGCGGTGAAGGACGCCGTGCCGGGCATGCACGTGCACGGTTTCACTGCGCTGGAGGTCACCGAGGGTGCTCGCCGGCTCGGGGAAGACCTCCACTCGTACCTGCGCCGGCTGAAGGAGGCGGGCCTGGCCTCGCTGCCCGGCACCGCGGCGGAGATCCTCGACGATCCCGTTCGCGCCGTGCTCTGTCCCGACAAGATCACCACCGACGAGTGGCTCGACTGCCATGCGGCGGCCCACGACGTGGGCCTCGCCTCCAACGTCACGATGATGTTCGGGTCGATCGAGCACACCGATTCGTGGGCGCGACACATGCTGCGCACGCGAGAGCTGCAGAAGGTGACCGGCGGCTTCACCGAGTTCGTCGGCCTGCCGTTCGTGCACATGGCGTCGCCCATCTACCTGCAGCGTGCGTCGCGTCGTGGCCCCACGTTCCGCGAGCTGTTGCTGGTGCACGCCGTCGCCCGCATGGTGTACCGGGGGCACATCGACAACATCCAGCTGTCATGGGTGAAGATCGGCGCGGCCGGCGCAGTGCAGCTGCTGCAGGCCGGATGCAACGACCTCGGTGGCACCCTGATGGACGAGAACATCTCGCGGGCCGCGGGCGCGGCGCACGGGCAGGGCATGACCGAGGCCCGCTTCGTCGACCTCGTGGCGCCGCTCGGGCGCCGGCTCCAGCAGCGCNNAACGGGATCTCGAGGTGACCCGACGTGATGCACAGACCGCAGGCGTTGACGGCGGTGATGGCCACGATGACCAGCGCGACGACGGCGCGGCGGCGGCGCGTGCGGTGGAAGCCACCGGGCGCCGGCATGTACCAGCTGGGCAGCAGCTCGGGGTAGCCGCGCAGGTGCAGGTCGAGCGGCACCGCATCGTCGTCGAGCGGGGCATCGGGGTCGGCGGCGAGTGCCAGCGCCGTGAGCTCGTCGTCGCTGATGTCGCTGGTGTCGCTGTCGTCCCACTCGAGCACATCGGTCATGACGCGACTGTACCCCTGGGCCCGGCGCGGTGCCCGCCGGGGACCGCACGTACGATGGGCGCTCCATGACCCTGAACCTCGACCGCATCCGCGAGCAGTTCCCGGCACTGGCGTTGNNGCCAACATGCACGGCAGCTTCCGCACGTCGCGCGAGGCCACCGAGCTCGAGCACGAGGCGCACGCCGCGATGGCCGACATGTACCACGCGCCATCGCCCGACGATGTGGTGTTCGGGCCCAACATGACCACGCTCACGTTCATGATGACCCGAGTGCTCGGGCCGCGCTTCGAGGCGGGTGACGAGATCATCACCACTCACATGGAGCACGACGGCAACAACACGCCGTGGCGCACTATGGCCGCCGAGCGCGGGTTGGTGGTGAAGACGCTGCCGTGGTCGCGCGACACCTACGAGTTCGATCTCGACGAGCTCCACGCGCTCATCACCCCGCGCACGAGGTTCGCCTCGCTCAACTACGCCAGCAACATCCTCGGCACCGTCAACCCGATCAAGGAGATGGTGGCCACACTGCGCGCGGCCGGTGCCATCACCTATGTCGACGCGGTGCAGTACGCGCCGCACGGTCCCATCGACGTGCAGGATCTCGACTGCGACTTCCTCGTCGCGTCGGCGTACAAGTTCTACGGCCCGCACCAGGGCGTGCTCTTCGGACGCGGCGACCTGCTCACCTCGCTGCCGGCCTACAAGCTGCGAGTGGTGCCCGACCACGCGCCCGACAAGTTCGAGACCGGCACGCAGTCGCTCGAAGGGCAGGCCGGCGTGCTGGGCGCCATCGAGTACCTGCAGTGGCTGGGCACCACCATGGGCAGCGCGCACCTGGCGACAGCGAGTGCGCTGCCGCGTCGCACGGTCGAGATCCACGCCGCGATGCGAGCGATGGCGCAGTACGAGCAGTCGCTCAGCGAGCACCTCGTCGATGGGCTCTCACGCATCCCTGGCGTCGTGGTGCACGGCATCACAGATCCGGCCGCGTTCGACCGGCGCGTTCCCACCGTGTCGTTCAGCCGGCCGGGCCTCGACCCGCAGGCGCTGGCCGAGTTCCTCGACGGCCACGGCGTGTACGTGTGGAACGGCCATTCGTACGCGCTGCCGGTGATCGAGTGGCTGGGCCTCGCCGATCTCGGCGGCGTGGTGCGCGTGGGACCCACGCACTACAACACGGTTGCCGAGGTCGACCTCGCGGTCGACCTGATCGCCGAGTACTGCGCCGTTCACTGAGACGACGGTGCACTGAGACG
>PMCN01000025.1 GCA_003154135.1 Acidimicrobiaceae bacterium
TCAGCGACATCTTCCGCAACAACTGCACCAAGAACGGCCTCGTACCCGTCGTGGTGCCGGAGAGCGTGGTGCACGAGATCTGGGCGGCCATCGAGGCCGACCACACGGTCGAGCTCACCATCGACGTCGAGCGCCTCACCGTCGAGGTGCCGGCCGCCGGCATCGTGGCCTCGTTCCCGATGGACCCGCAGACCCAGCACCGGTTCCTCAACGGTCTCGACGACATCGGCATCACGCTCACCCACGCCGGCGACATCGACACCTACGAGACCACGCGCCCGACGTGGCTCGGCTGACCGCACCCGCGGCGGGCTGCTAGAACCGGCGTCGTGCTCGTCGATCTCCCCCTCGTCACCCGCGTCGAGCAGTCGGCAGGCCGCCTCACCGCGGCGGAGGTCGGCGCGTTGGCCGCGCGCTCACCCGCGAGTGGCGCCGCGTCACGCCCGCTCGACGGTGGCGTCCTGGCAGCGATGGGACCCGGCCGGTACGTGAACCGCGGCGTGGGCGTCGGTCTCGGCGGCACCCCGACCGCCGTGCTCCTCGACGAGCTGGAGTCGTTCTTCGGCCAACGCGGCCTCCCTCCCATGCTGGAGGTGTCGCCGTGGGCGCCCACCGAACTGGTCGCCGAGCTCGCCGCACGCGGCTACACGGTGCAGTGGTTCCGCGACGTGTTCGCCCACCCGCTGGGCGACCTGCCCACTCCGTCGGTCCTGCGCGTGCACGAGGTGCACGACGACCCGGCCGCCGACTGGGCCGCCGACTGGGCCGCCATCCTCGCCGCCGACACCGAGGCGGGATCTGCGGCCCGCGAGATCGCACTCGAGTTCTGCGATGCCGTGCGCCACGTGGCGAACTCCGTCCACCTGGTCGCGCTGGTCGGCGAGCAGCCGGTCGCCACCGGCTCGTTGTCGATCGTCGACGGCGTCGGCTGGCTCGGCGGCGCGGCCACGCTCGCCGCACAGCGCGGTCAGGGCGCGCAGCACGCGCTGCTCGTCGAGCGCCTGCACCGCGCCCGCTCCGCGGGGTGCACGCTCGCCGCCGCCACCGCGCTGCCGCACGGCGTGTCGGCGCGCAACCTGCAACGGGTGGGCTTCCGCTTGCTGTACAGCCAGACCGTGATGGCCCGCCTGGCCCGCCTGGCCTGAACGGCTCAGACGTCGAAGAGCGTGAGGTCTTTCAGCATCGGGTTGTTGCTGAACACCTCGATGGGCAACGACGGCTCGAGGCGCATGGCCCGCTGCAGGATGCGCACCTGTGTGTGCTGGTTGTACTCCGCGAGTGTGACGGCCCAGCCGTCGCGACCGGCGCGAGCGGTGCGGCCACTGCGGTGCAGGTAGTCCTTCACGTCGGGGGCCGGCTCGTAGTGGATGACCGAACCGATGTCGTCGATGTCGATGCCGCGGGCGGCCACATCGGTGGCCACCAGCACGCTGAGCTCGCCGTCGGTGAACCGCTTCAGGGCCCGCTCGCGTGCGGCCTGCGGCAGATCGCCGTGGATGGCCGACGCGCGCACGCCGAGCTCCTGCAGGTTGCGCTCGACGCGGTCGCACGTGCGCTTGGTCTGGCAGAACACGATGCTCTTGCCCAAACCCGAGGCGATGGCGGCGACCACGCGGTCCTTGTCCATGTGGTGCACGGCGAGGAACAGGTGGTGCATGGTGCCCACGGTGTCGGTGGCGGCGTCGACGGCGACTTCCTCGGGGTCGTTCATGTAACGGGCCACGAGGTGCGCCACGTCGCCGTCGAGCGTGGCCGAGAACAACATCGTCTGGTGCGGCGCGGTCACCTTGCGCAGGATCCATTCGACCTGCGGGGTGAACCCGTCGTCGGCCATGCGGTCGGCCTCGTCGAGCACGACGATCTCGACACCGTCGAGCTGCAGCTCGTTCTCCTTGAGGAGGTCGATGAGGCGCAGCGGCGTGGCCACGACGACGTCGACGCCGGCCTGCAGCGCGGTGATCTGCTGCTGTCGCGATGCGCCGCCGTAGACGGCGAGCACCGTGCGGCCGCATGCGATGGCAACAGGTGCGAGCACCTCGGCCACCTGCAGCGCGAGCTCGCGCGTGGGCACCAGCACCAGTGCCGTCGGGCGACAGGGCTGGCCCTCACCACGCAGTCGGGCCAGCAGCGGCACGCCGAAGGCGAGGGTCTTGCCCGACCCGGTCTTCGCCCGCCCGCACACGTCGCGGCCGGTGAGCGCCACGGGGATGGCCTTGGTCTGGATGGCGAACGGGGTACTGAAGCCGGCGGCGAAAAGACCGAAATCGACGTTCTCGGGCACGCCGAGATCGATGAAGCCTGTGGGCACGTAGTCGTCGAGCGACAGGGTGAGCGCCGGCGGCGTGATCTCGTTGCGGTATTCGGCAGGCTTCCTGGGGCGCCTCGCTTGGCGCGCACCGCCCGGCGGGCGTGAATGATCAGACATGTCGTTCCCCAGGATACCGCCGCTCGCCAGGCGAACTCCGCGATCAGGCCGGTGGGCCCGGCGAAGCGCGATGATGGCGACATGAAGGTTGCGCTCACCGTCAACGACTTCCTCCGCCGCGCGGACGAGGTCTACCCCCACCGCATCGCCGTCATCGACGAGCCGAACCAGCCCGCGGCATCGTGGGGCGAGTTCACGTACGCCGCCATGGCCGCGAAGGCCCGCGCGCAGGCCGCGGCACTCGACCGTCTGGGCATCGGGGTCGGCGAGCGAGTGGCAATCGTCAGCCACAACTCCGCACGATTGCTCACCGCGATGTTCGGCGTGAGCGGATCCGGCCGCGTGCTCGTGCCGATCAACTTCCGGCTCCACGCCGAGGAGGTGCGCTACATCGTGCAGCACTGCGGCGCGCGGGTGCTGATGGTCGACCCCGAGCTGGAGGCCGATCTGGCCGATGTGACGTGCGAGTTCAAGTTCGTCATCGGCGCCGACACCGACGCGCCGCTCGAGCACCTCGAGCCGGCCCTGTGGGAGTACGACGAGGATGCAACCGCCACCATCAACTACACGAGCGGCACCACCGCCCGCCCCAAGGGTGTGCAGCTCACCCATCGCAACATCTGGCTCAACGCCACCACGTTCGGCTGGCAGCTCGGCATCGACGACCGCGACGTCTACCTGCACACGTTGCCTCAGTTCCACTGCAACGGCTGGGGCATGCTCTACGCGGTCACCGGCATGGGCGCGCAGCACATCATCATCCGCAAGATCGACGGCGCCGAGATCCT
>PMCN01000286.1:0-4855 GCA_003154135.1 Acidimicrobiaceae bacterium
GACACCGGCTTGTCGACCAAGTTCGAGCAACACCCGGTCGACCTGCACGACCTGATCGGAGCGGCGTCCATCGGCGATCTCGAGACGGTCCGATCACTTGCTGCCTACCGCCTCGCGGACCTCGCCGATGACGGCGCCGGCCTCGCCCGCGCGCTCGGCCTCGACCAGGTCCACGTGGTCGGGGCATCGATGGGCGGCATGGTCGCCCAGCTCGTCGCGATCCGTCACCCGGAGCTCGTGACCACGTTGACCTCGATGATGTCGTCGACCGGCTCACCCGACGTCGGGCAGTCGACCCCTGAGGCGTTCGCCGCGCTCATGAAGCCGATGTCGCCCGACCGCGGCGGCTACGTCGCCGACTCCGTTGCGAGTTCTCGCGTGTGGGCCTCGAAGCGGTACTTCGATGAGAGCTCGGCGGCTGCTCTCGCAGCCGCGAGCTACGACCGGGGCCTCTGCCCTTCAGGAACGACCCGCCAGCTCGCGGCCGTGCTCGCGACCGGGTCGGTGGAGAGCGACCTCGCACGGCTACGGCTCCCGGTGTTGGTGATCCACGGCACCGACGACACCCTCATCACCCCAAGCGGCGGACAACGAACCGCCGAGGTGATCCCCGGTGCCGAGCTCATGATCGTCACAGACATGGGCCACGACCGACCCGAGCCGCTCTGGCCGATCCTTTGGGACGCGATCGAGACTCACACGGCCCGGGTTCGGGACTGAACGACCAAGCCCATCAACGCGCAAGAGGACATCACCCAGTCCCGGCGCCCTGACGAGCAAGCGCGTCGGCCCCTGACGCCTGCACGATTCCTGCACAGGACTTGGCCGTACGTGTCGGACGCGGGCGGATCGGACGGACACGGGCGGACGACGGCGGTGGACGTGAGCAGGCCGGACGGACTGAATCGGACGTGTCGGACGTGGGAGTGAAGTCTTAAACCCTCCTGTACGAAAGTACGTACGGGTTCGAATCCCGTCCTGGGCACCGTGCTGAGCAGAAGTCTTTCGGAAGTGATGGGATTGGCTGGTGGTGCGTGTGCACGGGGTGTGCACAGAACTGGGTATCGTGATGCGATGACCGGTTCCGTGAAGCGGCGCAGCGGCGGGTGGGCGTTCCGCGTCGACGTTGGTGCTGACCCGGCCACGGGCCGTCGCTGTCAGGTCTCGAAACAGGGCTTCACAACCAAGCGGGCTGCAGAGCAGGCGATGGCGGAGGTGGTGCGCCTGCGCCGACCACCTGCGCCGCGCAGTGCGTCGTCGACGTGGTCGTTGGGCGAGTACTTGGAGCAGTGGCTCACCCGTGAGGCGGCGCGTGTGTCGCCGGCGACGCTGCGCACCTACCGGCTCGCGATCGGACGTGTCGTCGCGTTGCTCGGCGACCTCCCCTTGTCGCGCCTGTCGGGCGCAGATGTTGCTGCCTGGCAGCAGCATCTCCTTCACCCGGACGGCGGCGGGCGCGGGTTGTCGCCAGCGACGGTCCGCAACACCCGGGCCGTGTTCCACAAAGCGTTGTCGGATGCGGTGCGTCTGGAGTTGTTGGACCGCAACCCCGTCGCTGCGACCGACCCACCAGCGAACGTTGCCCGCAAGACAACTGAGGTGTGGACCGCTGACGAGGTGCGCCGCTTCCTCGACCACGTCAGCGGCCATCGGCTGTCAGTGGCGTTTCGTGTGTTGGTGACGACGGGCATGCGCCGCGGCGAACTGCTCGGGTTGCGGTGGGGTGATGTTGGTTGGGAGCGGGGCGCGCTGTCGGTGGTCCGCTCGCTCGGACTGGTCGATGGTGAACTGGTGATGTCACCAGGAAAGACGGCGACGTCGCGGCGGCTGGTGTTCCTCGATGACGCCACCCTCGATGGCCTTCGCGCCCATTTCCAGCGTGCGGTCGACGCCGAGGCGGGCGGTGATAGCGATCCCGTGGTCGCTGCTCGAGATGGTGGGCTGGTGCACCCGGACTCGTTCTCCAACACGTTCGATCGGCTCGTCGCCACTGCGGGTGTGTCGCGTATTCGTCTGCACGATCTGCGGCACACCTACGCGACGTTGGCGCTCATGGCAGGGATGCACCCCGTCGTGCTCGCCGAACGCCTCGGACACTCCACCGTCGCCACCACCATGGACCTCTACGCCCACGTCACCCCGGCCATCTCCCGCGATGCCGCAAACATCGTCGCCACCACCCTCTGGGACCCGCGTCGCTGAGCGGTACCGCACGTGGGGTGGGGCGGGTCCTGTCGTTACACCTGAGGACGGCTTCGAGTTGGCCGCTGGTGGAACCCACACGACTAGACCGCCGACGAGATTTAGTGGCGGGCGGAGAGACTCGCTGCTGGGCCGTGGTGATCGAGGGACCGGACGCGTTCGGGACGGACTATTCGACTGCGGCGTGCTGTCGTTCTTCCTCGACAAGTGCTGGACGCATGGCGGCCAGAACCGCCATGAACTGTGTCCATGCCTTTGGCGACAGCGGGAATCGGCCCTCCACCGTGACGTTCAAGCCCGGTGCGACTGGGACCGTGTATGTGGTAGCGCTCCCATCCGCAGCAGGTTCGACGAATCGCCGTGTGTCGGGCCTTGTGGCAGCCGGTTCCTCGCGATCAGCTTCGAACAGGAACTCGTCCTCGCGCGCACGTTCCCCGGCTTGGGGGAGTTCGAGCTTCGCGAAACTGATTGTGTCTCGGTAGATGCGCAAGAAGTCGCGAAATCCGTTCTCCGTGAAACCTCGCTGGACTACGAATTCATAGCGGAGAGCCTCTTCAGGCGGAACGTCGGTGTGGTACTTGTCCCACATCTCCCGATAGATGGGGGGTGTGAGCGCTGCTTGCTGAATCGCAGGCATAGGGTCTGGCTTCATCAGGATGGCGACAGCGAGGTCGGTCAGCTTCGCAGTACGCGAGTCTCCTGAGCCCTCGTAGTCCAGCAGGCCGTACTTCTTGAGCGCAGCGACGGTCAGGCTCGCCGGTCCGGTCGTGGGGCTCTTAAAGCCCCACAGATCGGTAAATGCCTTGATCGGCGCCGGGTGCTGCCGGAGTTTCTCGTAGGCGGTCCGGGCACGCTGGATGGCCGATTCGAGCGCCGCGCCTGGGTAGCTAGGGCTGCGCCCGCGAGGTGCCTGTGAAGTCTCATCGTTCGACATGAGCAGAACGATAGCGCCTCGGCGGGTAAACTGCAACAGAGAAAGCCATGTTTGTCGTCCGACTAACGGCTCGTCTGCTATAGTGGTCTTCGTGAACACTGATCAGCCCAAGTCGCAGGCGCACCGAACCGAACGCCTTGCTGCTGGATGGTTCGGCACTCCCGGTTTGAACGACGCGCCCTCGCGAGGTGCCCACCGATGAGCAAGGTGCCGTGGCTGGTTCACTTCTTTCAGCGGGATCCGGAGATCGACGCCGAGCAACTTGTGCCGGCCATGGAATTCCTGGACCGGCTCCCGACGAAGGTGGTCGCTGAGTTCCTCGCGATCCTCGACGCAGTTGCGGAGGCGCCTCCGCCCGCGTTCTCCGGTGGTGGCAAGTGGGAGGCGATGCACGACGCGATGGCCGGGTTCTACGAGGCGCGTGTGACAGGTGCCGGCATGAACCACCGTCTGTTCTGCATCCTGGAACGAAACGCACACGACCTCGGTGGACCCTCCATCGTCGTCATCGACGGCTTGTCGAAGCCGAAGCGGTCAGCGGCAAACCCGAAGGACTACCGGCGGGCGCTCGTGATGAGGTCCGAGTTCCTTGCGAGCCGCACGGTCGTGCGTTAGGCGGGATCAGCTAGCGGAACGGACGCGAGGAACCAGTTCAAGGTCGAGTGCATCAGCGATTGCAGTCAGCGTGCCAATGGTTGGATTCGGGCTGCCGACGCTGAAGAGCCGTCTGATGGCCTCTGGTGCAAGTTCGGCCCGTCGGGCAAGCTCGGCCTTAGTCATGCCAAGCACCTCTCGCCGGTCGTCCAAGGCGCGCACGATCCGGTCGATCTGGTCAATTTTGCGGCGTGCCTCGTCGTACGCGGCATCGAACCCAGGCTCCTTCGCTCGTGCCGCAAAGTAGCGCTCTGCGCCCGTCCGAGTCCTCCTGGTCACCATGTCCACAGCGTAACATCAAAGTTACGGCGCGCAATGGTCGAGTGGACCGTGCTGAACGAGACGGTGCAAGCGAGAGTTGGTGGCGCGTGATTGAGACATGCGGTCGGACCGCGCCTGCACGTTTCCTGCGAGGGATTCGGCCGCACGCGTCGGACCGGGACGGATCAGACGGACACGGGCGGACGAGGACGGTGGACGTGAGCAGGTGAGACGGACTCGGCCGGATCAGCCGGACGTGGAAGCGAAGTCTTAAACCCCCCTTCCCCGTGAGGGGAGTGAGGGTTCGAACCCCTCCTTGGGCACCGGTCGTCAGGTTGACGGCGGTGAGGGTGAGAACACGAAGGACTTGACGATGGGCATCGCGGCGGCCGCGAGCGCGTCGAACCCGGGGTGGGCTTGGTCGTCGAGGAACATCGCAACCGTGCGGCCGGGGAGCACGTCGACGAGGATGATCCGCATCTGCTGGCCGGCACCGATCCCGTAGGCGAACGGGTCGGGCTTCGACGTGCGCGACACGATGAGGACGTCGCCCCAACCACACGTGGCCGCGCCGTCGACGACCTTGGCATCGACCACCTCCGCCTGCAGGCCGCCGATGGTCATGGTCGAGCGACTGGCGTGCAACGTGGGCAGCGCAGCCATCCAGTCGGCGATGGCAGCCGCGCTCGCGCCGACGTTCGGCGCCACGTTGGTGATGGGCTCGTCGCACTGGGCCGGATCCTGTGGCGCGGCTGCAACGTCGGCCCACAGGCGGATCCCCCAGGGCTTCGGGTCGGGATCGGC
>PMCN01000286.1:4977-6391 GCA_003154135.1 Acidimicrobiaceae bacterium
TGGCCGACGTTCCCGTCGAGGCAGTCGAGCACGTCGCCGGCCAGCGTCAGCACGAGCGACCCCGAGTCGTCGACGGTGATGTCGGATCCGAACGCCTTCGGGTTGTCGCTGTTGCCGGTGTCGAGAATGAGGAAGCCGTCGGAGATGTCGACGAATGCGGCCGATGTCCCGGTGCCGAGTGCGCCGATCGCCCGCGGCGCTCCGACCCAGCGGTCGACGAGTTCCGGTGGGGTGTTGGAGGTCGCTGCGGTCCCCCCTGAGGTGGATGCGGCCGGTCCCCCGGTCGTCGAGGTCGCGCCGGCGCTCGAGCTGAGCGGGTCGTCGCCGCGCGAGCAGGCGGCCAGCGTGAGCGACGCGGTGAGGATCGTCAACGCGATCACAACGGTGTGTCGGGGTCGGGCGTGGTTCACGGTGGTGGTCGCCTCTCGTGCGTGCTGTCGGTCGTACTGACGCCGGGGCCGGTGGAAACGCTCAGGGTGTGGGCGAGAACGTCAACGACTCGATGATCGTCGACGCTGCGGCGAACAGCGAGGAGTACTCGCCGTCCGAATCGCTCGCGACGACGATGGCCGTCGTCCTCTTATCGGGCAGGTCGACCAGCACGACGCGCATCCGCTTCGCCGGTTCGACCGCGACGCTCCAGCCGACCGTGCTGTCGGGACGAGCGATGAGGATCGCGTCCGAGTGGCCACAGGTCGAGGTTCCGGCGGTGATGTCGACGATGCGGGCGTCGAAGCCACCCACCGTCGTCGGAGTGATGGTCGTCGAGCCGCCCCCGGCGTTCATCGTCGCGGCGAGCAACGTCGCGATCGCATTGGCGCCGACCGCGTCGGAGGGCACCTGCGTGCAGGTTCCCGCCGCGGCGACGTCGGCGTACAAGTAGACCCCGTGGCGTGTGAGTGCACCCGCGCCGGGCGGTTGCAGCACGAGGCGGGCACGCTCGTCGAGCGGAGAGCTCCATCCTTCGGGAACGGTGTACGCCACCTCGCCGTATGCCGTGGTGTCGAATGGATCGAACACAACAGAGGAGTGTCGTCCGGGTTCCAACGGCCCCAGGCAGTCGGCGCCGTTCGACGGGCAGTCGATCCGCGTCCACGTTCCACTGAACGCCGCAGTGCGGGGGGAGCACTTCTCGTCGACGGCGGTGATCGTCAGGCTCGACCCTCCGGCCGAGCGCTTCCACGAGTAGTCGCCGATGTCACCTGGCGCGCAGCCCCCGATCCGATGCGACAGCGTCACCTGAAGGGCGCCGTCGGTGACGACGTTGGCAGCTGAGGTGAAGTCGGTCACGATCCCGCCGACGTCATGCTCGAGCGCGACCACGCCGTGGTCGAACACGAGGAACGCGGGCGCGACCGACCCTGAAGCGGCGGACGTACGGGGCGGCCCGACCCATCGTCCGTCGAGAGCGGAT
>PMCN01000162.1 GCA_003154135.1 Acidimicrobiaceae bacterium
GGCGTGTCGATCTCGCTGCCGTAGCAGCCGAACTGTGCGAAGCCCGTGTCGTCGAGCAGCACGACCACGATGTTGGGCGCCGAACCGCCCGGGTGGGGGGACTCGTCGAAGTAGGGCTCCGAGTCGGCGAGGGTGCGACCGATGGTGCCTTCGAAGCGTTCTGCGCGCATGGTTCGGGAACCTAACAGTTGACAGTCGTACTGACAACTGTTTGCCGCTGACCGTCCGCGGCGGGCGGTAGGTTCCAGACATGGTTGGCTCGATCCTCGGTACGCGCGTGCTGCGCACGGAAGACCCGGAACTGCTCGTCGGGGGAGGTCATTACGTGGCCGACCTGCCGCTCGACAAGCCCCTGCACGTGGTGTTCGTGCGCTCCGAGATGGCGCACGCCCGCCTCGAGGCGGTCCACGTCGACGATGCGCTCGCCATGCCGGGAGTGGTGGCGGTGCTCACCGCCGCCGACCTCGACGTGCGTCCCTTCCACGGCATGGCCAAGGTGCACGACCACTTCGCCCGCCTGCCCCTCGCCCGCGACGAGGTGCGGTTCGTCGGCGAAGCCATCGCCGCGGTGCTCGCCGAGTCGGCGGTGCAGGCCAAGGACGCAGCCGACACGGTGCTCGTCGACTACCACCCGCTGCCCGCCGTCGTCGACCCCGAGGCCGCGCTCGAGCCCGGTGCGCCGCTGGTGTTCGCGCAGCATGGCGACAACCTCGCCCTGTCGAGCACCGACCCCGTGCAGCCCGACCTCTTCGCGGGCACCGACGTCGTGGTGCGCGGTCGCTACGTGAACCAGCGGATGGCGGTGGCACCGATGGAGCCCCACGGCGCCGCGGCGGTGCCGGGCGCCGACGGGCGCCTCACCTTCTACGGCTCCACCCAGATGCCACACCTCCTGCACACGCTGCTCGCGAGCGCACTCGGCGTGCCCAAGCCGCAGATCAGGGTGATCGCACCGCACGTGGGCGGCGGCTTCGGTGGCAAGGCCGGGCTCTACCCGGAGCAGGTGGTGGTGGCCGCGGCGGCCCTCGAGTTGGGGCGCCCGGTCACCTGGATGTCCACTCGCAGCGAGGACATGCTCGCGCTCGCCCACAGCCGCGGGCAGGTGCAGTACGTCGAGCTCGGGTGCACCAACGACGGCACGTTCACCGGGCTCCGCGTCCGGCTCGTCGGCGACGGCGGTGCCTATCCCGGGCTCGGTGCGTTCCTGCCGGCAGGCACGCGGCGCATGTCGAACGGCACCTACGCGTTCCGCGGCATCCAGTTCGACGTCGCCGTGGCGGTCACCAACACGACGCCGATGGGTGCCTACCGAGGTGCGGGCCGGCCCGAGGCCACGGCGCTGCTCGAGCGCGCCGTCGACCACGCCGCGCTCACGCTGGGCATCGACCCCATCGAGATCCGCCGCCGCAACCTGCTGGCCGACGACGTGTTCCCGTTCCGCACCATCACCGGCATCACCTACGACATCGGCGCCTACCGCACGCCCCTCGACGAGGCCGCNNCCGAGTACGGGGCCATCCAGGTGCACCCCGATGGCAGCGCCACGATGATGGCCGGCACGTCGGCCCACGGTCAGGGCCACCAGACGGCGTTCGCGATGATCGTCAGCGACCAGACCGGCATTCCGGTCGACCGCATCCGGCTCGTGCAGAGCGACACCGACCTCGTGCGCTCCGGTGGTGGCACCGGCGGCTCGCGGTCGCTGCAGCTGGGTGGGTCTGCCGTGCACCGCGCCACCGAGGCCATGGTCGACAAGGCCCGTCACCTCGCCGCACGGCTGCTCGAAGCCGATCCCGCCGACGTGGTGGTCGACACCGTGGCGGGCACGGTGGGCGTGGCGGGCGTGCCGGCCTCGGCCCTCACCTGGGCGGCGCTGGCAGCCGCGGCCGAGCACGACGCCGACGCGGTCGACCACGCCGACGGCACGCTCGGCCTCGCCGCTCAGCTCGACTTCGACCAGGGCGCGGCCACGTTCCCGTTCGGCGCCCACATCGCCGTCGTCGAGGTCGATCAAGACACGGGAAGGGTGACGTTGCTGCGCCACATCGCCGTCGACGACTGCGGCACCGTCATCAACCCTCTGCTCGTCGAAGGTCAGCAGCACGGTGGCGTCGCCGCCGGCGTGAGCCAGGCCATGTACGAGCTGTTCGCCTACGACGACGACGGCAACCCGCTCACCGGCAACTTCATGGACTACGCGCTGCCGTCGGCCGCCGAGTTCCCGAGCTTCGAGGTGCACAGCACCGAGACGCCCACTCCGCTCAACCCGCTCGGCGCGAAGGGCATCGGTGAGGCCAGCACCATCGGCAGCACACCCGCCGTGCAGAACGCCATCATCGACGCCGTCGCCCACCTGGGGGTGCGCCACATCGACCTGCCGTGCACCAGCCAGCGGGTGTGGGAGGCCATCCGTGCCGCCGAGGAGGGCACGTTGCCCGATCCGTGGCGCGAGCCGCCCTCGGTGTTCGCCCGGCTGGCCGCCGACCTGCACGTCGACGAGGCCGGCCTGAGCGCCGCCGAGGGAATCTGAGCCGCCCTACCTACCGGTAGGAAGGTCGGCTATGATGGACAGCAATGACTGACCAGCCGACGCTCGTCCGTGACCGCACCCACTCGCTCAACGATGTGCGTGCCATCATTCCCGAGACCTGTTACCGCAGGTCAGCGGGCCGTGCAACCCTCGCGCTGATCCAGGCGCTGGTGCTGTGGGTGCTGCCCGTGGTGGCACTGGCGTTCACCGATCGCTGGTGGGCGCTGCTCGTGCTCTGGCCGCTCGCCGGCCTCGGGGTCGCCGGTCTGTTCGTGCTGGGTCACGACGCCTCGCACGGTGCGCTGCTCGACTCGCGCAAGGTGAACCGCCTGGTGGCCCAGGTGTGCATGGCGCCGAGCGCCCACGTGGAAGCTGCGTGGGACCTCGGCCACAACCGCATCCACCACGGCTACACCACCCGCCAGGGGTTCGACTTCGTGTGGCATCCGCTCACCGTCGACGAGTTCCGGCACCTCGGCACGCTCGGCCGCCTGCGCCACCGCCTCGAATGGTCGTGGATGGGCTCGGGCGCCTACTTCCTGCGCACCGTGTGGTGGGACAAGATGTGGCGCTACAACGCGCCCGGCAAGCGCCGCAACGCGATCATCCGCGACAAGTCGGTGCTCACCGTGGCCATGGCGCTCGCCGTCGCCGGCCTCGCCGTCATCGGTGCCTTCACCGGTGGCTGGCTCACCGCCATCTGGCTCCCCATCAAGCTGTTCGTGGTGCCGTTCCTGTTGTTCGTGCACATCATCGGCTGGACCGTGTACGTGCACCACGTGGCGCCCGACATCCGCTGGTGGAGCCGCAAGGAGTGGACCCAGTTCCACGGTCAGATGGACTCCACCACCATCTTGAAGGTGCCCGCCGTCGTCAACCGGTTGTGGTTCTACAACATCTTCGTGCACGTGCCGCACCACGTCGACGCCCGCATCCCGTTCCACCAGCTGCCCAAGGCCGCCGAGGCCATCAAGGCCGCCTACCCCGACACGGTGCGCGCCAGCCGCCTGTCGTGGCGCGAGTACCTGCGCACCGCCCGCACCTGCAAGCTGTACGACTTCGAGGTCGGCACCTGGTTGCCCTACTCGGCCGCCCGCGTGGCCAACTGATCCAGGAACCGCAGCGCGGCATGTGACGCCTCGCTGCGCCACAGCGCCACCACGTCGATCGGCTCACCGGCCGGCATTGCCAGCGCGTCGCTGAGCTCGATCACCCGCGTGCGTTGCGCGGCGACCAGCGGCGCCGTGCCGATGCCGCACTCGTCGGCCAGCACCAGCTTGAGCAGCAGCTCGGAGCGCAGGTCGCGCAGGTGCAGTACGGGCCGGCCGAGCCACCGTCGCAGCTGGGCGCGGCCCGAGCGGGTGTCGGCGAGGAGCGTGCGGTTGCCGCCGGCGATGCCGGGCTCTTCACCCACCGTGTGCACCAGGCCGCGCGCGACGAGCTGGTCGATCGATCGGTAGACGAGCGGCCGCGAGAGCGACCAGACGCGACCCACGTCGCCCGTCGGGCGCAGCCGTGCGGCCAACGCGAACCCGTGGCTCGGTGCCCGGTAGAGCAGGCCGAGGCAGGCCCACTCGCCCAGCAGCAGCTCATCGTCGGAACGGGTCACGCCGACCATCGTGTCACGCCGCGGGTTCAGGTCGGGTAGGCATCGATGTCGGTCGCCTTGGCGCTGGCCCACACCTCGTCGCCGGCGGCCAATCGCAACGCAGTGAGCGCTGCCACCGTGATCTCGGCGGTCAGCGGCAGCGCTCCGCTGATGCCCACTCGAGCGCGGTCGCCCTGCAGGTCGATGTCGGCCACCTGGCCCGCCCACATGTTGCGCGGGCTGCTGCTGTCCATGTCGTCGAGGTGGCGGTGCAGCGAGACGGCCTGGGGCCGGATGACCGCGAACACGTCGCCGCGGCGCTCGTCGGCGATCACCACGCGCGCGCCCGAGGCGGTGATCAACACCCCGTCGGCGAGCGTGCCGCGCACGAGGTTGACGCCCACCAGGTCGGCGACGAACCGCGACCGCGGATGGCTGGTCACCTCGTCGAGCCTGCCCTCCTGCACGATGACCCCCTTGTCGATGACGGCCACGCGGTCGGCGAGCGCGTAGGCGTCGATGGGGTCGTGGGTGACGAGCACGCGCATGCCGGGGAAGCTGGCGAGGTGGCGGCGCAGGTCGCGGCGAACGGTGGCCCGCGTCGCGGCATCGAGCGCCGACAGGGGCTCGTCGAGCAGCAGCACACGCGGCCCGCGAGCCAGTGCTCGTGCGAGCGCCACGCGCTGCGACTGCCCACCCGACAGCGCGGCGGGACGTTGCTTCGCGAACTCGGCCAGCTCGAGGCGTTCCAGCCACTCGCCGGCCTCGCGGCGCGCGGTCGCCTTGTCGTCGCCCCGCGCGCGCAGGCCGAACGCGACGTTCTCGAGCACCGACATGTGCTCGAACAGCAGGTGGTCCTGGAACATCATGCCCACCGGTCGTTGCTCCGGCGTGACGAACATGTCGAGGTACGGGTCGTCGACCACGACGTCGTCGATGCGAATGGTGCCGGCGTCGATGGCGAGCAACCCGGCGAGGCAACGCAGCAGCGTGCTCTTGCCCGCCCCGTTGGGTCCGAGCAGCGCGAGCACCTCGCCCGGTTGCACGGCAAGGTGCGCGTCGATGTCGAGCGAGCCCATCGCACGGCGCACGATCGCGTCGAGCATCAGCGCAGCTCCGCCACTCGACCGAACCACCGGTCGCGTAGGCCGACGAGCACGCCGAACGAGATGGCGATGAGCAGCAGTGCGAGCATGATCGCCTGCTGGGGGTTCGATTCGAGCGCGAGGTAGACGGCAAGCGGCAGGGTCTGCGTGGTGCCGGGGAAGTTGCCGGCAAAGGTGACCGTGGCCCCGAACTCGCCCAGCGCGCGGGCCCATGCGAGCACGGCGCCGGCGGTCAGCGCGGGGCGGATCGCGGGCAGCGTGACGCGTCGGAACGTGTACCACCGCGACGCGCCGAGGGTGCGAGCGGCGTCGTCGAAGCGCAGGTCGAGCTGACGCAGCGCAGCTTCGACGGTGATGATGAGGAACGGCATCGCGACGAAGGTCTGCGCCACCACCACACCGGCGAGGGTGAAGGGCAGCCTGATGCCGAACCAGTGGTCGAGCCATTGGCCCACGAGGCCGCGACGACCGAGCGCGAAGAACAGGGCAACACCGCCGACCACCGGCGGGAGCACCATCGACAGCGTGCACAGCGCGCGCACCAGCGACCGTCCACGGAACTCGCTGCGCGCGAGCAACCACGCGAGTGGCACGCCGAACAGCACGGAGAGCGCGGTGGCCCACAGCGACGAGATCAGCGAGAGGCGCAGTGCGGTGAGCGTCTCGTGGTCGCTGAGGTAGGTCCAGGCGTGCGACCACGGTGCTCGCCACAACAGGCCTACGAGCGGGAGCGCGAAGAACAGCACGGCGACGATCGCGAGCGCCACCACCGGGATGGGCAGCCGCGTGCGGGTGTCGCGTACGCGGCGTTCGGCCATGGGCGCACAATAGTCATCGAGTGAACGCTCGGGTCGGTCGGCCGTTCGCGGGTACCGTGCGGGCGTGGCGCAGAACATCTACGACGACGAGGGCTTCTTCGCGGGTTACGCCACGCTGCCGCGCTCGGTGGAGGGTCTCGACGGTGCACCGGAGTGGCCCACGCTGCGGGCCATGCTGCCGCCGCTGGCCGGTCGTCGCGTGGTCGACCTCGGCTGCGGGTACGGCTGGTTCTGCCGATGGGCCGCGTCGGAGGGCGCCGCGTCGGTGCTGGGCATCGACCTGTCGGCGCGCATGCTCGAGAAGGCCACCGCGCACACGGACGACGCGCGCATCACCTACCGCCGCGCCGATCTCGACCAGCTGGCGCTCGACGGTGACGTGTTCGACGTGGCGTACAGCTCGCTCACCGTGCACTACCTCGTGCACCTCGACGCGCTCCTCACCCAGGTGCACCGGTCGCTCGTTCCCGGCGGCCACTTCGTCTTCTCGGCCGAGCATCCGGTCTACACGGCGCCGTCCGCCCCCCAGTTCGTCACCGGCGACGTGGGCGGCACGGTGCGCAGGGTGTGGCCGCTCGACGGGTACCTGCGCGAGGGCCCGCGCGTGACCAACTGGTTCGCCGATGGCGTGGTGAAGCAGCATCGCACCATCGGCACCTATCTGCGGCTCCTGCGCGACGCAGGCTTCACCGTGCGCGACCTGTGCGAGTGGGGTCCCACCGACGAGCAGGTTGCGGTGGTGCCCGAGTGGTCGGTCGAGCAGGACCGGCCGATGTTCATGCTCGTGCACGCGGTTCGCAGCGACTGAGCATCTGTTCGTATCTCGGCCGGCGCTGCCCGGTCGTTGTCGACGGTGGGCAAGAATGCAGCCATGGCGGTCGGGTCGGTTCCTTCGAACGTGGCACGGGTGGCACCCGTCCGCGCCGAGATTCGCGACCGTGCGCTCACCTCGCTGCGCTCCGGTGCGGGCGTCGCGCTGGTCGGGCCGCCGGGCATCGGCAAGACCGTCCTCGCCGGCGAGATCGCTGCTGCGTTGTCGGTCACCCACGAGGTGCTGCGCGCGCAGGGCCGGCACAGCGGCACCGACGTGCCGCTCGGCGCGTTCGAGGCGCTCGTGCCGCCGGGGATCGACCAGGTGCGCGCCGCCATCGCCGCCATCCGCGACCGGGTCGATGGTGCCCGGCGTCCGGCGCTGCTGGTGATCGACGACCCCTCACTGTTCGACGATGCGTCGGCGTTCATGGCGCACGCGCTCTCCACCTCGCCGGGCTTCGTGACCCTGATGTGCCATCGCGACGGTGTGGCGCTGCCCGCTGCCATCGAACAGATGTGGCGCGAGGGCGTGGTGAGCCCGTTGGCGCTGGCGCCGCTCGACACCCCGTCGCTCGCCGCGGTGGCCCAGACGCTGCTCGGCGCACCGCTCGGTCCGTCCACGGTGGCCCGGCTCGCGCTCATGGCCGACGGCAGCCCGCTGTACCTGGCCGAGGCGGTGGCCGGCGGCCTGCGCAGCGGCGATCTGCGGCTCGACCGCGGCGCGTGGCACTGGACCGGGCCGTGGACCACCGCGCACGGCCGCCCGGCGGCAGGGTGGAGCGGTCCTCGCCTCGCGGCGATGGTCGACGACCACCTGCGCTCGCTGTCCGATGCGCAGCGCGAGGTGCTGGAGCTGGTTGCACTGGCGGAGCCGGTTCCGGCCGACCTGCTCGTCGCGGGTGCCGGTGTCGCACCCACCGACGTGGAGACGCTCGAGATGGCGGGGCTGCTCACCGTCGACGATCGTGGCGACGTGGCACTGGTGCGCCAGGTGCACGGCGAGGTGCTGCGCCGCCAGATGCCCGCGACGCGTCGGCGTCGGCTGGCAGCGCTGCTCGCCGGAGCGGCTGGCGACCAACGAGGCTTCCGCCAGGTGCGCTGGCGCCTCGAGGCCGGCCTGTCGGTGTCGGCCGACGAGCTGATCGCCGTCGGTGACGCGGCGGCGCGGCTCGAGGATCCGCGCACCGCGGAGGAGTTCGCGCGGAGGGCCATCGATGCCGGTGCCCCGGTGCGCGGCGGCTTCCTGCTCGGGCTCACCCTCGACGAGACCGGCCGCACGAACGAGGCGATGGACGCGCTCGGGCGGGCGTGGGCGCTCACCGTCGACCGAGCCGCGTCACCCGAGGAGTTCGACGCATGGGTGGCCGTCGGGCTTGCGCGCGCCGAGGTGTGGTTCGCGCAGACCGACGACGTCGAGGGCGCAGCGGCGATGCTGCGCGAAGTGGAGCAGCGTGTGCCCGCCGCCCAGCGCGCCGTCGACATCAGCCGCGTCATGCACGCCTGCCTCATGGGGAGACCCGAGGAGGCGATGGCGCTCGCCGAGCCGATGCTGGTCGACGACTCACCCGTGGGCGACGTGGCTCGAGTGGCGCTGCCCGTGGTGCTCGCGCTCGCCGTGACCGGTCAGGCCGGCCGCGCCATCGAGCTGTCCCAACGGCTGCTCGGTGCGCGCCAGGCCGTGGGCGAACCCATCGGCGTGGCACGGACGGCCACCTTCTCGGTCGCGCTCGCCTACGCCTACGGGGCTGCCGGTCGCCAGGACGACGCGCTCGCGCTCGCCATGCACAGTCACGCGCTCGCCCTGCGCCATGGCGCGCTCATCGGTCAGGCCTGGCTCGGGCTCATCATCGGCGATGCCCTGCAGGCGCGCGGTGCGGCAGCCGACGCCGAGGCGTGGTTCGTCGACGCTGCGGCGGCGTTCGGCGCGCTGCACCGGCCGCAACTGCGTTGGGCATTGGCTGGGGCGGCGCTTGCGGCCGCGGCGCAGGGCGCCGTCGACCGCGCCAGCGCGCATCTGGCCGCGCTCGAACAGTTCGGGCGTACGTGTTGGGTGTTCCTCGACCCGTTCATCGACCGGTCACGGGCATGGACGGCGTTCGCCGCCGGCGACCCGCAGAGCGCCTTCGAGCTCCTCGACGCCGGCATCGCCGTCGCCCGCAAGGGTGGGCTGCACTGGGTGGAGACGCTGCTGCTCATCGACGTCGTGTGCTTCGGCGCCATGGGAGACGCGCCCCAGCGGTTGGCCGAGCTGGCGCCCTTGGTCAGCGACCCGCGGGTAGGCGTGTGGGCGACGGCCTCGCGTGCCCTCCTCGAGGGCGATGTGTCCGCGGTGCGTGCCGCAGCCGCGCACCTGCACGGCATGTCGTTGTTGATGGACGCCGGCGACCTGCTCGCCATCGCAGCGGTGCGCGCCTGGCCCAACGACCTCACCGTCGCCACCGATCTGGCAGCCTCGGCCCAGCGCATGTACACCGACCCACGTCTGCGCACACCCGCACGCCTCCTGCTGGAGGGGGCGCCGGCACTGAGCGCACGGGTGCTCGACGTGGCGTGGTTGGCGGCCGAGGGCCGCAGCTCGAAGGAGATCGGCGACGAGCTGCACATCGGTGTGCGCACCGTCGACAACCACCTCGCCAAGGCGTACCGCACCTTCGGCGTCGCCAGTAGAAGGGCGTTGGCCACGGTGCTCACCGCCTGGTTCGGTGATGTCAGGCCAGCCGCCGCCGAGCCGACCGCATGAAGCCTTAGCCGTACACCTAGCCGGCCAGCGAGGCGTCGGGCAGGTCGAACCAGCGCAGGTGCTCGAACTCGGCCGAGAGCGCACCGGGGTGCGGGTCGCTCTCGGTCCACGCGGGCGCGGCGGCGAAGCGGGAGCGGGCCTCGGCGAGGTAGCCGGCCAGCGCATCCTCGCCGGCGCGCACGTCGGGCACCGCGGGGCGCACCAGCTCGCCGGTTTCGGCCGAGTACGACAGGTCGGTGAGTCGCAGCGGTGGCTCGACCGGCCCGAGGTGGTGTCGCCACAGGCCACTCGTCGGCTCGAAGCGGTACTCGGGCAGGAGCTTCCAGCCGTCGCTGGCCACCAGGTCGACTGCGTCGACGAGGTACTGGAACACCGTCTCGGAGATGAAGTAGTTGAAGCTGACGCGGGTCCACCCCGGTTTGATGCCCTCGCAGCCCATCGTGATCTCGTGTTCGAACTCGTGCGAGCGTTCGAGGTCGATGCCCAACAGGCGGTGACCGTACGGGCCGGCGCACGAGCACCCGCCGCGCGACTGGATGCCGAACAGGTCGCTGAGCAGTGCGACCACGAAGTTGTGGTGCAGGTACCTGCTGTGCGGCCGGCGCACGACGAACGAGAGGATCGACAGGCGGTCGGCGCGGGTGTTGCCCAGCACCTCGAGCGCCGGGTTGGCCGACCAGGTCTCGACCGCACGCCGCCAGTACGACTCCTCGTGGCGGCGGATGGTGTCCACCCCGACGGCCTGCTTCAGCTGGAACACGAGGCCGGCGCGGATGCTCTCGACGATGGCAGGCGTGCCGGCTTCCTCGCGGTGCACGGGGTCGTCGACGTAGCGGTGCTCGGTGGGGTTCACATAAGCGACGGTGCCACCGCCCACCACCGACGGCACTCGGTTGTGGAGCAGTTCGCGCCGCACGACGAGCACCCCCGGGGTGCCCGGCCCGCCGACGAACTTGTGCGGGCTGATGAACACGGCGTCCTTCTGCGCATCGGGGTGCTCCTGGCACTGCGGGTACATCTCGATCGCCACGTACGGGGCGGCAGCGGCGAAGTCCCAGAAGGAGAGGGCGCCGTGAGCGTGCAGCAGGTGGGCGATGGCGCACGTGTTCGACACGATGCCGGTGACGTTCGACGCGGCCGAGAACGAGCCGATCTTCAACGGTCGGTCGGCGTGGGCGACGAGCTCGGCCTCCAGGCGGGCGAGATCGATGTGACCGTCGACGTCCTCGGGGATGACCACGACGTCGGCGATCGATTCGCGCCA
>PMCN01000199.1:0-155 GCA_003154135.1 Acidimicrobiaceae bacterium
GGCGTCGGCCCGCTGAAGAACGGCGTGTACCTCGACTTCTCCGCGGCCATCGCCCGCCTCGGCAAGGACGTGGTCCAGGAGCGATACGGCAACCTGTTCGAGATGTACGAACGCATCGCCGGCGAGAACCCCTACGACGTGCCGATGCGCATCTA
>PMCN01000199.1:194-1211 GCA_003154135.1 Acidimicrobiaceae bacterium
GGCTTGGCCGACGGCTACTTCGTGCTGCCGTACACCATCGGCAACTACCTGGCACCGATGCTCAACAAGCCCATCCCGGGCACCGATCACCCAGGCTTCCTGGCGGCCGAGACCGAGGCGCGCAACCGCTTCCAACGCTTCCTCGACGTCAAGGGCACGCGATCGCCCGACTGGTTCCACCGCGAGCTCGGCAAGATCATCTGGGACTACTGCGGCATGGAGCGCACCGAGCAGGGCCTGCAGAAGGCGCTCAGCGAGCTCCCGCCGCTCTACGAGGAGTTCCAGCGCGACCTCCGGGTCACCGGCGACGGCGCCAGCATCAACCAGACGCTCGAGAAGGCCGGTCGGGTCGACGACTTCTTCCAGCTGGGCATGCTGATGTGCCGCGATGCCCTCGAGCGACGCGAGAGCGCAGGCGGTCACTTTCGCGCCGAGTACCAGGACGAAGAGGGCGAGGCCCAGCGCGACGACGAGCACTTCGCACATGTGGCCGCCTGGGAGTGGACCGGCGACCCGATGCACGCCATCCGCAACGTCGAAGAGCTCGAGTTCGAGACCATCCACCTCGCCAAGCGGAGCTACAAGTGAGCAATCACCTCACCAACCTCACCCTCAAGATCTGGCGTCAGAGCGGGCCCAACGACCAGGGGCGCTTCGAGAGCTACCGAATCGACAGCATCAGCGACGAGGCCTCGTTCCTGGAGTTACTCGACGTGCTCAACGAGACGCTCATCGGCGAGGGCCTCGAAGCCGTGGTGTTCGACCACGACTGCCGCGAAGGCANNGCCAGCTGCACATGCGCAAGTTCACCAGCAACCAGACCATCGTCATCGAGCCCTGGCGGGCGACGGCGTTCCCGATCATCAAAGACCTCATGGTCGACCGGGCGGCGTTCGACCGCATCGTCGAAGCCGGTGGCTACATCACCGCGCCCACCGGTGGTGCGCCCGACGCCAACCTCATCCCCATCCCCAAGCCCGTGGCCGACGCGTCGATGGACGCCGCCGAGTGCATCGG
>PMCN01000199.1:1277-3772 GCA_003154135.1 Acidimicrobiaceae bacterium
ATCGCGCTGATGAACAAGGACTACGGCAAGGCGAAGTTCAAGAACCGCAAGCTCATCAGCCAGATCTAGCTGGGTTCGTCAGGCCTTCACGCGGGCGGTGATGGTGCTCGTGTAGCGGTTGGTGGCCGCGACGTCGCCGTGCTCCACGGTGAGGTCGAACCACAGATCGCCGGCGGCGTCGGGCACCACGAACTGGGCGGTGCCCACGCGCACGCACGAGTCGGGTGGCACGTCGCCGCGCCACGCCCACTGGTGATGCCCGCCGGGCCAGCGCAACGTGGCGGTGCAGGTGACGTCCTCGAGCAGGCGCCGCTCGTCGCTCACCACGTGCACGTCGAGGGCGAGCGCGTCGCCCGCAGCCACATCGCCGGGCAGACGGTCGGCCACGACGATCACCGGACGGCAGGCCTCGAGCACGGCCTGGTAGGCGAGCTTGGGGTGACGCTCGTGGTCGAGCACGCTCCACGAGACCGCCGGGTGGGCGTCGTTGAGCGAGAGGAAGCAGAAGCCGCCGGTGGGGTGGTACTTCAGCCGCCGGAACGACTCGATGTGATGGCGCAGCAGCTGCGCCTGGTACTCCTGGGTTGCCTCGCGCCACGCGTCGAAGGTGGAGAACTCGGCCGGCGGCACGTGCTCCTCCATCACCTCGAGCTGCAGGCCGTGGTGCTCCACGAGGCGCTCCCAGTCGAGCGCGGGCCAGCGATCGGGCTCCATGAAATCGGCGGCTGCCGGCACCGACTGTGCGCCGAACTCGCCGACGAACCGCACCATGCGCGGCATGGTGGCGGCGAAGCCTTCGATGTCGCGTTCCTCGCCGTGGTACCAGCCGAAGAAGAGGTGGCTGTCGGTGCCGTCGAGCTGGGGCATGTGTGGCGCCACACCACTGTGGGCCACCACGGCGCGGCTCTCGTCGGCGCTCTCGAACGCACGCTTCACCCAACGGTCGAGGATGCTCTTGTTCCACGTGGGCAGCTGCTGGTGGAGCACCTGGCGCACCACCGAGGTGCCGAACACGTTCTCGCGGGTGTCGGCCGCGGGCAGTGGTTCGTTGTGGGCGCACCACACGGCGATGCTCGGATGGTGGCCGAGCAGGTCGACGGCTTCGCGGGCCTGGCGAACGGCCTGCTTGCGGATCGAGCGGGCGTAGCCCCATTGCAGCGGGAAGTCCTGCCACACCAGCATGCCCAGTTCGTCGGCGGCGTCGTAGAGCTCTGGGCGGGCGATGTGGCCGTTCACGCGCACCATGTCGAGCCCGGCTTCGCGAGCCAGCTCCACGTCGCGGCGCACCTCGGTGGGGGTTGCCTCGGCGAGCGCCTGGCGCGTCGGCGCGAGGTTGGCGCCCTTCACGAACAGCGGCTCGCCGTTCACCGAGAACACCCAGTCGTGCAACGACACCTCGCGCAGCCCGGTGCGCAGCGAGCGATGGTCGGTGGCTTCGCCGTCGACCAGCACCTCGACGGTGACGTCGGTGAGGTGCTGCTCGCCGAGCGCCCACGGCCACCACAGCTGCGGGTCGTTGACGTCGAGGTCCCAGTCGACCTCGTTGAGGCCCTTCGCCAACGACTTCGTCTGCTCCGACATCACCTCGCCGTCGACGCGGGTGCGCACGAGCACGCTGCGCGACTGGTCGGCATCGAGCCGGGCGTGGAGGCGGAGGTGGGCGCGTGCATCGTTCGCATCGCGGCACAGCACGCGCAGCCGGTCGATGCGCACCGCGCCGGTGTCGTCGATGCGCACCGGCCGCCAGAGGCCTCCCGGGTTCCAGTCGCGGTCGAGCATGTCGCTGTGCTGCAAGGTGCCGGTGATGTTGCGCTTGGCGTCGCGCTGACGCTGCGGCGCGCAGGCCACCTCGATGGCGAGCACGTGATCGGTTCCCAACCGGGAGAGGTCGGTGATGTCGAACGTGTGCGGGAAGAAGTAGCCCTCCGGGTCGCCGAGGTAGGCGCCGTCGAGCCACACGTCGGCCTGGTAGAACACGCCCTCCAGCGTGACGAACCGGCGGCGCCCCTCGGGCGGCGGGTCGAGGTGCACGCGCTGGCGGTACAGCAGTGGGCCGTCGTTGTCGGCGAACTCGTGGCTGCTGCGCCAGTGGCCGGGCACGGGCAACTGGGTCCACGCGCTGTCGTCGTACTCGAGGCCCACACCGTCGCGGCGCACATCATCGTCGGCGACGCACGCTCGCCACAGCCCCGACAACTCCACGCCCCGAGCGTAGAGGGTGGCCACGCCGGTCGACACCCGCCCGGACTGAGCATCGCCGGAATCGCTTGGTAGGGTCGGCCCATGGTGAACCTTCCGACCACACTGGCCGAACTGAAGGCGTCGGGCTGGCTGTCCGTCCCCGTGAAGGAAGAGATCCGGCGCAACGCCGTGCTCAAGATCGAAGCCGGTCTGCCGCTGTTCGAGGGCGTGCTCGGCTACGAGAACACGGTGATGCCCCAGCTCGAGAACGCGTTGCTCGCCGGCCACGACGTCATCTTCCTCGGCGAGCGCGG
>PMCN01000221.1 GCA_003154135.1 Acidimicrobiaceae bacterium
GGGCCGGAGCCGATGATGAGGATGCTCTCGATGTCGGTGCGCCTGGGCATCAGACACCCGCCATCAGGTCGGAGAACATGCCGAACAGGTACCTGGAGTCGTGTGGGCCCGGCCCCGCCTCGGGGTGGTACTGCACGCTGAAGGCGGGGACGCCCAGCACCCTCATGCCCTCGTTGGTGAAGTCGTTGAGGTTGAGGTGGGTGACCTCCACCTTGCCCTCCAGGCTGGCGGGATCGACGCAGAAGTTGTGGTTCTGNNGTTGCCGCCGTGGTGGCCGAACGGCAACTTGAACGTCTCGCCGCCCAGCGCCCGGCTGAGCAGCTGGTGGCCGAGGCAGATGCCGAACACCGGCACTTCGCCGAGGAGACCGGCGATGGTGTCGACTGCGTAGCCCACCATCGCCGGGTCGCCGGGTCCGTTGCTCAGGAACACGCCGTCGGGCCGACGGGCGAGCACCTCGGCGGCCGTGGTCGACGCAGGCACCACCTCCACCGTGGCGAGGTGCGCGAGGTGGCGCAGGATGGTGGTCTTGATGCCGAAGTCGAAGGCCACGATGCGCCGTGGCCCGCCGCCGACGATGTAGGTCTCGGGCGTGGTGACCTCGGCGACGAGGTCGATGCCGTCGGTGCCCCGTTCGGCCGCGGCCGCGGCCCGCAGCTCGGCCTCGCCGGCGGTGCCGAACGCACCGGGCATCGCGCCCGTGTCGCGCAGCAGGCGGGTGAGGCGGCGGGTGTCGATGCCGGCGATGCCGCTGATGCCGAAGCGGTGCAGCATGGCATCGAGCGAATCCTCGGCGCGGTGGTTGCTGTGGCGGCGAGCCATCTCGCGCACGATGACACCGCGGCAGAACGGCCGGGCCGACTCGAAGTCGTGGTCGTTGACCCCGTAGTTGCCGATGTGCGGGTAGGTGAAGGTGATGATCTGGCCGGCGTAGCTGGGGTCGGTGATGACCTCCTGGTACCCGGACAGCACGGTGTTGAACACCACTTCGCCGCCGGCGATGCCGTTGGCGGGCGTGGCGCCGATCAGCTCGCCCTCGAACACGCTGCCGTCGGCCAGCACGAGTGCTGCGTCACGCATGTGATGTCACCCCTGTCGCGCCTGTCGCCTCATGATGCATGATCATGCATGCTAGTGCATGGCTATGAGTAAGGGTCACAGGGATGCTCCTTCCGTACGAGCCTCACAGGACTCGTTTCACGGTCAGGACGGCAGCGTAGCATCGGGCGCTAGCGTGCGTGCGTGCTGGTACGGGTGCTGTTGGCGTCGCAACATGGTTTCGTCGCCGTCGAACCGGTGCTCGCCGAGCTCGACGAGGCGCGGCGCGCGCTGGCGCCCAGCGGGCTCGAGCTGTCGGCCACCTTCCTCGGCGAGCCCGTCGACGGCACCCGACCCGAGCAGTTCGCGGCCCGGCTGGGGCTGTCGCTGGGCCGGCTCACACCCTCGGAGTCGGGCTTCGCCGCGGCGCTGTTGGAGGGGTTCCGTGCCGCGCTCGACGACCACGCCGACGTGATCGTGTCGCTCGACGCCGACGGCCAGCACGACGCTCGCCAGATCCCCGACCTCGTGCGCAGCCATCTGGCGCACGGCAGCGGCCTCACCATCGGCTCGCGCTGGACGCGTGGTGGCTCCTCCCCCGGCACGGGACCCACCCGCACCGCCCTCAGCCGCGCCGGCAACGGACTGGTGAAGGCGTTCACCGGCGCACGCGGCGTGAGCGACAGCACCACGTCGTTCCGGGTCTACCAACCCGACGTCGCGCGGCTCCTGCTCGACGAGCGCCTGCCGAGCGAGACGTACGGCTTCTTCAGCGCGATGGTGGCGGTCATCCAGGCCCACGGCTTCGCGGTCGACGAGGTGCCGATCGTCTTCCGGCCGCGCTACTCGGGCGGCGGGCAGATCGAGCAGCACGACCTGCGCGAGTTCGCCGCCAGCCTGCCCACGGTGCGCCGCCAGGTGCACGGCATCCGTCGCGACATGCGCAGCAACCAGGCCCTGTGGGCACAGCGCAGCCCACGCCTGCGCGCCCAGGCCGCCACCGGCGAGTCGCTGTTCGGGGCCACCGACGAGCTCACCAACCTGGCCGACGCCGACCACTTCCTCACCTGGATCTGTGAGTCGCTCGACTCGCAGCTGGGTGCTCGCGTGCTCGAGGTGGGCGCCGGCGTGGGCGCCATCGCCACCAAGCTCGCTGCACTCGGGCACGACGTCGTGGCCATCGAGCCGGCCGACAACGTGTTCCCCGAACTGCAGCGGCGGACGGCCGGAAACCCTCGCATCGAAGCCCGCAAGATCACGTCGCACGACCTGCTCGCCGAGGGCAGCGACGCATCGTTCGACTCCGTGGTCTACGTCAGCGTGCTCGAGCACATCCGCGACGATGTCGAGGAGTTGCGCACGGCGTTCCATCTCGTGCGCCCCGGCGGCACCGTCGCCCTCTTCGTACCGGCCATGCCGTCGCTGTACGGCAGCCTCGACTTCAAGTCGGGCCACTTCCGCCGCTACGACCGCTCACTGCTGCGTCAGGCGATCACCGATGCCGGGTTCGAGGTGGTCGACCTGCACTACATGGACGTCGCCGGCGTGGTGCCCTACTTCGTGATGTACCGACTGCTCGACGTGCCTACGCTCGACGCCGGCTCGTCGAAGGTGTACGACTCGCTCATCGTGCCGGTGAGCCGCTTCATCCAGAACCATGTCGCTGCGCCAAGAGTTGGCAAGAATCTTGTTGCGGTTGCACGTCGACCGCCGCACTCGTCCCCACCCGCTTCATGACGATCACCACGTCGTCCTCGTAGACGGGTTGGAAGGGCCCTCCGGGCGTGATCATGTCGTCGAAGAGGGCCCGGTTGTTGGCGCCGATCTGCGACTTGTCGAGGATGACGTAGTCGATGGTGCGCGGGTCGGGCAGCTTGGCGCAGTCGTCGTTGCCCCACACCGAAGCCCAGAACGGGTTGGGCCAGTCGTAGATGTGGCGCCGGTGCGACAGGTGCGGCAGCAGCTGGTAGCTCGACGAGACGGACGCACCGTCGGGGATGTAGGTGAGCGCCTTGTCGAGCGACGCCGTGCGCGGCCCTTGCGTGGCCCACACGCCGTAGTTGGCGGCATCGAGCGGTGACGGCGACCACGCGACGTTGGTGACGTAGGCGCAGCCCAACAGCCACAGGGGCAGCAGCACCTTGGCGATCTTGAACCGCCAGAACACGTACGCGCCGTGGATGGACGCGATCATGATGGGCGCGATCATCACCGACGTGTACTGGTAGTGGATCATGCGCGCGTAGGGGCTGAGGCCGATGACGCTGGCGAGCAACTGGGGGGCGGCCATGAGCAGCCCGAGCGGGTTGAACAGGTGCATCCAGCCCACCGGCCACGACATCTGCTTGTAGAAGACGAGGCGATCGTGCTGCACCGCGTCGTGCACCACCTTGTCGGGGTGGCGCAGCATCGTGGCGATGATCTGCCCCGTGCTCTTGCCGTAGTTGCCGTAGAAGTACGTGATGTAGAACGGCTCGTTGCCGCCGTTGAAGTGCGGGATGACAAGCTTGGTGACCGCGAGGTACCACACCGCGCCGAGCACCATCACACCCCCGGCCATCTTCACCACGCGCCGGTAGTCGGGCGCCTTGCGCATGTGGATGAGCAGGACGACACCCATCATGATGACCGCGAGCGCAGTGTCTTCGCGGGTGCTCAGCGCGAGGAGGACCATGGCGTAGAACCACCCCCATCGCTCCTTGGTGGCGAACCACCACGCGAACAGCAGCGGCGTGATGACCAGTGCCTCCGGATGGAACATCGCCCAGCTGATCCACTGCACCGGCGCGTACATGAGGTACACGACCGCGAAGCAGAGGCCCATCCACTCGTTGCGGAACAGGTCGCGCGCGATGAGGTACACCGGCACGGCGCCGAGCGCGAGCGCGCAGGCCTGCACGACGTAGAGGAAGCTGGGCCCGGCCCCGAGCCAGTAGAACGGCACGAACGCGTAGCCGATGAGGTTGAAGTGATGACCCCAGAAGTCGAGGCCGCGCACCGACATGAACGTGCCGCCGCCCCGCGACAGCAACCAGAAGCCCTGGTCGTAGATGCCCATGTCGTACGACCAGGTGCCGTAGTTGGCCTGGTTCTGCACGCCCAGGGTGCCGAACACGACCGCGAAGATGAGCGCGCACAGGCCCACCAGCCATGCCGCCGGGTGCATGGTGGACACCTGGCCGGCGAAGCGGACGCGCCAGTCGTCGAGGCGGGCGCGCCACCGAGACGGTTCGACCTCGTCGTTGCCGGCCACCGCGATCACGGGCGGAAGTCTTGCCGAATCACGCGCGGCTGCGCAGTCAGTCGACGCGCAGGACGGGGACGAGGGCGGCGAGCACACCGTTGACGAACCGGCCGGAGTCGTCGGTGCTGAACCGCTTGACCAGTTCGACGGCCTCGTCGAGCACCACCGCGACGGGCACCTCCGGACGGCTGAGGAGCTCGAAGGCCGCGATGCGCAGCACGTTGCGGTCGATGCTGGGCATGCGGGCGAGGGTCCAGCCCTTGGCATGCGCGGCGATGGCGTCGTCGAGGCGCACCATGTGCTCCTGCACGCCGTGCACGAGCATGGTGGTCATCTCGTCGGCGGGCGAGATCTGCGCGGCGACGACCTCACTGGGTGCGATGCCCTTCGCCTCGGCCTCGTAGAGCAGGATGAGCGCACGCTCGCGTGCATCGGTGCGTTCGTCGTCGCCCGCGGGTCGCGAGTTGCGGGTGTCCCGGCGGGCCATGTGGGCTCAGACCCGGGTGATGTAGTCGCCGGTGCGGGTGTCGACCTTGACCCGGTCGCCCTGGTTGATGAAGAGGGGCACCTGGATCACCTTGCCGGTCTCCAGCGTGGCGGGCTTGCGGGCGCCGCTCACCCGATCGCCCTGGATGCCGGGCTCGGTCTCGGAGATGGTGAGCTCGACCGAGGCCGGGATCTCGACGGTGACGATCTCGCCGTTGTAGAACGCGATGATGGCGACCGAGTTCTCGACCATGTAGTCGGCTGCCGGACCGAGGGCCACGGGCGACACGTGCTGCTGGTCGTAGCTCTCGAGGTCCATGAACACGTACTCGTCGCCGTCGCGATAGAGGAACTGCATGTCCTTCTTGTCGAGGACGGCCTGCTCGACGCGGATGCCGGCATTGAACGTGCGGTCGATGACGGCGCCGTTGCGCAGGTTGCGGAGCTTGGAACGTACGAACGCGCCGCCCTTGCCGGGCTTGACGTGCTGGAACTCGACGACCTGGAACAGCACGTTGTCGATCTCGAGCGTGATGCCGTTCTTCAAGTCGTTGGTGGAAATGGCGGGCACGGAGAATCCTTCGCAGATGCAGTCAGAACGCGGCAGCCGTTGCTGGTGACGACCACCAGATCTTCCACACGAATGCCGCCGAAGCCTTCACGATAGACGCCCGGCTCGACGGTCACTACGTCGCCCACCTGCAATGTGACGTCGGAGGCCTTGTTGACGAAGGGGTCTTCGTGGATGAGCAGTCCCACTCCGTGCCCGGTGCCGTGAGTGAACCAGTCGCCGTATCCCGCATCGGCGATGATGCCGCGGCACACGCCGTCGAGGTCGCGCGCCACCAGGCCCGGCGCCACCGCGGCAACCCCCGCCACCTGGGCGGCGAGCACCAGCTCGTACAGCTCCCGTTGCTGGGCCGACGGCTCGCCCACCACGAACGTGCGGGTCATGTCGCTGTGGTAGCCGTCGACGAGTGCACCGACGTCGACGACCACCAGGTGACCCTCCTCGATGACCGTGTCGGTGGGCCGGTGGTGGGGCAGCGCGCCGTTGCGCGGCCCGGTGGCGACGATGGTGTCGTAGCTGGGTCCACTGGCACCGAGCTCGCGCATGCGCAGCTCCAGTCGGTTGCGAACCTGCGCCTCGGTGAGGCCATCGGCGAGCGCCGGTGCCACTTCGGCGAGCGCCTGGTCGGCGATGGCGCAGGCGCGCTCGATGGCGGCGATCTCGGTGTCGTCCTTGATGCGCCGCCCGGCCTCCACCAGGCCGCTCGTGGCCACCAGCGTGCATGCGACGGTGGCAGCGAACTGCCCGTGCTGCTGGTACGACACGTGCGGTGCCTCGAAGCCGAGACGGCCCAGCCCGCGCGTGCGGGCCACCAGCTCGTCGAGCATCGCTCCCCCGGTGGCACCCACCGCCACCTCACCATCGAACCCGGCAGCCGACATCTGCTGCGCAGCCTGCACGCCGTAGCGGCCATCGGTGAAGATGGTGACGCGGTCGGGCGTCACCACCGCCCAGCCGTTGGAGCCCGAGAAGCCGGTGAGCCAGCGGATGTTGGTGAGATCGGTGACGAGCAGCGCGTCGATGCCGTCGAGGCGTTCGCGCACGCCCGCCACGCGTGCCACGAGGCTCATGCCGCGGCGAGCTTTCGGGCGACGGCCTCGACCGCCAGTTCGTAGCCGTGCATGCCGAGGCCGACGATCGACCCCGTGGCGACGGGAGCGACCACGCTGGTGTGTCGCCACGGCTCTCGGGCATTGGGGTTGGAGATGTGCACCTCGATGATCGGCCCGGCGAAGGCCGCGAGTGCGTCGTGGATGGCCCAGGCGTAGTGGGTGAAGGCGCCCGGATTGATGATGATTGCTGCAGCGTGGCCTCGCGCGGCGTGGATGGCGTCGACGAGCGCGCCCTCGTGGTTCGTCTGGAAGGCCTCGACGGTGTGCTGGTGCGCCGCCGCGGCCGCCGCGGTGGCCGCCTCGTAGTCGGCGAGGGTGGCCGTGCCGTAGACGTCGGGCTCGCGCTGACCGAGCAGGTCGAGGTTGGGACCGTGGAGGAGGGCGATGATGGCCACGGTCCTATCGTGCCACGCTCGCCCGCTGCGCGGGTCGATCAATCAGCCGGTCGGCCGATGCAGTACACGACGTGCCGCTGCCCGTGCCAGCCGGGCGTCATCGGGTGGTCGAACTCGCGTGACGGGTCGAGGCGCATGCCGATCTTCTGCATCACGCGCTGCGACTTGAGGTTGAGCGTCGTGGTGAAGCTGACGATCTCGTCGTGCGGCAGTTCGACGTGCTCGAAGCCGTAGCGCAACGCCGCAGCGGCACCCTCCGGCGCGAAGCCGTGGCCCCAGTGCTGTCGTGCCAGTCGCCAGCCCACCTCGACGCACGGGGTGAGCCCGTCGACGTGCCAGGTGGGCGCGGAGAGACCGATGAAGCCGATGAAGGCGTGGGTGTCGAGCCGCTCGACGGCCCAGAGGCCGAAGTCGCGCACCTCCCACATCGTCGACATGTGGTCAACCATCTCGTCGCTCTGATCGCGCGAGAGCGTCGACGGGAAGTGCTCCATCACCTCGATGTCGCCGTTGAGCTCGGCGTAGGGCACCTTGTCGGTGTCGCGCCAGCCACGCAGCAGGAGCCGCGGCGTGCGCAGCTCGGGCGTCATCCGCGCGAACCGAGGGCGTTCATCCGCTCGATTGAATCACAGTGCAGCGAGGCGGTGGGCCTCGGCGCGCTGACCCGACGGCACCCACAGCTGCGCCGTGCCGACCTCGAAGTACGCCTGCCGGTTGGGCCCCTTCCATCGAATGGACGAGGGCGGCCAGCGCGTGGCCGTCGCCTCTGCATCGGGCCGCCCCCGACGCGGATGGTCGATCACCAGGACGGCGCGGTCGGTGACCATCACCGTGAAGGCGGGTCGGCGACGCGTGACGAACGTGGTGACCATCACCGAGAAGCCTGCCGCGATGGCTGCGGTGGCGACGACGGGCAGCCAGATGACGAGCGGCATCATCACCGCGAACGACTGCAGCGTGAGCACCCCCGGCCATGCGCCACGCAGCGCGCCGAACGAGCCCAGCGGTGTCTCGTCGGGTTCGAGCCCGCTCACGGCATCGCGGCGAGCGCGGCGAGTGCGGCCTCGGCAGGCACACCCGACACCACCTCGACGCCGTCGGGACCATCGAGCACGAACGTGAGGCCCGCCGACAGCACCTTCTTGTCGAGGCCCATCAGCGCCACCAGTGCCTGCGGATCGAGGCCCGGAGGCAACGAGGTGTCGAGCTCGTAGGCGCCACCGACGACGTCGTAGTGCTGCTGCACACGTGCGTCGTCGATTCGACCGAGGTGACGAGCGAGTTGCGCCGCGTACACGAGTCCGATCGCCACAGCCTCACCGTGGGCGACGGCGTGGTCGGTGGCGGTCTCGATCGCGTGCGCCAACGTGTGACCGTAGTTGAGCAGTGCGCGCCGGCCTCCCTCGCGCTCGTCACCGGACACCACGTCGGCCTTGATCTGCACGCACCGGGCGATGCGCTCGGGTTCGGGCATCGACAACAGATCGTCGCCGGTGAGGAAGTGGTACTTCGCCATCTCGCCCCGGCCGCAGCGCAGCTCGCGCGGCGGCAACGTGGCGAGTGCGTCGAGATCGCACACCACCCCGCTCGGCTGCCAGTACGCGCCCACCAGGTTCTTGCCGCCCACACCGCCGACGACCGGAAGGTTGACGCCGGTCTTGCCACCGATGGCCGCGTCGACCATTCCCACCAGCGTGGTGGCGACGTGCACCACGGCCACACCGCGGTGCCACGATGCGGCCGCGAAACCGGCCACGTCGGTGACCATGCCGCCACCGACACCGATGACGACGTCGCTGCGGGTGAGGCCCATCGCAGCGAAGTCGCGGCACAACGACTCGACGGTGGCGAGGGTCTTGTGCGCCTCACCGTGACCGATCTCGAACCGCTCGAACGGAACGCCCGGTTGCACGTCGAGCGGGATGCCCGCCTGGGTGACGACGGCCGCGCGCCGCGCGCCGACGGGCAGGAGCGCCGCCAGCTCGTTGACGGCGCCGTGGCCGACGAGCACGTCGTAGCTGCGGTCGTCGAGAGGTACGCGCACCGTGATCACCGCAGCACCGCCTCCACGATCTCGTTGATGGAGCGGTTGTCGACCAGCACGATGGCGTCGGCAACCTCGCGGTACAGGGGTTCACGCTCGACGAACATGCGTTGCAACGTACCCGCCGGATCGTCGTCGAGCAGTGGACGGTGGCCGCCGTTGCGCACCCGTTCGACCAACGTCGCGGGGTCGGCGCACAGCCACACCACCCGCGCACCCGAGCTCTTGAGCGCGACCCGGTTGCCCGCACCGAGCACCACTCCGCCGGCTGCGGCCACCACCACCGGCTCTGGTGACTCGAGCGCCTCGCGCAGCACCTCCGACTCGAGCGCACGAAACGCGGGCTCGCCGTCGGCCGCGAAGATCTCGCGCACGGTGCGGCCGCCGCGTGCCTCGATGACCGCGTCGGTGTCGAACACCCGGCGATCGAGCCGGTCGCCCAGAACCCTCGCCACCGTGGTCTTGCCCACACCCATCATCCCCACCAGCACCAGATGCTGATCGCTGGCGATCATGGCAGTGCCTGCCTCACGGCAGTGTGGCCCGGAAGCCCTGGGCGTTGCGCACGAACTCGGAGACGCTGTCGCCGCCGAACTTGCGCTGCGCTTCGGCGGCGAGCACGAGCGCCACCATGGTCTCGGCCACGACTCCCATCGCGGGCACGGCGGTCACGTCGGTGCGCTCCTTGAAGCTCACAGTCTGCTCCTTGGTGACCACGTCGACCGTCTTCAGCGTGGGCCGGTTGAGCGTTGCCAACGGCTTCATCGCCGCCCGCACGACGAGCAGCTCGCCCGTGGTGATGCCGCCTTCCGTACCGCCCGCCAGGCTGCTGTCGCGGCGGTAGTCGTTGAGCTGGGGCACCCACGAGATGGGGTCGTGGGCGACGCTGCCGCGCCGGCCCGCCACGTCGAACGCATCGCCGATCTCGACGCCCTTCACGGCCTGGATGCTCATGACGGCCTGGGCGAGCGCGGCGTCGATCTTGCGGTCCCAGTGCACGTGACTGCCGAGGCCGACGGGCACCCCGTACGCAAGCACTTCTGCCACGCCACCCAGCGAGTCGCCGTCCTTGGCGCACGCCTTGATCTCCTCGATCATCGCCTCGGTGGTCGCGGGGTCGAAGCAGCGCACTTCGGAGGCGTCGACGGCTGCGAGGTCGGCGGGACGGGGACGCACACCGCTGGTGTTGTGCACCGGACCCATCTGCGTGATGTGCGAGATGACCGACACGCCCAGGTGCGAGAGCAGCTTCTTCGCCACCGCGCCGGCGGCCACACGGGCCGCGGTCTCTCGCGCACTGGCCCGCTCGAGCACGTCGCGGGCGTCGGTGAAGCCATACTTCTGCATGCCGACGAGATCGGCGTGACCCGGCCGCACCGACGTGAGCGGATCCTTCGTGACGCCGGGCGCCGGCGACATCTCGTCGTGCCACTTGTCGCTGCGGAACCACTCGCTGTTCTTGATCTCGATGGCCACTGGCGACCCGAGCGTGCGACCGTGACGAACGCCACCGACGAGGGTGAGCTCGTCCTCCTCGAACCGCTGGCGCGGGCCGCGGCCGTAACCCAGGCGACGGCGGGCCATCTCGGCCTGGATCTCCTCGACCGTGATCTCGAGACCCGCGGGAAGGCCCTCGATGATGACCACGAGCGCTTGCCCGTGTGATTCGCCGGCGGTGAGGAAACGAAGCATTCGTGCCAGGTTACTGGTGGCGCGCGGCGAGTTCCCGCTCTGCAGCGGCCGCCATCACCGCAGGATCGGGCCGGGCCCCGTGCCAGAGCACCTGCTGCAGCACGGCCTGGTGCACGAGCATCGCCAGCCCGTCGACAGTGGTCGCGCCCGCCGCCCGCGCGGCGCGCAAGAGCGCCGTGTCGCGCGGGTGGTACACGATGTCGGCCACCACCTGGCCGGCGCGGAGCAGCGCGGCATCGCAGGGAATGTCGTCGCTGCCCATGCCGATGGACGTGGCGTTGACCACGATGTCGGCGTCACGGATGTCGCCCGCGGCGCCGATCACACCCACGCCCCCGGCCAGCGCGACGGTGTGCTGTGCCGTGGAGAACGTGCGGTTCACCACTGCGATTCGACCCGCACCCGCGCGCGCGAGTGCGTCGCTGATGGCCCGCGCCGCGCCTCCCGCGCCCAGCAAGCACACCGATCGACCGGCGACGTCGACGCCGTGTGCCGCGAGCGAGGCGATGAACCCGGCTCCGTCGGTGCTGTGGCCGACGAGCCGTCCGTCGGCGGCGGGTACCACGGTGTTGACGCTCTGCAGCGCGGTGGCCGCAGGGTCGAGCTCGTCGACCGCGAGCGCCACTGCCTCCTTGTGCGGCATGGTGACCGACAGCCCACCGAGCCCGAACGTGCGCATGGCCTGCAATGCCACGTGCGCATCACCCGGCTGCACCTCGAGCGCGACGTACACCCAGTCGAGCCCGAGCTGTCGGAAGCCGGCGTTGTGCAACGCCGGCGACAAGCTGTGCTGCACGGGGCTGCCGATGACCGCGGCCACCCGGGTGCTGCCCGAGATCACAGCAGACCCTTGTCGCGTGCCTTCTGGACGTTGGCCTCGTGCTGCTGGATGGTGACCGCGAACGCGTGATGCCCCTCGGTGTCGCTGATGACGTAGTACAGGTACACGCACGGCGTGCTCGCAGGCAGCCCCTTGCACAGCGGGTCGCCCTGCGACGGGTTGGCAGCCGGGTTGAGCGCGGCGTCGATGCTGGCACGGCCCGGGTTGGCGATGGGCGTGGGCGGCAGACCGGCGTGCAGGTACGTGTTGTAGGGCGTGTCGAGTGCCTTCAGCTCGGCGAACGGCCGCGTGCCGTCCTGCTGGTAGTAGAGCGTTGCGTCGACCTGCAACGGCATGGTGAAGAACAGCCGGTTGTAGATGACGCGTGCGATCTTGGCCCGGTCTTCGGGCACCTTGGCCTCACGCTCGATGATGCTGGCCACGATGAGCACCTGGTACGGCGTGAGACCGAGCTGCTTGGCCTTGGTGTCGATGTTGAGCTGCCCACCGACGCGCTCCATCAGGCTCACCATGCGTCGCACCACCTGACCCTCGGTCTCGCCGTTCGACACCTGGTAGGTGTCGGGGAACAGCAGACCCTCGAGCGAGTTCACCTCGACCGGCTCGTAGGTGGAGCGGATGAGGCCGTCGGTGGCGGCTACGCCGAAGCTCGTCGACGACAGTCGCGGCACCTTTGCCTGCAGACGCAACCCCATCTTCTCGTACGTGAAGCCTTCCGGGAATGTGACCGACGTGAATGTCTGCGACGGTGGCGTGCGCAGGATGCGCANNGGGTTGACCTGCTTGGTGTACCACAGACCGACGATGCCGACGGCCACCACGGCGAGCACGACGACGATGCCGATGAGGGCAACGAACCACTTGAACGGCCACCGCTGCTTGCGCGGGCGCTCGACCACCAGCGCGTCGGTGACGTCGGGATCGTCCCAGGGGTCGTGGTGCCAGTGACGCTCGTCGACCAGGCTCATGGCCGGCCAGCTCGCCCGTCGAGCCAGTGCTGCAGCAGCACAGCCGCCGCCACCTTGTCGACCACCTTGCGTCGCGCCGGAGCGCGCATGCCCGCCTGGATCATCGCCTGATCGGCGGTGACGGTGGAGCGACGCTCGTCGACGGTGTGGACCGGCACGCCCACCACGGTAGCCAAGGCCTCGGCCTCGGCGATGGCAGCCTTCGCCGCCGGCCCCATCGTGCCGTTCATGTTGATCGGCAGCCCCACCACCAGCGCCTCGGCTTCCTCGTCGGCGACGAGGCGCGCGATGGCCTGGTGATCACGGGCCTTCGAGCCACTGCGTTGCAGCACGGTGAGCGGCGAGGCGATGGTGCCCGTGCGGTCGCTGACCGCGATGCCGATGCGCGAGGCACCGAGGTCGACACCGAGCACGCGCACGATCAGCCCCTGGCCGCAGCCTCCGCGATGCGCAGCGCCTCGTCGAGCCCCTCGGGGTTCTTGCCGCCGGCAGTGGCGATGTCGCCCTTGCCGCCGCCACCGCCACCCACCGCCTTGGCCGCGTCGCGGATGAGATCGCCGGCCAACTTGGCGAAGGCCGGTTGCACGGCCGCCACGAGCGACACGCCGCCGGTGTCGCTGAGACCGCCGAGGACCACCGCCAGCGCACCCTGCTGGCGAACGGCGATGGCCAGTTCGCGCAGGTCGCCGGGCGCCAGCCCGTCGATGCGCGTGACGACGATGCCGTCGGTGGCCGTCGCGGCCAGGTCGCCGGCCTGACCGGTGGCGAGCTTCCCGCGCAGCACCTTCACCTCGTCGTGCAACGNNTCGGCCACTTGCGCAGCATCGCGCTGCAGCAGCTTCACGGTGTTGGCACCGGTTGTGGCTTCGATGCGGCGCAGGTTGCTGCCGATCGACGACTCGCCGATGATCTTGATGGTGCCGATGTCGCCGGCCGCACGCACGTGCGTACCGCCGCAGAGCTCGATGGAGTTGCCCACCTCGAGCACGCGCACGA
>PMCN01000283.1 GCA_003154135.1 Acidimicrobiaceae bacterium
CCAGAACACGAAGTCGGGCCGCACTGCACGCGCCGCGCCGATCACCGTGGGCCAGTAGCCGCGGGCGTCGCCGGCACCCGCGCCGCCCTCCACCAAGTGCCCCCACGTAGCAGAGAACACGTCGTCGAGCACCAGCATCGCCATGTCGCAGCGCAGGCCGTCGCAACGGTCGGTGAGCCCGACCACCAGTTCGGCCATCGCCAACCGCAGATCGGCCCGCGAGGCATCGAGCTGGAGCACGTCGGGCCACGCCGGGAAGTTCGGGTCGCGACCGCACGCGAAGACGGAGCCGTCGATGTCGATGAACGACGTCGGGTCGAGCGCGAGGTCGTCGATGGTGCCGCGCACGAAGTACTCGGGATGCGAATGCACCCACGTGTGGTCGGGCGCCACGTGGTTGGGCACGAAGTCGAGCACGAGCCGCACGCCTCTCGTGGCCAGCGCGGCGCGCGCCGCCGCAAGGCCGGCCTCGCCACCCAGATGATCGTCGACGACGTAGTCGCGCACGCAGAACGCCGAACCCACCACATCGTCGTCGACGAGGTCGTGCAGCGCCGCCGACTGCGCCGCCGCCATCACCGGGTCGGCTCGTGCGATGGTGGCGCCCACCGGGCTGCGCGTCCACACGCCCATGAGCCACACGGCGTCGATGCCGGGCCTCGCGATGTCGTCCCACACGGCATCGGGCACGTCGGCGAGCGTTGCCGGGCGGTCGAGCGCTCGAGCGAGATCGGCGAGCCACACCCAGGTGAACACCTCGTGCACCACCGGGTGAGCGGGCCACGGGCGCATCAGGCCTCGGCCCGACGTCGTTGTTCGGCGGTCGACTCCATCGACGGATTCTCGCGCGCCCGGGTCGCGAACCCACCGGGCCGCCTCCGAGAATTCACGCGGCATAGATTGATCACATGAGCACGACGTCGCCTGCGTCGGTCGCCGCCATCAGCACGGTCGGCCTGACAAAGCGGTTCGGCACACTCACGGCCGTCGACGATCTGACCATCGATGTCGCGCGCGGCGAGGTGTTCGGCTTCCTCGGGCCCAACGGCGCCGGCAAGACCACCACCGTCCGACTCATGCTCGGTCTGGCCCGGCCCACCACGGGCACGGTGTCGCTCCTCGGCCTCGATGTGGTCCGCGACCGAGAAGCTGCGCTCGCACAAGTGGCGTACGTGCCAGGCGAGTTCTCCGCGTGGCCGGCGCTGCGCGGACGAGAGATGCTCGACCTGCTGGGCGCGCTGCACGGCGGAGCGAACGCGGCGCGGCGCGCTCAGCTGTGCGAGCGGTTCGACTTCGACCCGTCCAAACGCGGTCGCGAGTACAGCAAGGGCAATCGGCAGAAGATCGCGCTCATCGCCGCGCTGATGGTCGACGTCGACGTGCTCGTCCTCGACGAACCGACGAGCGGTCTCGACCCGTTGATGGAGATGACGTTCCGGCAGTGCATCGAGGAGGCCCGAGGGCGAGGGCAGACCGTGTTCCTGTCGTCGCACATCCTCTCCGAGGTCGAGGCCGTGTGCGATCGCGTGGGCATCCTGCGACGGGGCCGCCTCGTCGACGTCGGCACGCTCGACCACCTCCGCGCACTCAACAGCCGCGAGGTGCGCGTGGTGTTCGCCCACCCGGACGACGCAGTCGCCGCGGAGCTCGATGTGGTGCCCGGCGTGACGGGCGTGCACATCGATGGAGCGACCGTGCACTGCCGGCTGCACGGCGAGCCGAGCGCGCTCGTCGCTGCGCTCGGGGGGCGGCCACTCGTGTCGCTCGACATCCGTGAGCCGTCGCTCGAGGAGATGTTCCTCGCCTTCTACGGTGACGACCAGGACGGTGACGACAAGGACGGTGACGACCAGGACGTGTCGCCGGAGCACACGTGACCCCGCTCCGCCTCGCGTGGCGGTCGGTGCGACGAGGGACCGCCGCGTGGTCGGCCGTGGTGCTCGTGAGCATGACGACAGGCGCCAGCGTCTATCGCGCCGCGTACCCCACCGAGGCGGCACGGCAGAAGTTCGCGGCATCGTTCGGGTCCAGCCGCGGTCTCGACGCGCTCTACGGTCGCGCCGAGAACCTCCACACGGTGGGCGGGTTCCTGTGGTGGCGGTACGGAGCCACGCTGGCGGTGGTCGTCGCCCTGTGGGGTGTGCTCAGCACCACGCGAATGCTCCGCGGCGACGAGGAGAACGGCCGCACCGAGCTGTTGCTCGCCGGCCCGATCAGCCCGCGGTCGCTGATGGCGCGACAGACGGCTGCCATCGCTTCGTCGTGCGCGGTGATCGCGATCGCTGCGTTCGTGGCTTGCACCGCGGCACGCCTCTCGGTTGCAAGCAGCGTGCTGTACGCCCTCGCCATCCTCCTGGCCGGTTGGGCGTTCGCCGCGTTGGCCGCACTGGTCTGCCAGGTGACCCGCACTCGGCGACGCGCCGCAGGTGTGACCGGCGCGGTGCTGGGCATCGCCTACCTCGTGCGGGCCGTCGCCGACGGCGCACCGCACCTGCACTGGGTGGGCTGGGCGAGCCCTCTCGGGTGGGTCGAGCGCATCTCGCCGTTCGGTGCCCGGCACTCGTGGCTCGCCGTCGGGCTGCTCCTGTCACTGGCCGTCACTGCCCTCGCCGGTGCCGTTGCGCTGCGCGCTCGACGCGATGCGGGCGACAGCGCCATCAATGCGGTCGAGCGCGAGGGGCGCCTGCGCTCCGTGCGTTCACTGCCGGCGCTCGACACCGTGCTCAACCGAGGCTCGTTCTTCGGATGGACCGCAGCCGCGTGCATCACCGGTCTGCTGCTCGGCTTCATTGCGGCCGACATCGCGTCGTCGGTGGCCGACAACGCCACCCTCGACCACCGGACGAGCAACCTCACCGGCGCCTCCATCGCAAGCGTGCGCGGCTTCGTCGGTCTGTCGTTCGCCGTCGTCGCCGTCGTGGCCGCGCTCTACGGCGGCGCGCAGCTCATCTCGGCCCGTTCGCAGGAGTCGGAGGGACGGCTGTCCACCCTGCTCACCTCCGGTGCCACGCGCCGCCACTGGCTGTTGGTGCGGCTCGCGTTCGCGGTGGGCGCCGTCGTCTCGGTCACCATGCTGGCCGGGCTGGCGATGTGGGCGGGCGTTCGGCTGAGCGGACAGGCCTTCCCGTTCGTCGACAGCCTGCGCGGCGCCGTGAACACGCTGCCCGTGTCGCTGTTGTACATGTCACTCGCGATGTTGGCGTTCGGTTTGGCACCGCGCGCGGTGTCGGCGGTCGCATACGGCGCGGTCACCGCGAGCTACGCACTCCTCATCGTCACTGCGTTGGGCAACGCACCGCGGTGGCTGATCGACATGTCACCGCTGAGCCACCTCGCCCCTGTGCCTGCATCGTCCGCCAACCTCGGCGCATCGTTCGTGATGCTCGCACTCGCGCTCGTCGCCGGTGGCGTGGGCGCGCTGCGCTTCGACCGACGCGACGTGGAAGGCGAGTGATCGCAGGCCGCGCGTGGCAACCGCGCCGGCCGGGCCGGGTCAGAGCGGCAGTTGTTGCGGCGCGAGCGGCGTTGGCGGCTCGTCGGCCGGTTCGTCCATGAAGGGCTGCATGGTCATCGCCGGCGACTCGGGCCCCATCGCCGCGAGCGCCACCGCACCGACTGCGGCAACCAACCGCATGATCGCCCGCACCTGCGGATCGGGCATCACCCACGCGGGTGCAAGCAACGCGACCGCGCCCAGTGTGGCCCAGGGCACCGCACGGTCGCCGAGCATCTGGTCCCACAGCAGCGCGCCGGCGACGAGGCCGGGCGTGTAGTAGCTCCACGTCGCCGGGTCGGTCGCGAGGCGCACCGCGATCGCCGCCAGCAGCATCCCCAGGTAGCGGCGGCGCAGCACGAGCACCATGCCCACGACGAACGCAACGACGAACTGTGCAATCCGCAGCCAGTCGGGCAGCTGTCCCTGACTGAGGCCCAGCGGCACGAGCACCGAATCGGGTGCGACCTCGACGGTGGGCCGGATCGCGTGGCTGATGCCGGGCGACGACAGCAGGAAGGGCAACCACACGGCGGCCACGAGCGCGCCGGCGAACGCGGCCGGGAGCAGCGTGCGCCACCAGCTCGGGCGGCTGCGCACCACCTCGACGAGCAACAACGGGAAGAGGATGACGGCCCACGGCTTCGCCGCGATCGCGACCACGAGGAGGACGGCCACCACCCACGGGCGCCGGCTGAGCGCCTGGCGAGTGGAGGCGACACCGCAGAACAGCACGATCGCATCGTCGAGGTGCCCGTAGCCACCGAGCTTGCCCCACGTGAACATGAGCACCGACCCGCCGACGAGAGTGAGGAACTGCCGCGTGCGCCGCTCGACGCCGACGAGGTGGGCACCCTCCTCGACGAGCACGATCGAGGAGACACCGAGCGCCATCGACAGCAACGCGGCGAGCACGAAGCCGTCGCGCGGCGTGAGCGCCAGCACCCTCGCCAGCGCAAGCGAGAGTGGTCCCGTCTGCGTGTCGGAGTGGTGCAGGTACACACGCAAGCCGTCGGACTGGAACATGTCGCGGCCGGCGATGACGAACTGGTTCCAGTCGCCGTGACCGCCTGCCACGACGGCCGCGGCGAGGGCGACGACGAGCACGACGACATAGCGGAAGTGGAGCAACCGGTCGGTCACGGCCGCTGGGATTGCGGCGTGGCCGGCCTCCATCACCGGGTCATTATGACCGGCTGCCCTCGCACCCGGCGGTCATCCTGCGGACCACTTGGTGCCGGGCAGGTAGTACCGCTTGGCCCACACGCCCCGAGGATCCTCGCCACTCGTCGGCATTCGCCACGTGGCGATCCGCGTGGTGGCCGCGGAGAGCGGCACGGCACAGAGTGCACGCGGCTGGTCGTCGGTGCCATCGACGTAGGCGTCGGCCGACGCATCGGCCACGTAGCGCTTCGCGATGCGGCGGTACATGTCGCGCCACGCATCGTCGTCGCCCGGTTGGTGCCGCACGACGACGTGGCCCTGCACGGTGACCTTGCGCCACGGCGCGGCCTCCTCGTCGATCGAGATGCCGACACGGGAGTCGCGCACGATGTTGGCCCAGACGACCGCCGGCGACCGAGGCGTGAAGAGCAACTCGTCGCCCTCGACGACGAACCACAGCGGCACCACCCGCGGCATTCCATCGGCGTCGACCGTGCCGATGCGAGCAAGGTGCCCACGCTCGGCGAGGAACGCGTTCGTCTCGGTCTCCGTCAGCCTCGGCATCCCACGGATCCTACGGATCCAGCCTCAGCTACTCGATGCGCATGCCGGAGATCGCACGGGCGATCACAAGCTGCTGGATCTCGCTGGTGCCTTCGAAGATCGTGTGGATCTTCGCGTCACGGTGCCACCGCTCGACCGGGTACTCACGGGTGTAGCCGTAGCCGCCCAGGATCTGGATGGCGTCCTCGGT
>PMCN01000294.1:0-5244 GCA_003154135.1 Acidimicrobiaceae bacterium
GGTGTGCGGTTCGGGTCGTGCGGGTGCAGGCACCTGCCGTGCAGGGGATGACTGTCGCCCGGTTGGGTCTTCGCCACCACGATGGCCCCTACCGCCCGCAAGCGCGCGACGACGGTCGCGTCTCGCGCAGGGATCCGTCCGGTGCGCTGCGGCGACACGCCCTCGCACGGCAATCCGGCGACGTCGATCCAGTCCTTCACGGTGATCGTTCGGCCAACCCACGGCATCTGCCCGCCGACGGGTGCGGCATCCATCTCGTCTGCCGAGCGCAGCGCAAACTCGTCGTTGCGGGCGACCACCGCACCGAGGTCGGCCGCGCCATCGAGCTGCGCCAGTGCAGCGACCACTGCGTCATGTACGGACATCGCACCACCCTGTCAGAGCGGGCCAGGTTAGACGCCGAAGCCGTCGAAGAAGGCCAGCATCCGTGCCTCGGCAACGTCGAACGACGGCGACGAGAACAGCACCTCCTGGAAGTGCGAGATGTCGTAGTCGAACGTCGCCATCGCCTCGACATCGACCTCGCGGATGCTGGCGTTGCGGAACGCCTGGATCTCGCCGAACGAGCTGAGCAGCCCGGCCCCGAACGTGCGCAGCCCGCCGTGCTGCATGGCCACACCGAACTCGAGCGTGAACCAGAACACTCGGCTGAAGCGCTCGAGGTCGGCGGGCGTGTCGGCGCGCAGGCTGGCTCGTCCCGCCGCTTCGTACACGGCGGCGATGCGCGGCGAGGCCAGCGCGTTCACGTGTCCGATGAGCTCGTGGATGATGTCCGGCTCGGGTGTGTAGAAGGGCACCGACGGGTGGCGCACGTACTGCGTCGACATGAACGTTCGGGAAGCGAGCGAGCCGTAGAACATGCGGGTCGGCACCAGGCCCGGCACCGCCTGCACCCTCCAGCCGGTGAGCGAACCGAGCCGCGCGGACACCTCCGACAGCTGAGGGACGCAAACGGTCGGCAAGTTCAGCGCGGCCGCTCCCGCGCGGTACTCGTCGACGGCGTATCGCTCGTGCAGGTCGGCCAGCGCAGCACTGACGGTCCGCCACACGTCGTCCTCGACGGGCAGGTAGTCGACGTGCGGTGGTGCCTCGCCGGGCTGCTGCCCGGCCGACAGCTCGGCGATCTCCTGGCGCCGACGCAGGTACACCGGATCGGACCTTCCGGGATGATCACGAGGCAGGACGACCTGTTCCATCTCCATCGCATCATGGTGGCAGACAATCGGCGGGCGATCCACCAACTCGTCACGGCAGCGATCACGTCCCGTTCGTGATCACCCTGGCGGTCCGAGTCAAGGCGTCAGCAACATCGATATCGCCCTCGTGACATCGACCTCATGGTGTGTCAGCGCTCGCTGCCCTGACAGGTTCCGAGGACTGGCCCGCCGAGGAGCTGGCGCTCATCGCCAGCGATCAGCCCGCGTACGGCGCACCGCGTCTGGCGTACTCGGCGCGGTACTCAATCGCCAGTTGTCTCTGCCGACTCTTGCTGAGAAGCTTGCCAGCGAGCTGGAACGTTCCGTGCTCCTCCTCGTCCAAGTGGTCGCGCACCTCGCTGGAGAGTTGCTTCGCGAGCTCCCCGAATCGATCGGTCGTCGGATCGACGCCTCGAAGCTCATCAACCAACGTCATCGCCCTGTGGTGATCGGCCAACGCCTGCCGGGTGACAGCGAGTCCGGCGTCGTCCATCAGCAAAGGGACGTAGAAGTGGCGTTCCTCAGCCGTCGCATGCGCGTCGAGTTCGTTGGCGAGCGCGAGGAACGCGTCGCGACGGTTGTCGGGCGAAACCCGCGCGTGCGTCATGCGACGGATGAGGGTCCGTTGCACGGCGTGGCTGGCTCGCAGGTCATCAAAGATCGTCATGATCCCTCGCAGTGGATGTCGCGTCGCAGATCCGGCATTTCCGGCGTCGTCAGTATGTCCTCGAAGCCACGCTGGGACGCGGTCGGGCAACTACGCCGCAACACCGACCCAGCCAACTGACCTACCGGCACGCGCTCTCAGCCAGAACTGTTACCCGGCTGTGCTGTGAAAGAGGTGGCCGACGAGTGCGGTCACCGTGATCGCGGCGCTTCCCCACAGTCCGACCCGTACGGCTGCGCGGGTGAGGTTCGCACCGCCCGCCTTTGCCCCGGCGACACCGAGGATGACGAGCGCGATGATCGACGCCGCGATGACGACGGCGACGCGGTGTCGAGCCGGTGTCATGACCAGAGCCAGCAGTGGGACCAGCGCACCGACAACGAAGCTCACGGCTGACGACAGGGCTGCCTGTCCCGGCCGGGCCCGAGTCTCGTCGTGGAGTCCCAGCTCATCGCGCGCGTGTGCTTCGACGGGGTCGTGGGCCATCAATGCTGCAGCGACTTGCGACGCGAGCGCCGGCGCCAGGCCGCGGCGACGGTAGATGGCCGCCAGCTCGCGGGTTTCACCTTTGGGGTCGTCGGCCAGCTCGACGCGTTCGCGTGCTAGATCGCCCTCTTCAGTGTCACGTTGTGAGCTCACCGAGACGTACTCGCCCGCGGCCATCGACATCGCTCCTGCGACAAGCGCCGCGACGGCTGCGGCGGTCACGGTGGATCGAGACGCTCCAGCGGCGACGACTCCGATGGAGAGACTGGCAACTGAGACGATGCCGTCATCTGCACCGAGCACTGCGGCGCGAAGCCAGCCAGCGCGTTGGCCATGATGATGTTCCCTGAGTCGGCGCTTGGGTCCACCCGCGTGGGATTTGGTCGCCCGCATCATGAGGTCACGGCGTGGCGATCGAGCTCGCCGAGGCGCATCATCTACGTCGACGTCGGGTGCAGCGGTGTGCGATCACCGCGATCAGTCCGATGGGGAGCGCGGCGGTGAGAACGTCGAGGAGGTGGGGCAGTCGAAGGCGGTAGAGCTCGTCGTCGATTCGGCCGAGATGTCGGAGCCAGGCTGGTTTGTGTTGCGCGATGACGGTCACGTCTGGCTCGATGAGCTGGGCTGCACGTCGTCCGCTTTCGACGGCTGCTTCGATGCTCCAGACGTCTGCAGCGGTCCGCGTGTGCGCGCCTGCGAGAACGAGGTTCGGTACCGGGGTTGCTTGGGTCGGCTGGAACTGCTGGGTGTGCGTGGAGTTGACCCATTTCGGGTCTCGTCCGCGGATGCCGTCTGGGGAGAAGGTCCATTCGTGCCAGACCTCGATCCGAACGATCGGAAACGACGCCAGCTCGCGGCCGTCGTTGGCTTGACGGATGAGGGCGTCGATCGAGCCGCATCGCAGCAGCTGTGCTTGGACTTCGTCGATGAACTGCTGTTCGGTGCAGAGCGCGACGGGCAAGCCGTGGACGCCTCCGGGGACGCTGGACACACACGAAGTGCCGGTCCACAGCGAAGCGACGCCGTCGCCGAGGTCGATGTCGGATGCCCAGGCCTGTTCCTCGGCGAAGATGGTGAGATCGAACTCGGAATCGGCGACGACCAGCGCGCACCGTGTGCGTGGCCACTTGATTCGTTCGCCGAACGCGATCCGAAACGACACCTGCACGTGGGGGCCGTCCGCGGTCAACGGCTGGAACAGGCAGAGCTGATCGAGCCGGGCAAGGGCCGGGGTACGTTCGAGGATCTCGACAGCGGCGAACGGGTTCGTCGCGAAGACGTGGATGTCGGCGTCGACCCGGTCTCCCGAGTCGAGATGGGCAGCCGTGATGGTGGTGCCGTCGTAGTCGAAGTGATGCAGCGCTTGCTCCCAATGAAAGGTGACGCCTGCCGTGGTCAGGTGCTGCACCCATCGGTCGAACCAGAACTCGCTGCTCGGGCCGCGCAGCAGCAACCAGCCTGACCGTGCGCCGTGCTCCCAGGCCGGACCTTCGGAATCGGCGGGGTGTGGATGTGACGGCTGCGAGGTGAGTTGCTTGAGGAAGAACTGCCCTGCTTGATGCAGCGACACCCGAGTCCAGTCCGATCCGATCCACGGACCGAAACATGCCGACCAGGTCGACGACGCCGTGGCGCTCAGCCGCTTGCCCCACTGCGCAGCCGCGTTGTGGGTCGCGTAGCGCTCGGTGCTGCGACGGTTGGCGGTCCATTCCTTGGCCATCAGCCNNTACCAGGGTCCCATCCCATGCCACGAGTACTCCGATGGCATCGCGTGGTCACCGGCACCTCGATCCGAGCGGAAGAAGCCCCCCGCCTCGCTGTTGGCTTCGTACACCGACACCGCCCAACCGAGACGACTGAACTCGTGTGCAGCGGTCAGGCCGGCGATGCCGGCTCCGTACACGGCAACCGTGCGGCCCTCGGTCTGCACCAGCGGGTCCCTTGCCTGGTCGGCATCGTTGAACGGCGGCGGGTCGTCGGGAGTCTCACCGTTGGCGACATCCGCGATGCGCATTCCATCCGACTTCGAGGAGGCGGTGACCGGGTGTCGTCGATCTTGGTCCGTCGTCATCGAGACGATCCGATTGCGGCCACGCCGGAGCTGTCCAACCCGCAGAAGACCCTCTCGATTCGATCCCTGTCGTAGACGTCGACCTTGTCGGCGAGTACCACGAAATGCCGAGGACACGGCACGATCGAGAGGGTGAGCTTGTTGTCGATCCGCATGGGCGTCTCCGTTGAGGAGCGCAACCGGGGTCTGGAGCGGCGCAGCGAGGCAGCTGATCACTGCTCCACAGAGGATACCGCACAATCGGGCCGGACGAAGCGCAGGTCCGCCGCGACGTCGAGACCTCGCCGTCAGTGGTCGTGGCGGTGGTGGATGTCCGGGAGGTGTTCGTGTTCGTGCGTGAAGGCGAGATGTCGGTGCGCGGTTCCCCCAAGCATCGCGATCGCGTCCGGGCGGTGATGCGCATCGCCCGGGTCGATCGGGTGAGCGTGCTCGATCACCTGATGGACGTGGCGGTGATTGTGGTGGCTGGTGGCGACGACGAGCACGCCGACAAGTGACACCGAGAACGCGACGACGGTCGTCGTGATCAGCCGGTCACCGTTGATCGGCCAGGCCAGAAGTGCGCCGACGAACGGTGCAAGAGCGAAGATGACCTGTCCGCGTGCTGCCCCGACGAGGCGGGCGCCAGTGATCCACATCGTGATCGACAGCCCGTAACCGACCGCGCCGACCGCCAGCGCGACCAGCACGTACCGCAACGCCGGGGCACCGTCGAGCGCGATGCCGAGCAGCACGTTGACCGTGCCGGCGACGACGCCCTTGACGAGCGTGATCTGTGCCGGCGTGTAGCTGTCGAGGCTCGCGGTGATGGCATTGTCGATCCC
>PMCN01000294.1:5279-7950 GCA_003154135.1 Acidimicrobiaceae bacterium
GCGACGAGTTCGAGGTTGAGGAACAGCGACACCGTGCCTGCCGGCGTGCGTTCGAGCGCGAGGACCACGAGCACCGGTGCGAGACCACCGCCGAACCCGACCGCAACGAACAGCCGCGCCCGTTGCCGGCCCGTCGAGACCGATCGTTGCTCGCGAACCGCGAACGGGGCGACGGCCCCCGCCGCGCCCAGGTACAACAATCCGGCAAGGGCCAGTGCGCCGGCGTTGTCCACGACGAGCTTCGTCACAGGAGTGGCAGCCCCGAACAGCAGCGCGGCGAGCGCACACCAAGCCCACCCGTTGCGTTGGGTTCTGGTAGCAGCGGTCCACGACATCCGATCCGAATCCTACGGAAGGGCGTTCAGCGACCGACGCTCACCCGGCCTCTACTACACGCGGTTGAGGTCGGCGAGAACGGGAGCGACATCGACCGCGCCCGCTTCTCCGTTGTTGCGCAATCGATGTCCGGTGCATCGTGGCGGTCGTACAGGCCGAGCATGAACACGTAGCAACCGGGAATGTGCTGCGCGCCGCTCGCTGCGAACGACTCCTGGTACGCGGAGGGTCGGCCATCGAGCATTGTCCGTGTTGCAGCGTCATTGTGTGACGAGCGACTCGAATGTGCGGCGGTCCGGAACATCTGGCGGGCGATCGAACGAACCTCCACCGGTGATGAACCTTTCGATTCGGGATGCGACCTCTGCGTCGCTGAACGCCTCTGCTGGCGACGCGAAGAGATGAGCCATCTTGGCGACAGCGACACCGACGACCTCGTCGTGTGCCGCAAGGCCAAATGCCGCGGCGGCGAATCGGGACGCCTGCGTGTCGACAGGCTCGTAGCGTTCTCCAAGGATTCCCATGGCGAGCCGGTCTTGGGTGGCAGCATCGGCAGCGACCTGAGTGTCGTACCACGGGCCAAGATGGCCGTCCGTCCACGCCGAGAATGCTTCGACGAAGCCGACCGGGTCGTCCGGCGCGAGGTGGGCGACCTGGGCGAGATGTTGAGCGTGCATCAGCCCCATCGAGATCCCGCGTCCGAGGGTCGGGTTGGTGTGCAGCGCTGCGTCTCCGATCGCGACGATGCCGCCGATGATCGGACCATCGCTGGTCGTGGTACGACGGCGGCGGTTCTCGATCCTCGACATCATCGAGATGTCACTGATCGGCACACCGACGGATATCCACGGGGCCGAGTGCGCCACCGCGTGCAGGAACGCCTCGAAACAGTCGGGTTTCCGCAGCGCCTTCCGACACGGATCGTCGACAGACAGTGTGATGGTCAATGAGAAGGTGTCGTTGTCGGCGCCGAGGGCGAACACTGTCCCGTAATCAAGTGCGAACGACGCAGGTATCTTGCTCTCCGGCATCTCGCATCCGGGCTTCACGCCGTAGAAGCGGGTCAGGTAGAAGAACCCGCAGTCCTGTCGATCCTCGAGCGGTGCACGGAGCCCGGCCTCGGCGAACCACTCGGGCAACGCGGAACGGCGACCGCTCGCGTCGACGACGAGATCGGCGTCGACGCGACTGCCGGATCGCAGACGCACACCCGTCGTCACCGGCACTGGCCCGGTGGTCGACACCGTCAGACCCACCACGGCGTCGTCGTCCAAGAACGTGACCCCGGCCTCGCGCACAACGATCCGTCGCAGCTCAGCCTCGGCAACGAGGCGTCGGCTCAGCAACATGTGCTCGTCGAGCTTGCCCGCACCGACCGCCGCCGGGATCTCCCGCACACCACGTGCAATCAGCGCCTCGACCACGTCGGGGGCCTCGTCGACCAGAACTCGCCGCGCGCGACCGAGCAGCGCATGTGACTGCCGCGCTTGGGGAACACCCGGGTGCGACCAACGATCGACGTCATCGGACGGAGTTCCCTGCGGGGGAGCACCGTCTCGCTCGACCACCGTGACGACGTGACCTCGGCGTGCCAGGAACAATGCACCAGCCAATCCGGCGAAACCGCCTCCTGCAAGTACCACCCGTGTCACAACACCTCCCAAGCCAGACCACCACCGCGAACGCGTAGCCACACTCCCACACCGATCGCGCCGGGTCGGCCCGATGGCCGCCCGCCAAGGATCGAGAACCGCCGCACACCGAGCGTGCGCAGACGCCGAGTCCGGTGCCTCTGATTCCGGTTCGGCCCGGGTTGTCGACCCGCTGTGGTTGACTCGGTACATGGCCGACAGGATCGAGATCACCCGCGACATCGCTGCAACCCCCGACGCGGTGTACACCGCGATCTCCGACGTCACCCGCATGGGTGAATGGTCGGTGGAGTGCCACCGGTGCGACTGGCTCGAGGGGTTCGACCACGCCGCCGTGGGCGCGAAGTTCGAGGGCCACAACCGCAACGGCGAGCACGAGTGGACCACGGTGGCGACGATCACCGAGGCGGATCCCGGCCGGGCGTTCACGTTCGAGTGCTCGATGTACGACTTCCATTTCTCCACCTGGGGTTACCGCATCGAACCCGCGGACTCCGGCTGCCGGGTCACCGAGTGGAACGACGACCTGCGCCCCGAATCCGCGCTCGAGTTCAGCACGAAGATGTCAGGCATCGCCGACCGTGCCGAACGCAACCGACAGACGATCAGCGGCACCCTCGAACGGCTCGCCGCCGCGCTCGAGCCCTGAAGGCGTCCTTCAGTCGAAGCTGTAGCGGAGCTGG
>PMCN01000070.1:0-11601 GCA_003154135.1 Acidimicrobiaceae bacterium
GCCGTCGGCGACTTCAACCGCGACGGCATCCTTGACGCCGCGGTCACCGACCTGGTCGGCAACTCGGTGATCGTGAACTTCGCCACCGACACGAGCAACGTGGTGGCGACCACCTCGTGGGGCACGGTCGACTCCGGTGGCGCGTGCACGCCGACGAACGTGGTGGCCGCGACGCGCACCGCCATCACGGTGGGCACCACGCCCGAGTACCAGTGGCAGTCGAACCTGACGCTTCCCGGCCCGGGCACCTACTGCTACCGGGTGTACCTCGGCTCGGTCGACCTGCTCGGCGGCGACGCCTCGCCCCGGTTCACGACGCAGGTGCCCGCCGGCGCCGCCGACCCGTTCTCGTTCGCGGTGTTCGGCGACTGGGGCCAGACCAACTCGGCCGGCGACAACCCGGACACCACCCGGCTGATGGGTCAGATCGCGGGCTCGGGCGCGCGGTTCGCCGTCGCGGTCGGTGACAACGGGTACCCGGCCGGCAGCCAGACCAACAACGGCGACCTCAAGCAGCACGCAGCCGACACCAGCGCGATCTTCGGCCAGGGCTTCTGGACCCTGGTGGGCAAGTCCCTGCCGCTGTTCGCCGTGCCCGGCAACCACGGGTTCAGCTCCGGTACCGCGACCCGCAGCACCGAGCAGATCAACTGGCCCCAGGACAACGCGGTGGCCACGTCGGGCGGCCGGTACGTGCGCGAGACCTACTGCTGCGTCAACGGCTCCAACCCGGCGTCGTACCCGAGCGCCTGGTACGCGTTCGACGCCGGCAACGCCCGCTTCTACGTGCTGAGCGCCGACTGGGCCGACCAGAACGTCGGCACGGGGACGGTGTACAGCGACGACTACGCGGCCCACTGGGCGCCGGGGACCCCGCAGTACTCGTGGCTGCAGGCCGACCTCGCCGCCCACCCGACGGCCCTCAAGTTCGCCTTCTTCCACTACCCGCTCTACAGCGACCAGAAGGCCCAGACCTCCGACACCTACCTCCAGGGGGCGGGCAGCCTCGAGGGCCTGCTGGCGAGCAACCACGTGTCGCTGGCGTTCAACGGCCACGCCCACATCTACGAGCGCAACGTGGCGACCGGTCCCGGCACCTTCCCGAGCTACGTGACCGGTGGAGGCGGCGGCACGCCCCAGCCGGTGGGTGAGGTGCCGTGCCACGCGTTCGACGCGTACGCCATCGGCTGGTCGCCGACGAAGAGCAGGGGCAGCAGGTGCGGTGCCGCCACGGCCCCGACCGCGGCCGACCAGGTGTACCACTTCCTGCTCGTGACGGTGTCGGGCACCACGGTGACCGTGACGCCCACCGACGAGTACGGCCGCACCTTCGACGTGGTCACCTACCACTTCTGAGCCCGCCCTCGCCCTAACCTGCGGGACCTGCGGGGCGGTAGCTCAGGTGGTCAGAGCAGGGAACTCATAATTCCTCGGTCGTGGGTTCGATCCCCACCCGCCCCACCACCAGGTGTGTCGTGATCTGCTGCCCGGTCAGGCGAAGCGACAGGGGTTGAACATGGCTCGGCCCGGGTTGCTCGGCGGCTTGCCGTCGGGACACGCGGTGTCGGCGGTCCAGTTCGGACTCTCGGCGATCAGGCCGCGGTCGACGTGGCCGATGTTGGCGCCGGTCACGACGGCACCCGCCATCGTGGTCTTCTGGCCGATCACCATGTTGCGCATGTCGGCGCCCGTGAAGTTGGCGCCGCTCAGGTCGAGGCCGAAGAAGTGCGCGCCGTTGAGCACGGCACCTGTCCAGTTCGTGTGCTGCAGGTCGATCAGTGCGGCGGCGAAGTTGCTGAAGCTCGAGCCGGAGAGGTTCAGGCCGGCGAAGCTCAGCGACGCAGCGGGCGCCGGCGTGGTGAAGTCGACGTCGACCCCCAGCACGGCCCCCGTCAAGGTGACGCCGGAGAACAACGAGATGGGCACTCGCGCACCCTTCAGGTTGGCGTTGGTGAGGTTGGCGCCGGTGAGATCGGTGGAGGTGAGCAGCGCGTTGGCGAAGTCGGCGCCGGTGAAGTTGGTGCCCTTCGCCGTGCCGCCGGCGAAGATGGTGTCGCGCAGGATCGCGCCCGTCAGGTTGGCGCCGTCGAGCGTCACGTTGCTGAAGTCGGCGCCCGTGAAGTCGATGCCCGACAGGTCCTTGCCCGACAGGTCCTGTCCCGACACGGTGGCGAGCCCGCACTTCGCTCCTGCGGTGAACGAGCACTCTGCTGCGGCTGCGACCGGGCCGCTCGTCGATTGCAGCACCGAGCTGGTGGACAAGCCAGGTCCGGTGCTGGTCGAGTTGATCAAGAAGATCGAGCCCGCGCCATCGGCGACGAGCTGGCCGGGGTCGGCACCGAGGAGCGGCGGGGGTGTCGGGGCGGACGTGAACGTGGTCGCCGTCGAATCGGCACGCCAGCCCAGGCCCTGCAGACCGAAGGTGAGCGCGACGCCGTTGCGCGCCGGCCGCTGCACTCGCGACACAGCGAAGCCGTCGCCGTCGACGGTGGCGAGCGACACCCCGCCGGAGATCGCGCCATCGAGCTTGGAGTTGGTCCACGTGGTCGCGTCGGTGGTGCTGGCGACCGAGGTGCCATCGACGGCGAACAGGAAGAGGCGATTGCCTGCGGCGTTCATCGTCCCGGCGCTCGCCGCGAACTGGCTGAGCGCGTTGAGGTCGAGGCCCTTGCAGGCAGCCGGGTCGGTGGGCGCGGGCGTCTTCACCGTGTACTCGCCGGTGGGAGCGAGGTCGACCTGCGTGAAGGTTGCGCCGGCATCGGTCGAACGCCACATCCGGTCCTGCCCGCCGACGTTGAAGTCGATGAGGCCGTACGAGCTCGACGTGCACATGAACTCGTCGCCACGGACCACCAGTGTGGAGCCGAACACCTTCACCTGATACAGCTCGCCGGACCACGTGAGCGGAAGGGTGGATGCCGTCCACTTCGAGCCGTCGGTGGAATGCAGGACGAGCGCCTGTGACGGGCCTTTGAGGTCGGCCGAACCCTGCGCGCCCACGATGGTGAAGCCGTCGGGCGTGGCGACGACGTCGTTCAACACGGTGGTCACGTCGCCCACCACGTTGCGCACGTCGATGCGCGTCCACGACTTCGCGTCGGTCGAGAACCAGATGAGACCGCGGGAGCCGATGTTGTGCGCCAGCGGGTCGGTGAGATATGCGTTGCCCGCGATCACCCAGCCCTTGGCGCTGTGGGCGATGGCCGACGGGGTGAGGCGGTGCACCGCGGAGAGGCCGGCCGGCGGCGCGTAGGTGGTGGCGTCGTCGACCTGTGTCGTCGTGAAGCCCGCCGACGGACTGCCCATGTAGACGACGGCGTTGAGCCCGTTGTCGCCGCACACCGACAAGACGTTGCACGGCGGGTGGCCGTTCTTCACCTGGCCGCCCATCAGCCACGTGGCGCCGTCGAAACCGAGACCGTACGGCTGCCCCGGCAGCGGCACGGCCGGCGACGTGAACTGCACACCTGCGGGCACCGTGGGTGGCGAGGTGGTGGTGGTGACGGCGATGGTCGGCTGGGTGTCCGGCGCGGCGGATGTCGCCGGCGTGGCAGGAGTGGACCCGGACGTGGAGCGAGTCGTCGAGGGTGACGACGAGCTGCCCGAGCAGGCGGCGGCCACGAGGGCCAGGATCACCAGTGCGCCACGTCTGAACATGGCCGCGGAGTGTAGATCGTCGGCGACAGGCGCCGATCCGTCAGTCGGGGAGGCCTTTGGTACGACGCCCGGCCCGGTGTCGTTCGACGGCGTCGGCCGCGACGTCGCCCAGGAACTCGGGCGTCACGGCGGCGACGTCGTACCGCTCGGGCGGGCGCAGCGACGTGTCGGCGAGAGCCACCGCAACGAACGAGGCGCTGTCGGGCGCGGCCTGGACGCGCGCCCACCACGCAGCCTGCTCGTCACATGGCCGCTCGCGGTACACGCCCGCCCTGAGGCCCGCAGGCAGCTTCACCGACGTCACCTGGTCGATGCACACCGGCGGGCCCACGGCCGCAGCCAGCCGGGCCCACAGGTCGGTCTCCGGGTCGTCGAGCTGGCCGGCCGAAGGGAAGCGCCAGCCACCGAGTCGGTGCACGTCGTTGCGGCGGTGCATCATCGATGTCGGCGGGAGCCAGTCGTGCGCCGTGTACACCCAGTGCTCGCCCGGGAACACGTACGGGGCCCGCCCAGGGTCGATGCGCAGCTGATGACCATGCGCGAACGGCGCGCCGCCGTCGAGGGCCGTGCACAGCAGCTCGAGGTGCTGGGGCAACCACAGGTCGTCGTGACCGAGGTAGGCGACGAGCTCGGCGCGGGCGAGCGTGAGGCCGAGGTTGTTGGGGCCCACCTGGGTGCGACCGTTCTCGGGCAGGTTGTGCCACGACACGCGCCCGTCGCCGACGGACCGCACGACGTCGTCCGACTCGTCGGTGCACCCGTCGCCGATGACGAGCAGTTCGAAGTCGGGCATGGTCTGCGCGAGCACGCTGCCGATGCTCCAGGGCAGCACCGTCGCCCAGTTGTACGTGGGGATGATCACCGTCACCCGCGGCCGACGGCCGAAGCGGCGCATCACCCTGGCGACGGGCGATGGCCCGGGAAGTCGGCTCACCAACGCCAGGGCACGATGTCGGCCGCCATCGGATGGTCGTAGGGGAGATCGAGGGCATCAGGCCCGTCGTAGTCGTACGGCGACGTGGGCATGTTGACGATGAAGGCCTCGTCGGTGCCCAGGTTGTGCCAGCCGTGGTAGAGGTTGGGTGGGATGACCACGATGCCCGGGTTGCGTTCGCTGAGCTTGAACTCGTTGAGCGCGCCCTTGGTGGGCGAGTCGAGCCGACCGTCGTAGACCACGATCGACACCAGGCCCTTCAGCACGACGAGCCGGTCGGTGGAGCGCTGGTGCAGGCCCCACGCCCGCGACCGGCCGGGCTGGGTGGTGCTCACGTGCACGTGCACGATGTCGTCGTCGATCTCGGGCCAACTCCGTCGGGCGATCTCGGTGACGGTGCCGTCTTCGTGGGGCACAGGACGCGTGGGCCGGAAGCGCACTCCGTCGATGGGCTCGGCGCGCCACCGACCCGCGGCGTCGACCTGTGAGTGCTTGGCGACGAGGAACTCGCCACCGACGACGCGCGGGATGTCCATCGGCGCGACGCTACCAGCGCAGGTTCGGACCGCTTCTTGGAGGCCGGACGTCAGGCCGGGAGGCTGGCTTCGATGGCCGCGACGAGCGCGGGATCCTCGGGGGCGACCATCGGGCTGAAGCGGGTGACGGCGCCATCGGGCGCGATGAGGAACTTCTCGAAGTTCCAACGGATGTCGCCGCTGTGCCCCTCGGCATCGGCCGATTCGGTGAGCGTGGCGTAGATGGGGTGGCGGCCCTCGCCGTTGACGTCGATCTTCTCCATCATCGGGAAGGTGACGCCATAGGTGGTGGAGCAGAACGTCTCGATCTCCTCGGCGCTGCCGGGTTCCTGCGCGCCGAACTGGTTGCACGGGAAGCCGACGACGGTGAACCCGCGAGCGGCGTACTGCTCCTGGAGTGCCTCGAGGCCGGTGTACTGCGGGGTGAGGCCGCACTTGGAGGCGACGTTGACGGCGAGGATGGCCTTGCCGTGGAAGGCGTCGAGCGACGAGGCGTCGCCGCGCAGGGTGTGGATGGGCTCGGTGAAGAGTGACATTGCGGCAGTCTGGCGCAGACGGTGGAGCAGCGCCACACCGGACTTCGAGATCGGCATCACGTCAGACTTCGGTGCGGCACTTCTCCGACAGCGAGTCGAGCACGTTCTGCAGGTCGAAGTCGGCCGACGACCCGGTGGCCTGCTGGTCGGTGTGCTGCGCGTAGAACTCGGTCGCGACGCACTCTGCGAGGTCGGGCTTGTTGGTGATGCGCAACTGGTCGCGCAACATGATGCTGCGACCGAAGTACTGATCGAGGGCTGCCTGATCGGGTACCTGCTGGCGAACCTTGGCGCCAGGGTCGCACACCGAGAACAGCAACGTCGTGCCGTCGCGACCCACCAGGGCGCCCGATTCCTTCGGCCGTGAGCCGGCCCACGCGTCGAGCCCGCGGGCGATGAGGTCGGCGTCGTCGCGGCTGTCGGCCACGATGCGGCCGTCGACGCACGTCGTGCCGTGCAGGCGATAGAGCGTCGCCGCGTCGTTGCCCCAGCCGTCGGCGGCGGTGAGGGCTTCCTGCGGCGTGAGGCCGGCGGCCATCAGCAAGTAGATGCCGAACGGCCCGAGCTGCGCGTGGCGCACCAGCGTGCCCTCGCGCGGAACCGGCGGCGCGGCGACCTTGTCGGTGGGGTCGAGGTGGAGGTACTTCGCGGTGGGCAGCAGCATCTGGTCGAGCGCGGTGGGCATGTCGGTGGTGAACGCCTTGGCCAGTGCGGTGCCGCCGGTCTCGCGCAGCACGGCCACGAACGCCGGCCCGGCCTGGTCGTAGTCGACCCGCAGCGCGCGGTAGGTGATGGGCACGTTCTGCACCTGGCTGCTGTAGTTCGTGTTGCGGGTGCGCACGGCGGTGCGGTACGCGGTGAGGTCCTTCGCGCTCAGGCCCGCCACGTAGCGGTCGTGCATCCACTGGCCGTCGCCGAACTGCAGCCCGGCCAGCGCCTCGAACCGCTGTGACGTCGGAGCACTGGCCAGCTTGCGGAACACGTCGTACTGCTGGTCGTCGAGCACGAGGGCGAGGCGCCGCACGAGCTCGACGCGTGTCTCGGGATCGAGCGTCGCCTTGGCATCGGTGGCGTTCACGACGATGGTGTTCTGGAGCGACAGGAGCACGACGGGCGACACGGCCGCGGCGCGGATGGTGGACGCATCGTCGGCGAGCGACACGTCGCCGGCCCACATGCCGAGCGCCCGACCGAGCGCCGCATCGGCGTCGAGGCGTGCGGTCTGCGCGGCGGTGAGTGGTGCCGTGGGCGGATGGGTGCGCGCCGCGAACTTGGTGGCGTCGGCGATGTACTCGACCTTCACGTTGCGCACGAAGCGCAGGCCCATCTCGTTCTCGACGATGGTGGCGAGCGGGGCGACGTTGGCCGGCCAGACCACCTTCTCGGCCTCGTGCTCGAACGGCTGCCACCGTTGCAGGCCCCACGCGCCAGCGCCGATGGCCGCGATGCCGACGACGAGCGCGACGACGGTCAGGGTGCGGCGACGTGGGGTCTGACGCGCCATCGGTCAGTGGTCGTGCGGGTGATCGTGGTCGTGCTCGTGGTCGTGCTCGTTGTCCTCCAGCGCGTCGAGGAACGCCTCCACGTCGTCGTCCTCGCCACCGACGAGCCAGATGACGACGTCCTCCTCCTTGCCCTCGTCGTCCTCGTCGCGCCAGGGCAGCATGCCCTCCACGCTGTAGCGGTCGACGGTGATGTCTTCCTCTTCGTCCTCGCCCACGGGCGCGACGATGGCCAGTTCGACCTCGGCATCCGGCGGCTGGTCCTTCAGCATCTCGATCAGTTCGCTCACTCGCATGTTGCTGCTCCCCGTGTCATGGTCGTGTGGTGTGTCGTGGTCGTGGTGATGGTCGTGTGGTGTGTCGTGATCGTGGCGGTGTGTCGCGGCATCACTCGTCGAGCCAGTCGTCGGCCCGCTCGAGCAGGAACAGGCTGATGTCGCGACACTTGTCGAGCGTGTCGCAGAACGCCTTGTCGTTGGCCAGGTAGACGTCGGCCAGGTCGATCGGGATGCGGGCCACCATGCTGAGGCTGCGTTCGGGCGCATCGGTGACGCTGGCGAAGCTGTCGATGGCCGACACCTCCACCGGCAGCGAGATGCCGCCCACGCCGGCGAGCTCGGTGGCCAGCACCAGCAGGTCGGGCGGGTGGGGGAGCGGCGGCAGGGTCCAGGTGAAGATGAGCGGGAACGTGAACCCCGTGGGCGGGTCGTCCTCGGGGTCGTCGAGCTTGAGCACCTCGTCCTCGAAGCCGAGCAGCGCCCGCGGGTCGACCTCGAGCGACAGGTGCAGGTCGATGGGGCCGTTGCACGCCTCCTCGGGGTGCAGGTCGACCTCCCACAGCTGGCGCAGCGAGTACGTCTCCACGAAGTGGCGTTCGTCGTGCACGTGGAAACCGTGGTCGACCGCATGGCCCTTCAGGTCTGCCACGAAGCCCGCGGTGTCGATGACGGCCACAGCGATCCTTTCCCTGGACGTACGTGCCTTGCGTGCCAGCGACACTACCGTGCGAGGTGCATGAACCCCGACCGCTTGAGCCTGCTCCACGACGTGGCCGACGCGGTTGCGGTGGCATTCGCCGGGGTTCGCGACCTCGGTCCGTCGGGTGTGCGAGAGGGTCAGTACGCACTCGACGTGGTGGCCGACGACGCCGCGCTGGCCGTACTGCGGCGCGCCGGAGTGGGCGTGCTGTCGGAGGAGAGCGGGTTCGAGCCGGGCACCACCGGCGAGGTGGTGATCATCGACCCCATCGACGGCAGCACCAACGCATCGCGGGGTGTCCCGTGGTTCGCGACCGCGCTGTGCCTGGTCGACGGCGACGGGGCCGCCGTATCGGTGGTGGCCAACCAGGCCACCGGCGAGCGCTGGTGGGCACAGCGCGGCGGCGGAGCGTTCCGCGACGGCGTCGCCGTGCGGCCCACCGCCTGCACCGAGATCGGCGACTCGATCATCGGGCTCAACGGTCTGCCGCCGGCCCCGCTCGGGTACCGGCAGTCGCGGGTGTTCGGCGCCGTTGCGCTCGACCTGTGCATGGTGGCCGGGGGCGTGCTCGACGGCTACGTCGACTGCGTCGTCGAGGCCCACGGTGTGTGGGACTACGCCGCCAGCGTGCTGGTGCTGCGCGAGGCGGGCGCCCACGTGGCGGACCTGTTCGGGCGCGACCTCATCGTGCTCGACCACGCAGCCCGCCGCACTCCGGTGGCCGCGGCCACAACGGAGTTGCTCGCGTCGCTGGTCGCGGCCAGGTCGGCGCCGAGCGGCTGAGGGGGGTACCGGCGCCTAGTACGGTGTGGCGCCAGTGAACTGGTCTCGTCCAGGCGTCGTGGTCTGTGTGGTCCTCGCCGTGGCGACGCTCGGCTGCTCGGCCTCCAGCCACCCCTCCTCGGCGACGCCGCCCGCCTCGGGTCGCACGTCGGTGCCGACGGGGGGAACGGCGGGCACGCCCGTATCGTCGGTCGCCGATCCTGCTGGTCTGCTGGCTGCGGTCGACCTCGCCGACAGCGACACCCTGCTGCCCCTGCTCGATGGTGTCGGCGACCCGGGCCTGCTGAAAGCGGCCGAAGCGGCGCTGGCGACGCATCCCACCGGAAGTATGCAGTTCGCGGCTGCGTTCATCGTGGTCAACAGCGGTGGCGACGGCGACCTGTTGGTGCCGTTGGTCGCCGACGCGAACCCGACCATCCGCGTGATGGCCGGCACCGGGCTCATCGCCCAAGGACGCATTGAGGGGTTCGAGCCGCTGATCGCGGGCCTCACCGACGAGACGATCCTGGACGGTCACTACCCGCCTGAGCGCGTGTGGGAGGCGGCCACGCTGGCACTGGTGCGCTGGACGGCCGTCAGCGACAACGGCCCCCCGTTCGACTCGACGGCGAGCCAGCGCGCATCGGCTCAGCAGCTGTGGACGGCGTGGTTCGCACAGCACAAGGCAACGCTCACGTTCGACGCGGCTCAAGGGCTGTGGCGAGCATGATCACACGACGATTCGCGCCCGTGTTCCTGGTGGTGTCGCTCGTGCTGGCGACCTCGATCGCGGCCGCGGCACCGGCAACACGCGACACTCGCCGCGACGGCATCGAGGCGGTGTCGTGGTCGGTCGACAAGACGGCCCACACGATCACCGTCGAGGTGCACATCGCCTTCTTCACCGCCGACACGTCCGAGACCTCGGTGGCGACCGTGCTCGATCGGATCGACTTCATCAAGGCTGCGATCATGCACTTCTGGAACGATGCGCCGTTCAAGTGCTACCAGCTCAAGGTGAAGCTGTTCACGCGGCTCGTCCAGAAGCAGTCGCAAGTGGGCGCCAACGAGGTACCGGTGAAGCTCGACGACGCCATCTACTCGATCGGCGACACGATGACCATCCAGCGCGACAACGTGGTGCTGCGCCGGTCGTTCGTCGTTCCTCGCAACATGCCCGGCAACTACCTCAGTGAGAGCCCCGCCGACGTGCTGGTGCCGGAGACGGGCACGGCGGGCATGGCCTCCGAGTGGGCGTTGCTCGACATCGGACTCACCTACGGTCACGAGTTCGGGCACCTCATCGGCCTCGACGACAACTACACCGAGCACATCTGGAAGCCCAAGCCCGGAGCCAAGGACGATCTGATGGGCTCTGGTACCACGGTCGACCCGACGACGATGACGCGGCTGATCCGGCGGGCCGGCATCAACGACAAGGACCTGCCGTGCCCGCTCACGTGGGATCTCACCGACGGCCAGCTGGTCACGCCCTTCGACAAGGTGACCCTCGCGATTCACGCCTGGACGTGCGACTACGACCCTCCTTCGAATGCTCCCGGCGTGAGTGCGGTGATGAAGTTCGAGGGGGTGGTGACGACGACGGGCGCGCACAGCGATCCCATCACGGGAAGTGCGAGTGGCGGCGGAACCGAACCGATCTCGGCCACGTACCCGCTCGGCGATCCGAACCTTCGCGTCACGTTCTCGACCGGTCTCATCCTGTCGCAACCGGTGGAGTACCAGCGGGAGGGGCTGCATTCCACGCGAACGGCGAGCCTGGTGACCACCGACGGAGCCGTCGACATCCTCGATCGCTCCGACTTCACCAACGGCGCGAAGGAGTGCAAGTGAGTGGGCGGTGGATCGCAGCAGTGGCGACGAGCCTCGTGGTCGTCACCGCAGTGCACCCGGCGATCGCCGCTGCGCCTCCCATGTCGCCGGGTCCGGCCGTGCTTGCCGCGCTCGACCGGCTGAACGAGGCATCTCATCCGCAGCGACTTCCCGGCGATGTGGAGATTGCTGCCGACCGGTTCACCCATCCGGGTTCGTGCACCGACCTCGGCGCCGCGTACGGCGCAGCGGACGCGCCGCTTCCCACCGGTGCATCGGTGACCGTTGGCGGGGCGCGCGACCCAATCCAGGTGAGCGCCCCGTTCGGGCCGAGCGCCATCCTCACCGAGGACCAGCCGGCCAAGGGTCGCTGCGTCTACTCGATCGCCATTGAGCCGACCGTCACCGTTGACGCGCCCGATGTCACGCTGGACTCGGGCTTCGTCAACGTCGGCTGCCTCACCTTCCTCGGCGTCGACCTGCTGGTGGCACAGTTCCAGAACCAGGGCGTGGTGACGTCGTTGCTCGCGTCCCAGCAGAACAAGCCGGACTGGGTGCTGTCGATCGTGCCGGGCGCACTGGCCGACGTGATGAAGCTGTCGGGCGACGCACAGGTGCCGGGCATGGTGCAGATCACGGGCTCGGGCACGTATGACGGCTCGACGCTCGCGTTCTCGGGTGCGGGACCGTCGGGTGCGGTGACCGCGACGATGACGTGCACGCCGTTCACCTCGCTGTCATCGTGATCAGGCGCCGGCGACAGGCTGCCAGAGGTGCACGACCGTGATCGGCGTCTGCATTGGCTCAGGCGGCAGCTGATCACCGAACACCTCCGACAGCAGGCCGTGCACCACCGGGTGCAG
>PMCN01000070.1:11648-12299 GCA_003154135.1 Acidimicrobiaceae bacterium
TGAATGCGAAGGTCATCGCGGTCTCCCTTGTTCGGTGGATACTTGATCCGAATATGATTCGGATGAAAGACTCGCAGCCATGGAGCAACCTGTCAAGCGTCGCTACGACGCAGCGTCGCGACGGACCCGCTCGGCTGCCACACGCCGGCGGATCCTCGACCAGGCGCGCATGCTCATCGTGCGCGACGGATATCGGGCGGCGACGATCACCGCCATCGCGAGCGCAGCCGAGGTCAACGTCGACACCGTGTACGAACTGGTCGGCCGCAAGCCGGTGCTGTTGCGGGAGCTCATCGAGGAGGCCATCTCCGGAACCGATCATCCGGTGGTGGCCGAAGAGCGCGCGCACATTGTTGCGATGCTCGCCGAGCGCGACCCCGCCGCGAAGCTGGCGATCTACGCCCACGCACTCGCGGACACGCACCGACGCCTCGCTCCGCTCTTCGCCGCAGCGCGCGACGCGGCCTCCACCGAGCCCGAGGCCGCGCAGGTGTGGCGTGAGATCAGCGAACGACGCGCGGCCAACATGCGCAAGCTCGTCGCCGACGTGCGCGCCGGGCTCGACGGCCCGTTCGAGCTTCCGCTGGAACGCGCTGCAGACGTGGCGTGGGCATTGAACGCGCCGGAGCTGTACCTGATGCTCACCGGCGA
>PMCN01000099.1:0-1995 GCA_003154135.1 Acidimicrobiaceae bacterium
GCGTGCGGCACGACGAGCGCCACGGGTGCCACGGTCTCGCTCACCGGCTCTGCCCCGGCGAGCACCGAGTCGAGCACCGAGTCGAGCAGCCCGTCGATCGTCGCCGCGAGCTGGCCGGCATCACCGGGGTAGAAGCTGCCGGCGACAGCAGGCCGGCGCACGCTCATCACGACCGCTCCTGGTCGTCGAAAGACGCGGTGTCGAGGTCCCGGTCGTCCAGGGGCACGGTGTCGAGGTGCACGGCTCGGCGTCGCCGGCCCCATTCGCCGGGCGGTCCGTCGAACACGCCCGCGAGGCGTGTGCCGCAGTCGGGGCAGTGGCCGTCGCCGGTGACCCGGTAGCGCTCGATGCGGTACCAGTCGCGCACCACCAGGTCGGTGCCGCAACCGGTGCAGCGGGTGGTGCCGCCGTCGAGGTCGTGCACGTTGCCGGTGTACACGTGGCGCAGGCCGTTGCCGAGGGCGATCTGCCGGGCCCGGGTGAGGGTGGCCGGCGGTGTGGCCGGCACGTCGAGCATGCGGAAGTCGGGGTGGAAGGCGGTGAAGTGCAGCGGCACGACGGGCCCGAGGTGCTCGACCAGCCAGGTGGTCATGCGGTGCAGTTCGTCGTCGCTGTCGTTGTGCCCGGGGATGAGCAGCGTGGTCACCTCCACCCACACGCCGCGCTGCACGAGCCACTCGAGCGTGTCGAGCACCGGCTGCAGGTGGCCACCGCACACGTGCCGGTAGAACTCGTCGGTGAAGCCCTTGAGATCGATGTTGGCCGCGTCGACTCGACTGAACAGCTGCTCGCGCGGGCCGGGGTTCACGTAGCCGGCGCTCACTGCCACCGTGCGCAGGCCGAGCTCGTGGCACGCATCGGCGGTGTCGGCCGCGTATTCGAGGAACACGACCGGGTCGTTGTAGGTGAAGGCGACGCTGGAACAACCCTGCTCGAGGGCGGCACGAGCGATGCGCTCCGGGCTGGCCGCATCGGCGAGCGTGTCGGTGTCGCGGCTCTTGGAGATGTCCCAGTTCTGGCANNTCTCGATGGGGTCGACGCAGAAGCCGCTGGAACGGCCGTAGCTGGTGAGCACGATGCGGTCGTTCTCGCGGGCGCGCACGAAGCACAGGCCGCGTTGGCCCTCGTGGAGCCGGCACTCACGCGGGCACACGTCGCAGCGCACCCTGCCGTCGGGCATGGTGGTCCACCAGTCGGTCGGGTGCGAGATGGTTGTGATGGCCGGGGCCGTTCGGGCTCAGCGCTGCCTGGCGAGGTGCACCGCGTGCGTGGTGGTGGCGGGGTAGAACATCGACACGTGCCCGTCGTCCCAGCGGACGAGGTAGTGCTGCACGTCGCCCTCGCCGATCACTTCGAGCACTTCACCGCTGCGCGGCGGGTGGCCGATCTGCATGTTGTCGACGAGGATCTCGTCGCCGATGACGGCATGGATGTTCATGGTGCCCTCCGATGCGAGAAGAACAACTCCTTCATCGCGCCGATGGCGCTCGAAGACAAGGGCCGGACGGCCTTCGCCGCGTCACCGTGCCGGGATCACACGGGTTCGAGCAGCACCAACGGGATCTCGCGAGTGGTCTTCTTCTGGTAGCCGGCATAGGTGGCCTGCGCGGCGGTGATGGTCGGCCACCACTCGGCGCGCTCGTCGGGCGTGGCCACGCGGGCCTTCATCGACCGGCGCGGCTTGCCGCCCACGGCCACCTGCACATCGGGGTTGGCCTGCAGGTTGAGGAACCAGGCGGGATGGTGGTCGTCGCCACCGCGCGACGCGACGATCACGTAGCCGTCGCCGATCTGCAGCGGCGAGGTGAGCATGCACGAGCGCGCTTCACCGCTGGTGCGTCCGGTGGTGGTGAGCTCGAGCACGGGCATGCCACCGAAGTGCCACCCCACCTTGCCGAACGTGACTGCGAGCAGCACGCGGTGCGAGGCGTTCATGGCCTTGAGAGCGAAGTCGCTGGGCATGGTGTTCTCCTTCGGTTGCAGGTGTCAGGCCGT
>PMCN01000099.1:2020-4147 GCA_003154135.1 Acidimicrobiaceae bacterium
GCCATGCATCGGGCGAGCACTTCGGGGTCGGAGACCGCTGCGTTGTCGATCGCCAGGCCGAGCGTGCACCGGTCGAGGTACGACAGCAGTGCCGCGCTGAACGCAGCGCCCGATGGCGGTGCGAACGCGAACTGCTGCTCGACGGTCGCGCCGGCGAGGTGTGCCGGGCGGTCGAGACCGGGGACGTTGGTGGCGACGAAGTCGATGGCCTTCAGCATGGAGCCCAGGGCGGCCGTGGTCACCATCGGCGGCATCGCGTTCAGCGCGCCCGCGACCACGTCGGTGAACTTCAGGCCCGGCTCCTTGCGCCACGACCGAGCCATCGCACCGAGGAGGCGCATGCGCTCGGCCGGGTCGACCACGTCGATCGGCACTGCGAAGCGGGCGGGCACGAAGCGGTTGTTGCCGATGGAGTCGTTGCTCGTGCGCAGGTTGATCGGCATCGTCACGCGCAGCTTCGGCACCATCTGGCCGTGGGCCTCGTGGTAGCGGCGCATGCCACCGGTGACTGCGGCGAGGAAGGCGTCGTTCATGGTGCCGTCGACGGCGTGCCCGGCAGCCTTCAGCTCGGTCAGCGACAGCTCGATGGCGGCAAGGCGACGCGACATCCCGCGGCCGCGCATCACTGGCGACAGCGGCTCTCGGGCGGGCCGCACCAGCTTGACGATCGATTGCGCGGTGCTCGCGACCGTGTTGACCACCCGCACCGGATTGCGCAGCAGGTTGTCCAGCGCGCCCGGCACCCTGGTGACCGTGCGGCCCATCAACTGGGCCGTCTGCAGCGCCTGCTCGGTCATCGAGTCGACGGCGAGCATGAGGCCGCTCGGTCGGTGCTCGGTACCGGCGAGCGGACGGGCGACGCGGTGCGCCTCGTCGTTCTCGTGCTCGTCGAAGGCGATGCGGGCCAGACGGATCGCGCCCACGCCGTCGGTGAGGCAGTGGTGCACCTTCTGGATCATGGCGGCGCGACCGTCGGCGAGACCCTCGACGAGGGTGAACTCCCACAGCGGGCGCTCGCGGTCGAAGGCGGTCATGTCGATCGGCCCGGCGATGTCGAGCAGCGTCTGCAGGTCGCCCGGCGCGGGNNGCGCCGATGCCGAACGCCGGTTGCACCACGCGCTGGCGCAGGCGGGGGATCTCCCACGTCAGGTCCTCGATGCGCGCCCGCAGGCGTGCCCACTTCGGCGCGCGGCTGAGGATGGTGATGCCCACGATCGTGGTGCGCAGGCTGGGGTCGGCCTCGATGCGCCACATCGTGGTGTCGGACTGGTTCATGTGGCTGTCGAATCGCTCGTCCATTGCGGCTCCTTCTTCCTCTCGTCAGGTGCGCGCGGATCGAGCTGGTTCACAAGGGCACGAGGTCACTCGTGCGTCAGATCTGGCCGGTTCCTGCCCACGACCACGGGTACTGCGGGTCGCTGATCGAGAGGGCGTCGTCGGTGAGGCCGAGCGGGGCGAACGCATCGAGCATCACCGCGGTCTCGGCCGTGCGGTCGACGCCGATGGTGCGCTCGTGGCTCCCTGGTTGGGGGCCGTGCACGAAACCTGCCGGGTGGAGGCTGATCGAGCCGGTGCCGATGCCCGACCCGGCGCGGCTCATGAAGTCGCCGGCCGAGTAGTAGAGCACCTCGTCGGTGTCGACGTTGGCGTGGTGGTACGGCACCTTCACCGCGTCGGGATCGAAGTCGAACAGGCGGGGCACGAAGGTGCAGATGACGAAGCCGTTGCCGGCGAACGTCTGGTGCACCGGGGGCGGCTNNACGGGTACAGGCAGCCGTCCCAGCCGACGACGTCGAACGGGTGCGTCGCGTGCACGTGTCGCGACACGCCGCCGCGGGTGCGCACGATCACGTCGACCGCTTCGCCGTGCTCGAGCAGGGGCTCGGGATCGGGCGCCCGCAGGTCGCGTTCGCTGAACGGTGAGCCCTCGATGAGCTGGCCACCGGAGTTCATGTAGCGGCTGGGGATGGTGATGTGGCCGCGCGCCGCGATGACCACCATCTCCGCTGCCGGCGCGCCGTCGGCGATCACCCATCGGTGCGTCGTCGAAGCCGGCAGCACGACGTAGTCGCCGGGGCTCACTGCGAGCCGGCCGAACACGCTCTCCAGCACTGCTCGACCGGACTG
>PMCN01000250.1 GCA_003154135.1 Acidimicrobiaceae bacterium
AACGACGCACTCCCCGGATCGAATAGAGTTCGGCAACGTTGCTCGAACCTGGGGGTGGTTGGGATGTACACCGACGACGAGTTGCAGAACATGCGCTTCGAGTTCAGCCGCGCGCTGGAGGTCATCAACCGCGAGTTCGACGCCAGCACGCCCCATGCGCGGCTGCAAGACCTCGCCTACGACCTCAACGATCAAGTGTCGAAGATGCACGAGGTGGTGTGGAAGATCCCCAACGACTCGGTGTGGAACGAGTCGTTCACGGTCGGCTACAACGCGATGGACGAGGCCGCCCAGTGGATGGCGTACGCCGTCGGAGCCAGCGACGACGATCGGGCCCAGCACCTCGAGACCACGAAGGGTCACATCCTGCGAGCGGTGCAGGCCCTCGCCATGAGCTGAGCCCACGAGGGTTGGGTCAGCGGCTGTCGGTCGCCTCGACGGCGGCGAGCAGCGCCGCGCCGTACTGGGCGAGCTTGCTCGGCCCGACGCCGCGGATGGCGGCAAGTTCGTCGAGCGACGAGGGGTGCGCGACGGCGATGGCGTGCAGTGCGGTGTCGGGCAGCACCGTGTAGGCGGGCTTTCCCGCAGCGAGGTGACGGCGCAGGCTGCGCAGCTCCTCGAAGAGCGCTGCCTGCTCGGGCGTGAGCCCGTCGCCCGCCTTGGAAGCGTCGGCACGCGAGGGGGTGGCAGGGGTTGCCGAGCGACCGGGGGGTGTGCGCTGGGCCGGCACACGGCGGGCGGGTGGCTCGGTGCTGCACTCGAGGATGAAGGGCGACGGGTGCTCCGACGGCACCACCAGCACGTCGCCCGATGCCCGGGTGATGGCCACGTGGAACAGGCGCCGTTCCTCTTCCTCGTCGTCGGCGAGGCGGTGTGGGAACTGGTCGGCGTCGGCGTGGTGCACCACCACCAAGGGCCACTCCTGGCCCTTCACGCGGTGCACGGTGGCCAACACCACACCGTCGTCGGCCCAGCGCGTGTCGAGCGCAGCGCGCAACCACGATTCGAACAACCGCGGGTCGGGCTGCAGCGCCGCGAGCTGACCGAGCGCCACCAGGTCGTCGTTCTGTGCCGCCCGGTTCATGCCGCGACGGTGCAGGTCGAGCGAGGCGATGCTGTTGGCGAGGCCCATCTGGTCGCGGAGGATGGCCAGCACGCGCGAGGTGGTTCCACCGTTGGCAACGACGGCCTGCATGGCCTCGAGGTCGTCGGCGAAGGCACTCACCCGCTCGACCTCGCGCTGCTCGGTGAGCCGGGCCGAGAGGCGGCGCAGCGCGGCCAGCGAGGTCTGTTCGCCCACCCAGCCGGCGATGCGCGGGTGCAGCGGTCGCGACGGGCGGCGCAGCGCCTCGGCGACGTCGTTGGGGTCGAACTGCTGACCGCCGGTGGCCAGGTGCAGCCATGCGAGTGCGGCGCGCACCGCAGTGCGCTCGACGAACTCGCGGCCCACGCCGCCGTTGGTGGGCACGCCGGCAGTGCGCAGTGCCACCTGCACCGGCGCCAGCAACGAGTTGACGCGGGTGAGCACGGCGATGTGCGACGGCGGGGTGCCGGCGGCGACTGCAGCGGTGATGGCCTGCACCGTGGTGTCGACCGAATCGCCACCGATGTCGGCGACACGGAACCCGTCGAGCTCGGACTTCGCGGAGCGGATGACCTTCGGCACGCGTCGGATGTTGTGGCGCAACAACGTGTCGGCACTGCGCACGATGCCCCCGGGGCACCGGTAGTTCACCTGCAGCGGGTGCTCGCCCGCGCCGGGGAAGAGCTGGGCGAAGTCGATGAGCCACGACGGGTCGGCACCGTTGTAGCCGTAGATGGTCTGGTCGTCGTCGCCCACGCCGAACACCGCCGCGTCGGGTCCGGCGAGCAGCCGCACGAGCAGCAGGTGCGCCGGGGTGAGGTCTTGGAACTCGTCGACGAGCATGAGCCGGCAGGCGCGCTGTGCCGTGGCACGCGCATCGGGGTCGGCGAGGAGGAGCTCGATGGCGCGGTAGACCTGCTCGTCGTAGTCGACCTGGCCGGCGCGGGCGAGGTGCTCGCGGTAGCGGGGGAACATGTCGGCGAAGCCGCCGACGTCGCCGTCGTAGACCGCCTCCACCTCGTCGGGGTCGCGCAGACCCAGCCGTGCCAGCGACAGCGCCTCGATCCAGGTGGCCACGGGGTCGGCGTTGCGCTTGCGCGGGAACTGCACCATGCGACCGATGATGCGACGCACCTCCGGCTCGTCGATGGTGCTGACCCGCTGCGGCCTGCGCGCGAACGGCGCGGTGCCGTTGACCACTGCCAGGGCGATGGCGTTGAGGGTGCGCACCTGCAGCTGGCGAAGGTCGGTGGTGCGCGCTGCCATCTCCTCCTGGGCCCGCTTGTTGAACGCCACGAGGCACACGGCCGACGGCGGCAGGCCCCACTGCGTGACGAGGTGGCGAGCCCGTTCGGTGAGCACACGGGTCTTGCCCGAGCCCGCAGGGGCGATGATGCGGGCGGCGCCGCCATCGTGGGTGACCGCGGCGAGCTGGTCGGGTGCGAGCTCGCCGGCGTGGGCGACGTTGCCCGCCGGCAGCCGCAGCGACCCGTGCTCGACCGACACGCGGTGCAGCACGCGCACGCCGTCGATGGCGGGAGTGTGGCGCGGTGGCCCACCGTCGAGCCAGGCGCGCTCGCCGCCGGGCAGTTCGACGTCGCCGCGGCCGTCGGCCACAGGGTGGGCGCCGGCGGCCAACGCCTGGGCCAGCAGCGGCCAGCGGAGCTGGTGCCGGGCGTCGACGCTGTTGGCGAGCAACAGGTGGCGCACCGTGTCGTCGGCGAACGTGAAACGTGGACCCAACGTGTGCGGGGCAGCGGTGGTGCTGCCGGGTTCGATGCCCTCGGGCGACGCCTGCGCGGACACCTCGAACACCTGCCCCACGCGCGCCTGGGCGGCAGCGAACAGGGCGGGCAGCAGGTCGACATCGCCGAGGTGCACCACCAACCGGGGAGCATCGGCCCACTCGACCGGTGCAGCCTGCCCCGGGGCGACGAGCACGTTGCGGCCGAGTGCGACGGGTCCGCGAGTGGCCGCGGTGCTGGGGGCAGTGCTCGCGGCGTTGAAGGTGGGGTCGTCGAGATCCGGCGTGATCGCCGCCTCGTTGCCGTCGGTGCGCTGCCAGCACTCGCGCACCTCCTGCGCGGAGGTGTGCGTGCCACCGCAGTACACGCAGGCGATGGAGCGGGTGGGGCGGGCGGCCATCAGGCCACTGTATCGAACAGATGTTCCCGAGAAAACCGGCGACGGGCGCTCGCCGAGAACCCCGGCCGCGCCCGCCCGGGTCGGGTAGCGTCCCGGCCGATGGAGGCCCGGCGCAGCATTCCGTACGAACCGGGCCTCGACGGCCTGCGCGGCGTCTCCATCATCGGGGTGCTGCTGTTCCATGCCTGCGCCACGTCGGGCCTCATCGGGTGGTTCCGCGGCGGGAACCTCGGCGTCTCGGTGTTCTTCACGCTCAGCGGCTTCCTGATCACGACGCTGCTCACGAGCGAGCGAGCCGACGGCGGCCGGGTCCACCTGGCGCGCTTCTGGGGCCGACGCATCAAACGCCTCGTGCCGGCGTCGCTCACGGTGGTCACCGCGGTCGTGCTGCTCTCGCGCACCTCGTGGTTCGACGCGCGGGCCTCCGACGCCGTCGCCGCCACCTGGAGCTACACCAACTGGCACGTCATCGTGTCGGGCCAGGCGCGCCTGTTGCAGACCATCGTCGGGCCACTGGGGCCGACGTGGTCGTTGGCGGTGGAGGAGCAGTTCTACGTTCTCCTCGCCGTCGCGGTGGCCCTGACGGCGATGGTCCGCCGCTCCGACCTCGCGCTCGCCGTCGTGCTGGGCGTGGTGACGGTGGCGTCGGTTGCCCTCAGCAACGTCGTCAGCGACTGGTCGCCACGGCTCGAGTTCGGCACCGACGTGCGGGCGGCCGAGCTCGCCGTGGGCGGCCTGTTGGCCCTCGCCGTACGTCACCGGCCGTCGCTGCCGGCTCGACGCGGCATCGCGCTCGACGTTGCCGGCACGGTGGCTGCAGCCACGCTGGTCGTCCTCTTCCTGTGGGCCGACTACTCGCCGCCGTGGCTGTTGCGCGGCGGCTTCGTCGTGGTCGCGTGCGTGTCGGCGACGCTGGTGGCAGCGGTGCTGTCGCACGGTCGCGTGCACCGCGTGCTGTCGGTGCCGCCACTCGTTGCCGTCGGTCGGTGGAGCTACTCGCTGTACCTCGTGCACTGGCCGCTGTTCCTCGTGCTCTCCAGCGACCGCACCCACCTCCACGGGGTGCCGCTGGTCGTCGTCAAGCTTGCGGCGGCGGTCGCGCTCGCGCTGGCGTTGCACCTCTTGATCGAGCAGCCTGTTCGTCGACGAGACATCGAGCCACGCGTCGCAGTGGCGGGCTGGCTGGCGGGGTCTGCCGCGGTCACCGTGCTGGCGTTGTTGCTCCTCGGCTGACGTTGATGCGCCGCAACGGCGGCAGCGTGGGCGGCGGCTGCTTGCGTGGCGGCAGCGCGGCCAGCAGTCGCGTGGTCGCGTCGGCGATCACGCGCACCGCGGCCTCGAACGGTTCGGCCGTCGCGGCCGACACGCTCTGCACGCCGCTCACCTTGCGCACGTACTGACGGGCGGCTGCTTCGATCTCCTCGGTGGTGGCGCCGGGGTCGAGTCCCCGGAGCATCGTGATGTTGCGGCACATGGGGTCCTACGTTAGGCATCCTCGACGGTGAGGGCACGCCGGGTGTACAACCAGGTCGTGATCATCGTGACCGGCAGCATCCACTGTCATCCCGAGCACCTGGCCGACGTGCTCTCGTCGAGCCTCCAGCACGTGCATCGCAGCCGTCTCGAACCCGGGTGCCTGTTGCACAGCGTGCACATCGATGCCGAGAACCCCAACCGGCTGGTCTTCGTCGAGCACTGGAGTGACCGCGCGGCGCTGCTCGCGCACTTCGCGGTGCCCGAGTCGCGCGGGTTCGCGCGCATCGCTGCCGAGCATGCGGTGGAGCCGACGGTGATCGAGGTCTTCGAGGCGTCGCCCGTCAACTTCCGCAGCTGACGACGCGCCGCCGCGGTCCTACACTCGGCCGGATGGTGCAGCTCGACGTCGCCTGCACCGAGCTCGGAACCAGCCCGATCCCGACGGCCACGCGGATCGGGGCGTGGCTGCACCACCGGTGGCACCTGGTGGTCGCCGCAGTGGTCTCGCTGGCCATGCGTGTGCCAGGGATGTTCAACGGGCTGCCCTACGTGCTCAACCCCGACGAGCCCGTCAACTACTCCATCATCCACACGATGGTGGTCCGTCACGCGGTGCTCCCTCATGAGTACACCTACCCCTCGTTGCAGTACGAGATGCAGGGGGTCGTCCATGCGATGGTGCTCGCGGCGAACACGGTCACCGGCGCACACGCGGGGAGCGTGGGGTTCGGGCTGGCACCGGGCGGCCACCTGGGCACGACGCTCGTGCAGAGCCGGGCAGCGTGGCTCGCCGCCCGTGGCGTGGTCGTCGTCATCTCCACCATCGGCGTGGTGGTGGCCGCCCACATCGCAGCTCGGTTCTGCGCCTCGAAGCGCGTCGGTCTGGCGGCCGGCGTGCTGGCTGCCACGAGCGGCATCGGCGTCGCATCCGGCTTCACGATCACCCCCGATGGCCTGGCGGGCACGATGTCGATCCTCACCCTCGCCTGCCTCGTGCCGTTGTTCCTCGATTCCACAGACACGACCGGGCGCACGTGGGTGATCACCACAGGCGTCTGCCTCGGTGCCGCCACCGGCTCGAAGTACAACGCTGCACTCCTGGTGNNGCCACCCAACTGCTCGCGGTGGCCGCCATCAGCCTGGTCGCGTTCACGCTCACCACCCCGGCGGTGCTGTTCGACACCCGGGCCATGTTCCGCGACATCTCGGGCGTGTTGCACCACTACTCCACGGGGCATCCGGGGGCCGAGGGGAACAGCCTGGGCTCCAACCTCCGCGCCCTGTGGGCCAGCGATGGGCTGGCGGTGGTGCTCGCAGGGGTGGCTCTGCTGCTCTCCCGTCGACGATTCACGTGGGTGTTGGCGGCATGGACCGTGGGCTACGTGGTGCTGGTCAGCCAGACCACCGTGCACTTCGACCGCAACCTCACGCCTGTGCTCGGCGCCGTCGCGGTGCTCGGGGCCATCGGCGCCCAGGCCGCGTATCACGCTGCCCGCGCGTCGTACCGTGCCGAGGGGTGGCAACGGTGGGCTGTCCCTGCCGCCGCTCTCGCCCTCGTCGCGCCGGCGACCTCGCTCCACGTCCGCGCCGCCGTCGGGCAGTTCCACGCCGACGTCACCGACTCGGTCACGTCGGCGCGCAACTGGCTGACACACCAGATCCCAGAGGGTGCGGTCGTCATCGTGGAGCCGTACNNGCGAGCGATTCCTCGGCCGCTCAGCTGGCGACCGCCGACTTCGTGGTGGTCACATCGGACGGCACCGGGCGCTTCCTGCGCGACCCGAGGCGCTACCCGCAACAGGCTGCCGACGCCCACCGCCTGATCGCTTCGTCGTGCGTACCGGATCGGTACGAGGACCAGTTCGGCTACTGGATGGAGCTGGTCGACCTGAGGTGCTCGCACTGAGACGGCAGGGACCTGCTCAGCCGAGCCCGCCCGAACCATCCGCTCGTGTCAGCGCCTGACCACCAAGGATGGTGACAGGGCGCTGACACGAGGGGGCGATTTGCGCAGGGAGCATGGACCGTGCGGCAGCGAGCACTGCGACGGCGATCTCCTCGGTGGCCTCGTGCGTGGTGTCGAAGCGGAGGTCGTACATCCAGCCCTCGTGCACGCCCATCGATGCCGTCGAGAGGCCGCCGGCGACGTCGCGTCGCGCGCTCTCGCGGCGAGCGAGCTCGTGGGGTTCGCAGTCGAGTCCCACCCGCAACGTGTGCACGCCCGAGAACGCCGTGTCGAACAACGCCTGCGGATGGCCACCCGCCGCGACGGCTACCGCGTTGCCGGCGCGCGCGAGTGCGGCGATGCCGTCGAGGAACCCGCGGTGCAGGACGCTCGCACGATCCCGCCAGATGAGGTGACCGATCGGTGCGACACCGAGGACCGGCTCGTCGAACACCACCCACGGCAGCGCACCCTGCGCCTGCAGCTCGCGCAGCAAGGTCGACTTGCCCGAGCTCGACGGGCCGTTCACCACGACGGCGATGCCGCGGTCGAGTCCGGTGAACTCGGCGGGTCGCTCGTACACCTCGAGCCAGTCGACCCGTGCGCCGTCGACCGTTCCGAACACCACCCGCCACTCGTCGTCGCCGTCGACCGCCACCACATCCACGCGTTCGCCGTTCACCGCCACCGACCGCAGCTCGAGTGTCGGCCTGCCGCGCAGCGACGCGAGCCCGGCGCTGATGCCGTCGGCGCCGGCGGGGTCGGTGACGAAAGATGCAAGGTCGGGGGCGGCCAACAGCGCGGCGAAGAGCTGCGCGCACGTCTCGTTGCTCGGCATGGGCGAGACCTCAGGCGGCGCGGAGGTCGGCGAGCACGCGCGACCAACGCTCGGGATCGCTCTTGTAGGGCGCGTAGAAGCTGATGCGTTCGATGACATCGCCGTAGCGTCGGTGCAGCTCCGGAGCCACCTGCTCGGGCGTGCCGACGACGGCGAACGTGTTGAGGATCTCGTCGGTGATGAGCTTGCCCATCTCGACCCACTGGCCCTGCTTCGACAGCCGGTTCAGCTCGTCCTGCATCTCGCCCCATCCGTGCGCCTCGAGCACGCCGCGATACGCAGGAGTGCTGCCGTAGAACGCGATCTGCTGACGCGTGGCGGTGGCGGCTGCAGTCATCTCCTCTTCCGTGCTGCCCGTGACCACGAACGACGGGCCGACGATCTCGAACCCTTCCATCGTCTTGCCGGCCTTGGCACGACCGCGGGCGAGCGCCGGGATGGTGACCTCACGGAGGTACTTCTCGGTGGTGAACCCGTGGCAGAGGAACCCGTCGCACACCTCACCGGCCACCTCGGTCATCAGCTCACCCACGCCGGCGAGGAAGATCTTCGGCACGCCGAAGCCCGCCAGATCGGCGCGGTCGGGTGTGAAGAACGGCGTCATCAAGGTGTGGGTGTAGAAGTCGCCGCGGAACGCCAGCGGTGCCCCGTTCTCCCACGTGTCCCAGATGGCCCGGATGGCCATGATCATCTCGCGCATGCGGGGTGCGGGATGGCTCCACTCCATGCTGAAGCGCTTCGTGATGTGCGGCTTGATCTGGCTGCCGAGCCCGAGCATGAAGCGGCCTTTCGAGTAGGCCTGCAGGTCCCAGCCGATGTTGGCGAGCGTCATCGGGTTGCGCGCGAACGCGACCGCGATCGACGTGCCCAGCTCGAGCGTCTCCGTGTGCTCGGCGCCGAGCAGCAGCGGGAAGAACGGGTCGTGGCTGGTCTCCGCCGTCCATGCGCCGCTGTAGCCAGCGGCTTCGAGCTCCTTCGCCTGCGCACCGGCGAGGTGCAGGTTCGTGCCGATGCCTCCGTCGACCTTCATGTCGTGCCTCCTGTGTCGCTGCGCACGTTACCCACGCAGGCCCGCACCGTCCCTCACGGGACGGTCGTCGTGACCTAGTGCCCTGGCCGCGTCGATCGAGAGGTGGTGAGGTCGAATCCTGGGAGGTGGGATGGGGGCGACTCGGGTGCTCGTCACCGGTGCGACCGGCTACATCGGGGGGCGTCTGGTGCCGCGTCTGATCGCTCGAGGCGAGTTGCTGCGGTGCGTCGCCCGCGACCCTGAGCGACTCGCGGGGCGCGACTGGAGCGGCGTCGAGATCGTCAGGGGTGACCTCGCCGATCCGGGCTGCCTGCCGAGTGTGCTCGCCGACGTCGGGACCGCGTACTACCTCGTGCACTCGATGGCCGAAGGGGAGGCCTTCCGCGAGCGGGACCGCGCCATGGCCCGCTCGTTCGGCGAGGCCGCCGCAGCGGCAGGCGTCGGCAGGATCATCTACCTCGGTGGTCTCGGACGCACCGAAGACGTGCGCAGCCGGCACCTCGTGTCACGTCAGGAGGTCGGGCGCACGCTCGCGCTCGCAGGCGTGCCCGTGGTCGAGTTCCGTGCCGCGGTCATCGTCGGGTCGGGGTCGGCGAGCTTCGAGATGATCCGACACCTCGTCGAGCGACTGCCGGTGATGGTGACGCCGCGATGGGTCGACACGAGGTGCCAACCGATCGGCGTGCGCGACGTGCTCGACTACCTGCTGGAGACCCTCGACCTGCCCGACGCCGAGGGCATCTACGAGATCGGCGGTCGTGACGTGCTGAGCTACCGCGAGATGATGCTGCACTACGCACGAGTGCGCGGGTTGCCTCGCATCATCAAGGCGCTGCCCGTGCCTCGCCCCCAGCTGAGCAGTCGCTTCGTCGGCCTCGTCACACCCATCCCGCGTCGCATCGCTCATCCGCTCATCCAGAGCCTGCAGACGGAGGTGGTGGTGCGCGACGACCGAGCGCTGCACGAGTTCTCCGTGGTGCCGATCGGATACGACCAAGCGGTCGAGCGTGCCCTCGCCCGCCTCGCCACCGACGAGGTGGTCACCACGTGGGCGTCGAGCCTCGCCAGCCTCGGCCGAGGCGTGCCCGAAGGACGGCAGCTCTCGTCGCACGAAGGCATGTTGCTGGAGCAGCACCGCACTCGCGTCGACGCCCAACCACAGCGGGTCTTCGACGAGATCTGCGCACTCGGCGGCGACGAGGGTTGGCCCGCGGGGAACGCACTGTGGCAGCTCCGTGGTCTGATGGACCGGGCGTGCGGCGGCGTGGGCATGCGGCGTGGCAGACGCCACCCCCGCGAGCTGCTCGCCGGCGACCCGCTCGACTTCTGGCGGGTGGAGACGATCGACGCGCCGCATCTGCTGCGCTTGCGTGCGGAGATGAAGTTGCCCGGCACCGCATGGCTCCAGTTCGAAGTGCTGCCCGACGACCCCGGGAACGGCGGCACGGGCGGCGCCCGGGTGGAGCAGACTGCCCTCTACGACCCGCGTGGGGTGCTCGGCTACCTGTACTGGTACGCCGTGCGGCCGTTCCACCGGTTCGTGTTCCCCGGGTTGCTGCGGGCGGTGAAGCAACGATCCGAGGCGCCATAGCAATGCCGCGGCTGGCGCAGCGTGCGAAGCTGGCAGGCATGTCATCGATCTCCCGCCGAACGTTCCTGTCAGGTGCCGCCGGTCTCGTGACCGCGGGCCTCGCCGCGTGCTCCAGCGACGGTGGGGGAGCAGCAACCGCGTCGTCGCCCGCCACCACCGGCGCCACCTCCACCAGCGGCACCACCGCCGCCACCACCGCCCTCACGTCGGTGCCCACCACGGGAGCGAGCACGAGCACCACCATCGCCGGCGGCTCGCTCACCGACGTCGAGCACGTGGTGATCTTCTTCCAGGAGAACCGCAGCTTCGACCACTACTTCGGCACCCGGCACGGCGTGACCGGTTTCGGCGACCGCATCAACAGCTCCATCCAGCCGTACCACTTCGACACCGCGACCACGGCGGCAGCCTGCAGCGCCGACCCCGACCACGGATGGGCTGCGCAGCACGAGGCCTGGAACCACGGAGCCAACGACGGCTTCGCCACCGCGCAGGGCGCCGTGGCGATGGGCTACTTCACCCGCGCCGATCTGCCGTACTACTCGGCACTCGCCGACGAGTTCACGTTGTGCGATCACTACTTCTGCTCGGTGCTCGGGCCCACCACGCCCAACCGTCTGTACTCGATGAGCGCCACCATCGACCCCGCTGGCGCGGGTGGTGGTCCGGTCATCGGCAACCTCACCGGGCCGTTCACGTGGACCACCTACCCCGAGCGCCTGCAGCAGGCGGGCATCAGCTGGCGTGTGTACCACGAGGAGGACGACTTCGACGACAACCCGCTGAAGTTCTTCGCCCAGTTCCAGAACCTCGCGACCAGCGATCCGCTGTACCAGGCGGCGATGCTCAACCGCTCGGCCGACGCGTTCGTCAACGACTGCGCGTCGGGCGACCTCCCGCAGGTGAGCTGGATCGTGGCACCCACGGCCAAGTCGGAGCACCCCAGCTTCCCGCCCGCCGTGGGCGAAGACCTCTCGGCGACATTCCTGGCCGCGCTGATGGC
>PMCN01000225.1 GCA_003154135.1 Acidimicrobiaceae bacterium
AGCCAGGATCAAACTCTCCAACAAAACCGTGTTCAGACCACCACCCGAAGGTGCCGGCCTGAATCGATTGCTAGGAGCTGAGTGCATCACAAGGGAATACTTGTGTGGCAGCACTCAGATCTGACTTGATTTGCCAAAGGATTTGGGGTCCCGTGGACTTTATGAATTGACAGACAGCGTCCAGCCTCGCCCCGAAGGACGATTCCGTCGCTGCCCGCACTGGCGTTCAGTCTTCTCTTCCGTTTTCAAGGAGCCGAGGCGCTCTGAATGAGCGCTCGCTCTGGGCACACCGTCGGACTCATGATCGAGACCGGCTGTTCGTGCCAGCTCTGGTTGCCATTTCGGCTCACCGGAGCGAGATACAAAGCTAGCGCGCTGATCGGGCCGCATCAACCTCTTGGGAAGATTTTTCCGACGACGAAGTCGCGCTTGCCCTTGCGCAGGAGCAAGAAGTTGCCCGTGAGCAGGTCGGATGCACGCAGGAGGCCGTCGGCGTCGAGGACACGATTTCCGGCGCGCACCGCGCCCTGCGCGAGGAGCCGGCTCACCTCGCTGTTCGACGTGGCCACTCCGCCGGCGATGAGCAACTCGTGCACGCGTGCGCCATCGAGCGGCTCGGGCAGCGGTACGGAGGGCACCTCCGCGGCGACGACACCGAGCGCGTCGGCGGAAGCAGTGGACGGATCTCCGCCGAACAGCACCGCCGCCGCGTCGGCTGCCGCCCGAGCGGCGTCGTCGCCGTGCACCATGGCGGTGAGCTCGTCGGCCAGCGCGCGCTGTGCCACGCGCCGCTCCGGCGCGCCGGCGTGCTCGGCCAGCAGCGCCTCGATCTCGGCGAACGGGCGCAGCGACAACATGTTCAGGTAGGTGCCCACCATCTGGTCGTCGGTCTGCACCCAGAACTGACGGAACTGGTAGGGCGAGGTGCGCGCCGGATCGAGCCACACTGCCCCACCGACCGACTTGCCGAACTTCGAGCCGTCGCTCTTCACCATCAACGGGTGGGTGATCGCGAACGCCTGCGCGCCCAACCGGCGACGGATGAGCTCGACACCGGCGGTGATGTTGCCCCACTGATCGCTGGCCCCGGCCTGCAGCTCCACGCCGTGCGCCTCGTAGAGATGACGGAAGTCGTTGCTCTGCAGGAGCATGTAGCTGAACTCGGTGTACGAGATGCCGTGCTCGCTCTCGATGCGCGAGCGCACCGAATCCTTGGCGATCATCTGGTTCACGGTGAAGTGCTTGCCGACGTCGCGCAGGAACTCGAGCATCGACATCGGGGCCGTCCAGTCGGCGTTGTTGACCAAGGTGGCCTGGTACGGCCCAGGCTCGAAGTCGAGCAGCCGACTGAGCTGGCGTTGGATGCACTCGACGTTGTGCCGCAGCGTCTCGTCGTCGAGGAGGTTGCGCTCCTCGCTGCGGCCCCCCGGATCGCCGATCATGCCCGTCGCCCCTCCGGCGAGCGGGAACGGCCGATGGCCGGCCAGCTGGAAGCGGCGCATGAACAGCTGGCCGACGAGGTGGCCCACGTGCAACGAGTCGGCGGTGGGGTCGAAGCCGATGTACAAGCCGAGCGGCCCCTGCGCGAGACGAGCGCGCAAGGCGGCCAGGTCGGTCGTGTCGTGCACGAGGCCGCGGGCCTCGAGATCGGCGAGCAGATCCATAGGCGGACCATGTTGCCACGGCCGGGCCGCGATTCACCGGTTGGTATCGTCGCCGCGTGCCCTCCGTCGACGAGCTCGCCCTGCGCTTCCGCCAGTTCTCGGGCACCACCAGTTCCAGGGCACCGCTGTACTCACGCCTGTCGCGCTCCATCGCCGACGACCGCCACCTCGTCGAGCTGCTCACCGTCGCGCCCGAGCAGCAACAGCTGCCGGTGCTGCTGTTCGCCGCGGTGCACCACGTGCTGCTCGCCAACCCGGACGACGAGCTCGCGCTGCACTACCCCAACTTCGCCGGCACGGCGCACGACGACTTTGCCGGCACGGCGCACGACCACTTCGCCGGCACGGCACACGACGCCGACCCGTTCGGTGCGTTCACGCGCTTCGTCGCCGCCCACGCCGACGAGGTGCGCTCGCTCGTCGCGACGCGCAGCACGCAGACCAACGAGGTGGGTCGTTGCGCGCAGTTCCTGGTTCCCATGGCGCTCCTCCACGCCGAGCGGGGTCAGCTCGCCATGCTCGACGTGGGAACGAGCGCGGGCCTCAACCTCCTGCTCCCACACTTCGCGTACGGGTACGAGCCGGGCGGCGACGTGGGCGGCCCCTCCACGGTGCACCTGCACTGCTCCACGCGAGGAGGACCGCCGATACCCGTGGCCATGCCGTTGCTGGCTGCGTCGATCGGCCTCGACCGCGAGCCCGTCGACGTGCACGACGACGAGTCGGTGCGCTGGCTGGAAGCGTGCGTGTGGCCGGATCAGGCCGACCGCTTCGCCCGTCTGGTGGCCGCGATCGCGCTGGCGCGCGAGGTGGGCGTCGACGTGCGCACCGGCGACGCCATCACCGACCTTGCGGCGTTGGTGCACGAGGCTGCCACTCACGGTCATCCGGTGGTCACCAACAGCTGGGTGCTGAGCTACTTCACCACCGAGCAGCGCGTGCGATACGTCGACGCGCTCGACGCGCTCGGCCGCGAAGCCGACCTGTCGTGGATCATCGCCGAGAGCCCGGCGCAGACGCCCGGCCTGCCCGTGCCGGCGTCCGCCGACGAGCAGAGCACCGTGCTCACCCTGGTGCGCTGGCGACACAGCCGCCGCACCGTGCAGCGCCTCGCCACCACCCACCCGCACGGCTTCTGGCTGCACTGGGAGGGCTCCGCGGTTCTCGGCTGAACGGTGCTCAGCGGGTGACGGGTGGCACCGCCCACCGTCGCGGCCACTCGACGGCCTTGGTGATGCCGATGCGGGGCGTCACGATCGGTGCCAACGGCGGCGGCATCCCATCGTCGAAGAGCTCGGCGACCGCACCGTCGAAGGAGCGGTCGATGCCGAGCACCTTCGTCAGCCGTCCCGGGCCGGTGGTGCGTCGCGGGTCGACGCCCTCGATCGACACGGCGCGCACGAGCACCGCCTGCCCGTCGCCCTCGCATCCGGTCACGAGGTTGAGGCAGTGATGCATGCCGTACACGAAGTACACGTACCAGTGCATCGGCTCGCCGAACATCACCGCGTTGCGCGGCGTGCGGCCACGGAACGAGTGACTCGCCGGATCGTCGGCCGTGTAGGCCTCGACCTCGGTGATGCGCGCCGCCAGTCCGCGCACCACCAGCAGCTTGTGGAGGATGTCGGGCGCCACCACCGTGGCGTCGCGCTCAGCGAACGTCGGCGGTAACTGCAGCACCGAGCTCGGCCAGCCGTGCGCGGAACCGTTCGATCTGGGTGGCGACGGGTACAGGCCCCGCGCCGCCGGGAGTGATTCGGCGGCGCACCGACACGCCCGGCGCGACAAGGGCTGCCGCGTCGGCACCGAGCGCGGGGTGGGCCGCGACGAGGTCGCGCAACGCACCGTCGCCGGCGAGCGTGCGCCGCACGAGTGCCCCGACGACCGCATGTGCATCGCGGAACGGCGTACCTCGCTGCACCAACCACTCGGCCAGATCGGTGGCCGACGAGGTCTCCGCGTCGGCGGCGGCCTGCATGCGCTCGGGCACCCACGTGGCCGTGGCGATCATCCCGGTGACCGCACCCAGCGCACGGCCGATCTGGTCGACCGCGTCGAAGAGCGGCTCCTTGTCNNTTCTGCGGCAGCATCGACGAGCCGGTCGCGTATCCGTCGTCGAGCTTGGCGAAACCGAACTCGTCGGTGGTCCAGAGCACGAATTCCTCGCCGATGCGCGACAGGTCGATGCCCACCATGGTGAGCACGAACAGTGCCTCGGCGACGTGGTCGCGAGAGCCGACGGCGTCGAGCGAGTTCTCGAAGCGATGGGCGAAGCCGAGCTCGCGAGCAGTGAAGTCGGGATCGAGCGGCAGCGACGAACCGGCCAGCGCTCCAGCGCCGAGCGGTGACACGTCGACGCGCTCGAGCGCGTCGAGCAACCGGTCGACGTCGCGTGCCAGCGCCCACCCGTGCGCGAGCAGGTGATGGGCGAGGAGCACCGGCTGCGCGCGCTGCAGATGCGTGTAGCCCGGCAGATAGGTGTCGCCGGCCGCCACGGCACGATCGAGGAGCACCGTCTGCAGATGCACGATGCGTTGCGCGATGCCCAGCAGCTCACGCTTCATCCACCGGCGCACGTCGGTGGCCGACTGGTCGTTGCGGCTGCGGCCGGTGTGCAGCTTGGCGCCGGCAGCACCGGCCAGCTCCGTGACGCGCCGTTCGATCGCGGTGTGGATGTCTTCGTCGGTCGGCTGGAAGCGGAACGTGCCGGCCTCCATCTCGGTGGCCACTTCGGTGAGCGCCTGCAGCACCGAGTCGCGCTCGACGACCGACAGGATGCCTACGTGGGCCAGTCCTTTGACGTGCGCCACCGAACCGGCGATGTCGTCGGGCCACAAGCGCCGATCGAAGGAGAGGCTCTCGGTGTACGCCATCAGCTCGGCGGCCGGTCCGCCTTCGAACCGACCGTGCCACAGCGTGTTGCCGGTGTGCTCGCTGCTCACGACAGGCCTGCCAGCTCGCGAAGGTGCGCGGCGAGCGCCGCCCCGGTGGTGGTCTCCTCGGCGACGCACAGCAACGTGTCGTCACCGGCCACCGTGCCCAGCAGACCGGGCATGCCGCTGCGGTCGAGTGCCGATGCCACCACGTGTGCGCAGCCGGGTGGCGTGCGCAGGACGACGAGGTTGTCGCTGGCGCGCACCTCGGCCACCCACTCGCCCATCACCCGACGCAGTTGGTCCTCGGGTGCGATGCGGGCAGGCTCGTACTCGGGGATCGCGTACACGGTGTCGCCGCCGGGCACACGCACCTTCACCGCCCCGAGGTCTTCGAGATCGCGCGACACCGTCGCCTGGGTCGCGTTGATGCCGTCGTCGGCGAGGAGGTCGACCAACTGCGGCTGGTTGGTGACCGCGTGCTTGCCGATGAGCTTGGCGATGGCCTGTTGACGTTGCACTTTCGACGCCATGTCAGCGCACCCCCATCAGGAACGCCAGCGCACCTCGCGCGGCGTGCATTCGATTGTGTGCCTGCGCGATGACGTGGCTCTGCGGCCCGTCGATCACGTCGGCGGCCACTTCCAGCCCGCGGTACGCGGGCAGGCAGTGGTAGAACCCGGCACCGGCTGTGGCCTGCGCCATGAGGGCGGGCGTGACCGTGTACCCCTCGAAGATCTTCACCCGCTCGGCCTTCTCGGACTCCTGCCCCATCGAGGTCCACGAGTCGGTGTGCACCTCGGAGGCACCCGCCACGGCGTCGGCCGGCCGATGCGACTGCCGAACGGTGCCCGCACCGAGCGACTGCATGCGCTCGAGCTCGGCGTCGTCGGCGCCGTAGCCCACGGGACAGCCCAGCGACACCTGAGCGCCGAGCATGACGCACGCCTCGGTGAGCGATCGGGCGACGTTGTTGAAGTCGCCGACGTAGGCCACGGTGCGCCCGGCGAGCGGACCGTGCACCTGCTGCATGGTGAGCACGTCGGCGAGCGCCTGCAGCGGGTGCGAGTGGTCGCTGAGCATGTTCACCACCGGCACCGAGCTCACCACCGCCATGCGCACCACCACCTCGTGGCGGAACACGCGAGCGCACAGCATGCCGTGGTAGCCGGCCATCACGCGGGCGATGTCCTCCACCGGCTCGCGCACGTCGAAGCCCACCTCCTCACCGCGCGTGTACACGGGGTGACCGCCGAGTTGCACCACCGCCATCTCCATCGATTGGCGGGTGCGGTTCGACGGCTTCTCGAAGACGAGTGCGACGCCCTGACCCTCCAGGGGACGGGGCAGTTGCTGGCGTTGCGACAGGTCGAGCACCAGCGCGAGCTCGTCGGCGGAGAGGTCGGGGATGTCGAGGAAGTGGCGGGTCACGCGAGCACCTCCGCAAGTGAGGCACCGAGGATGCTCATTGCTTCATCGATCTCGGCCGACGTGACCGTGAGCGGCGGAGCGAGACGCAACGCCGTGCCCGTGACGGCGTTGGTGACCAGACCACGACCCAGCGCCGCCGTGTAGACCGCCTTGGCATCGACACCCGGACGCAGTTCGGCGGCGAGGAGGAGGCCCTCGCCGCGCACAGCGACCACCCCCGGCAGGTCCGTGAGGCGGGCCGTGAGCTCAGCGCCACGCTCGCGCGCCAGGCGCGGGGCGTCGAGCCGGCGCATCTCGTCGATGACGGCGTTCACGGCCGCGGTGGCGATGGCCGTGCCGCTGTACGTGCTGCCGTGGTCGCCCGGCTGGAACACGGCGGCAACATCGCGACGTGCCCACACCGCGCCGACCGGGAAGCCGTTGCCCATCGCCTTGGCCATGGTGACGACATCGGGCACCACACCTGCATGTTGGAACCCGAACCACTGGCCCGTGCGCCCGAAGCCCGTCTGCACCTCGTCGATGATCAACAGCAGGCCGCGCTCGTCGCACAACGTGCGCACGTCGCGCAGGTACTGGGGATCGGCCGGCACCACGCCGCCCTCGCCCTGCACCGGCTCGAGCAGCACTGCCGACACCGACGGGTCGAGGGCGGCCTCCAGCTCGCCGATGTCGTTGAACGTGACGTGGCGGAACCCCTCGGGCATCGGCTGGAAGGGCTCGTGCTTGGCCGGCTGACCGGTGGCGGCGAGCGTCGCCAGCGTGCGCCCGTGGAAGCTGCCGTAGGCGCTGACCACCACGTGGCGACCGCGGCCACCGAACTTGCGGGCCAACTTCAGCGCCGCCTCGTTGGCTTCCGCGCCGCTGTTGCAGAAGAAGACCTGGCCCTCGAGCCCGGTCGCCTCGCGCAGCAGCAGGTCGACCTTCACCGCCGCCTCGGTGGCCGAGGGGTTGGTGAAGAAGTTGCTCACGTGCAGCAGCGTGTGCGCCTGCCGCGAGATGGCGTCGGCGATCACCGGGTTGGCGTGGCCGAGCGACGTGACCGCGAGCCCGCACAGGAAGTCGAGGTAGCGCTTGCCGTCGCTGTCCCACAGCTGCGTGCCGTCACCGCGCACGAACATCACCTGCGGTGCGCCGAACACGGGCATGAACGGGCAGTAGGTGAGGCCCTGTGTGTCGAATGCGTGCGTGCTCATCGAACCATCGTTCCGATCCCCTCGTCGGTGAAGATCTCGAGCAGCAACACATGAGGGATGCGGCCGTCGAGGATGTGTGCCCGCCGGACGCCCGCGCGCACGGCGTGCACGCAGCTCTCGACCTTGGGGATCATGCCGCCGGCGATGGTGCCGTCGGCCATGAGCGAGTCGAGCTCGTCGGGAGTGGTCTGGCGGATGAGGCTCGACGGGTCGTCGACCACCCGGCGCAGCCCTTCGATGTCGGTGAGGTAGACGAGCTTCTCGGCACCGAGCGACTCGGCGATGGCCCCGGCCACCGTGTCCGCGTTGATGTTGTACGCCTGACCGGCGGCATCGGTGCCGATGGTGGCCACGACCGGTACGAAGCCGTCGTCGAGCAACGATTGCAGGATGGTCGGGTTGATCGACTCGACGTCGCCGACGAATCCGAGCTCGGGGTCGCGAGCGACCGCCTTGATGAGGCCGGCGTCCTCGCCGCTGACCCCCACAGCGAGCGACCCGTGGACGTTGATCGCGGCGACGAGCTGCGGGTTGACTTGACCGATGAGCACCATGCGCACGATGTCGACCGTCTCGCCGTCGGTGACCCGCAGGCCCTTGCGGAACTCGGTCACCTTGCCGAGCCGCTGCATGAGATCGCTGATCTGGGGGCCGCCGCCGTGCACCACCACGGGCCGCATGCCCACCTGCCGCATGAGCACGACATCCTCGGCGAAGAGCGACAGGGCGTCGTCGTCGCTGGCGCCGGCGAGCGCGTTGCCGCCGTACTTCACCACCACGACCTGACCCGCGAACCTGCGGATGTAGGGCAGCGCCTCGACCAGCACGGCTGCCTTGTCGCTCGCCGTGGCGCTCACGGGTAGACCCCGACGCTGGTGAGGCCGGCGGTCTCGGGGAGGCCGAGAGCCACGTTGGCGGCCTGCACGGCGCCGCCGGACGCTCCCTTGGCCAGGTTGTCGATGGCGCAGATCGCGATCACCGTGCCCGTGCGTTCGTCGAAGCGGGCGGTGATGAACGCAGCGTTGCTGCCGAGGGTCGCCTTCGTGGAAGGCGATGCCTCGCTGACCGCGACGAACGGCTCGCCGCGATAGAAGTCGGAGAGCGCGGCGAGCAGCGAGGCGGTGCTCACGTCGGCCGCCGGGCGGGCGTAGCAGGTGGCGAGGATGCCCCGGTTCATGGGAGCCAGGTGCGGGGTGAACAGCACCTGCGCCCCCACCTCCTGCTCGATCTCGGGCGTGTGCCGGTGGTCGAGCAGCCCGTACGCAGTGACGTCCTCGTCGGCACTGCAGAACAGCGAGGAGTTCTTCAACGCGCGACCAGCACCGCTGATGCCCGTCTTGCTGTCGACGATGACGCCCGTGGTGGCCACCAGACCGGCCCGCACGAGCGGCGCGAGAGCGAGCGAGGCGGCGGTGACGTGGCAGCCGGGCGTGGCCACCAGCGCAGCACCCCTCAACTCGTCGCGATGCAGTTCGGGCAAGCCGTAGACGGCCGCGGCGAGCAGCGCCGGCTGATCGTGGGTGAAGCCGTACCAGCCGGGATAGAGCGACGCATCCTTCAGGCGGTAGGCAGCCGAGAGATCGACCACGCAGCCCACCTTGCCCATCAGCTGGGGTGCGAGGGCCATGCTGGCCTCGTGCGGCAGGCCCAGGAAGACCAGGTCGAGCCCCTCGGCGCGCGAGGCGTCGAACTCCTCGAAGACGAGGTCGGGACAGTGCACGCCGAGGCTCGGGTAGAGCGCCGCAGCGCGGGTGCCCGCCTGCGTGTCGCCGGTGGCGTAGACCACCTCGAACGAGGGGTGCTGCGCGCAGAGCCGCAGCAGTTCGGCGCCGGTGTAGCCCGACGCGCCCAGGATGCCGACACGAGTCATGACGCATGACTATACATTCCACTGCATTGTCATGCAACAGGCAGATGCATCCGCCACCTCACGCGTGGGACGAGGGGTGCAGAATGGGCGGGTGAGTTCGCACGACGCATCACACGCCGGCTCCTGCAAGGGCAAGCTGCTCGTGGCCACTCCCCCGCTGGCCGACCCCAACTTCGACCGCACCGTGGTCTACATGCTGGAACACACTGGCGACGGCGCCGTGGGCGTGGTGCTCAACCGACCGAGCCCAGGTGCTGCGCCCGAGGTCGCGACACGATGGGAGGACTGGCTCAGCCCGCCGGCCACGCTCTTCGACGGCGGGCCGGTCGAGACCGACGCCCTCATCGCTCTGGCCCGGCTGACCGGCCCCGCCGAGGGTGCGTGGAGCCAGGTGCTGGGCGACCTCGGCTCGGTCGATCTGGGCCACGACCCGGCACTGGTGGCCGACAGGGTCGACCAGCTCCGCATCTTCCGTGGCTACTCCGGCTGGGGCCCGTACCAGCTCGACAACGAGCTCAACGAGGGCGCGTGGATGGTGCTGCCCGCCGAGCAGGGCGACGTGTTCCACGCCGAGCCGGGCGATCTGTGGCGCATCGTGCTCCGCCGCCAGGGCGGGCGGCTGGCGTGGGTGGCCAACGCGCCCGACGACCTGAGCAGCAACTGAGTCAGGCGCGCAGCCCTGCGCCGAGCTTGGTGGTCGCGGCCACCACTTTCTCGCGTGCCTGAGCGACATCGGCGTCGGTGAGCGTGCGATCGCCCGCCTGCAGGCGCAGCCGGTAGGCCAGGCTTCGGCTCCCCTCGGGCACGCCCTGCCCGCGGTAGACGTCGAACAGGACGATGTCGACCAGCATGCTGCCGGCGCCCTGGCGGACGGCCTTCTCGACCTTTTCGGCGGTCACCGAGTCGGGCACGACGAACGCGAGGTCGAAGTCGGCCGACGGGAACCTGCTCGTCGCCTTCCACTGCGCAGGCTTGGGCTCGGCGAGGAGCAGCCGACCCAGGTGCACCTCGAGCACGGCCACCCGCTCGCTGATGCCGTACGCATCGGCGACATCGGGGTGCACCTCACCCACGGCGCCCACGACGTCCTTGCCGGCCGACAGCGTCGCGGACCGCGTCGGGTGCAGACCAGCGGGCACCGTGCCCTGGTCGACGCGAGCACCCCACCCCATCGCGGATGCCAGCTCGCGCCACACGCGCATCGCCTCAGTGGCGTCGGCGCCGGCGAGCACCACGACGAGCGCCTCGTACTCGGCGGGCAGCACGTCGTCGCTCGGCGGGTACACGTGTCCCACCTCGAAGAGGCGCACCCCGGTGCTGCGTCGCGATTCGTTGAACTCGACGGCCTTGAGCAGCCCCGGACGCAGCGACGTGCGCAGCACGTCGTCGCCCACGGTGAGCGGGTTGAGCAGTCGCACTGCCTGACCGGGCAGGCCTGCACGCTCGAGATCGCCCGCGGTGAGGAACGGGTGCGGCATGGCCTCGCTGATGCCCAGGCCGAGCAGCACGTCGCGCACCTTACGGCGCCGGTGCTGCACACCGGAGAGCCCACCCGGCTGCGTCGACCGCGGCACGGTCTTGCCCAACGCGCCGTACCCGTACCGGCGGGCGACCTCCTCGATGATGTCGACCTCGAGGGTGCAGTCGGGACGCCACGACGGCACGGTGACCGCGATGGCCCCGTCGCTGTCGATGCGGCACGCGAAGCCGAGTGGCTCGACGAACGACACGATGGACGCCGCGTCGAACTCGGTGCCCAGCAACGCGCCGACCCGCGCCGGGCGCACGGTGATGGTGGTGGCGGTGGGAAGGTGCTCGGACCGCTCGTCGACCATGCCGTGCACGACCAGACCCGGGCACGTGAGGCGCAGCAGCTCGATGAAGCGGGCCTGCGACGCGTCGATGCCGTAGGGGTCGACGCCTCGCTCGAAACGAGCTGATGCCTCGCTGCGCAGACCCATGCGGGCCACGCTGCGCAGGACTCCCATCGGCTCGAACCACGCCGCCTCGACCACGATCGTGGTGGTGCGTTCGCTGATCTCGGTGTGCAGGCCGCCCATGATGGCGGCGAGCCCGATCGGCTGGTCGTCGCCGTCGCAGATGAGCAGCTCCTCCGCCGTGAGCACGCGCTCGACCTCGTCGAGGGTGACGATGATCTCGCCCTCCCGCGCCAACCTCACACGAAAGCCTCCCCCGCCGAGGGTGTCGAGGTCGTACGCGTGGTTGGGCTGGTTGGTCTCGAGCATCACGTAGTTGCTCACATCGACCACGTTGTTGATGGACCGCATGCCGGCGGCGGCCAGACGGCGCGCCATCCACTCCGGCGAGGGGCCGACGCTGATGTTGCTGATGACCACACTGGTGAAGCGCGGGCAACGATCACCGTCGACGAGCTCGATCGGGGCCGACCGGGTGGGGCCGTCGGCCACCACCGTGCCCGCGGGCGCGTGCAGCGGGAGACCGAAGTGGGCGGCCAGGTCGCGGGCAACGCCGACGTGACCGTAGGCGTCGGGCCGGTTGCGCAGGACGTCGAGGTCGTAGACCACCTCCTCGCCGAGACCCAGCGCGTCGCCGTACGGCACACCCAGCGGTGTGTCGGCGGGAAGGATGAGGATGCCGCTGTGGTCGTCGCCGAGGCCGAGCTCGCGAGCCGAGCAGAGCATGCCCTCGCTGGGGATCGACAGGATGGGCTTGGGCTCGATGGCGCGACCGTCGGGCATCACGGTGCCGGGTGTGGCCAGCGGGACGACATCGCCCGTTCTCATGTTGAACGCCCCGCACCACACATGGCGCTCGACGCCGTCACCGGCATCGACGAACACCCGGTGGACCTTCGCCGCATCGGGGTGAGGTTCCGTGCGCACCACGCGTGCGGTGACGACACCCGCCACGGTGGCGCCGACGTGGTGCACATCCTCGACCGCGAGGCCGAGATGGGTGATGGCGTCGGCGATGGCGTCGATGTCGTCGCCGACCGGCACCAGATCGTTGAGCCAGGAGTGGACGATCCTCATCAGAACTGCTCCAGGAAGCGAATGTCGTTGGTGTACATCTCGCGCATGTCGCCGACGGCGTGACGCTCCTTGGCCATGCGGTCGATGCCGA
>PMCN01000080.1:0-792 GCA_003154135.1 Acidimicrobiaceae bacterium
TCGGCGGCATCTACATCGCCGGCGTGAAGCCACACCCGCGACGCACTCTCGCGATCGTGCTCGCCGGCCTGGCCGCGACGTGCCTCGCGATCGCGGTCATGCCCAGCTTCTGGTCGTTCGTCGCCATGGGCATCCCGCTCGGGTTCGCGTCGGCGTCGTTCCAGTCGGTGAACACCGTGGTCCTCCAACAGGCGACCGAACCCTCGATGCAAGGACGCGTGATGGCGCTGCACCAGATGGCCTGGTTCGGGAGCACCCCGATCGGCGCGCTGCTGATGGGCTGGGTCATCCAGCTCACCTCGCCACGAGTGCCGTTCGCGCTCGGCGGGCTGTCGGCGCTGCTCTGCGCCGGTGCGGTGATCACCCCGTTGCGCGCCCGGCGCTCGGCGAGCGTCGGAGCCGACTACTCCACGGCTGGGTGACCATCGTCGCTCGATCAGGTCGTCGCTCGATCACCCGAGGAAACTGCCGTTCGGTGCTATCGAGGTCGGTACACGTCGGAGCGATGGTCGATCCGAAGCACGGTGACGGTGCTCGCTTCGTCATCGATCTCGTAGACGACGCGATATGCACCTCGTCTCGCTGACCACAGGCCGGCGAGCTCTCGCTGCAAGATGTGACCGACTCGGCGGGGGTTCTCGCACAACGGCCCGATCAAGAACTCGACGACCGCGGCAGCGACACGTTCGGGGAGACGGGAGAGCTGTCGTTCGGCTGAGGCGGCGACGCGCAGCGCCCAGATCGGTTCGGTCATCGCCGAAGGTACTTGGCGCGAATCTCGTCGGCGGACAC
>PMCN01000080.1:886-11669 GCA_003154135.1 Acidimicrobiaceae bacterium
TCAGACATGACCATAATCATAGTCACGCGACTTCGGAGGTCAACACGCAGAACCCGAGTCCGGTATCCATGTCTCCAGAGTGGCGACGCCATCGTCTCTCGCTCAGGTCTGCGCTACCCGAGCTGTTGCAGCCAGTGGTGCCCGGGGAGCGTGATCTGCAGCGCGTCCCTCAGCCACGCAGCGGCATCAGGGGTCAGGTGCGGTCTGGCCACCTCGAAGTCACGCTCGTTCTTGAGCTCGGTCGACTTGGCCATGTACAGCAGTTGGATCTCCGGGCGAACGATCGGGATCCCCGACGCACTCGGCACGATCACCTCGTGTGATCCGGTGGTGATGCGGTTGTCGCGACGGAAGCACCACTGGGCCTCGTCGACAGCCTCGGTGAAGAGGTCGAACTCGCCCGACGGTGATCGGGCCTGCAGCTGGAACGCGGGCCCGTCGATCGGGACCCCGCTCCACGGCCGCCATCCACTGCCCGGCGGGTCGAGAGCGAACAGCTCCCAATCGGCCGAGAGCGCCGCATGAACCACGTGCTGGTCGCGCCTGCTCACGACGACTTCGACGTCGTGGTGATCGCGTGTCTGCTCGCCCAACCAGAGATCGATCGCCCAGCCGCCCGCGACGGCCCACCACACACCAACCCGGCTCATGATCGCAGCGACCGATGCCGGGGTGTCCATCACCACATCGTGGCACCCGTGCGACCAACCGGCAGGAACTACCGTCGGTCGGCATGAACCTGCTGGCGCGCCGCATGTTCGAGCTCGTCGAGCCGATCGGGGTGATCCCCTACTCCGCCGACGACCCCAACGAGGCGATGTTCGCTCTCGGGTTCACGAACTACTGGGACACCTACTTCGCCGGTCGCGCCGCGCCGCTGGGCGCCTGCGTCCCGGCCGACGTGGTCCACGCGCTCTTCTACAACTTCGCGCCCGGCGAGGTCGCCCGCCACATCCCGAACGTGTGGGCCACGACCACGCCGGAGGCGGCGATCCTCGCCCGCCGGCAGGGCTGCGCGGCGGCCCTGCATCGGATCCTGGGTGCCCTCGTCGATGCACCCGGGTTTGCCCGAGCGGTGGAGCTGCTGACGAAGGCCGCGACGAGCGCGCCCATCGAGGGACGACCGATGTACGCCGCACTGCGGACGCTGCCGATCCCCGACGAACCCGTGACTGGCCATGGGTTCGAGGGCCGCGGTCAGCTCGCCGAGCTCCGCCGGCTCGAGGCATTCGTATGGCGCCACGGCGAGGTCGTCGGTGAGCGCCTCGATGTTCAGGTGCTCATCGCCGCTCAGCAGTGGGGCTGAGCCTCCCGGCGCCGACCCTGGGTTGTTGCGATGGCTCGGTCAGGAGCGTCGAAGGCCTGTTCGTCAGCGGCGGAGCTGCTGGCGGGCGATGCCACGGCGGATGTCGAGCAGATGGTGCTCGGCGTCGTGCAGTGCGTGTCGGATGACGGCGGTCGTGTTGATCACCTGACCTTGGGCGTAGACAGCCACAACCACCTGCTCTTGAGGTGTGAGTGACTCGGCGAAGGCCGCCATCGACCTGGCTACGGCACCGNNTGTCGGGTTCGGGGCGCGCTCGAAGCCGCTCCTCATCCTGCGACATCACCTCCGACCATCGGTCGGGGAGAGCGCGAATCCGAGCGACGGTGGCGGACGGGTCGAGCGTGCCGCCGTGGAACCCGCACTCGTCACAGATCTCGTGAAAGTCGCTGCCAACAGAAAGGATCCGGTACACGCTGCCAGTATTGCTCGGGCGTTCGCGGGCCTGAAGCGGACCAACGGCAGCCGAGCGGAGGGACAGGTAGCGCTGTTCAGCGTGCAGATCGGCAGATCGGAACGGTCGTCAACCGTCAAAGGCAACGGTGATGGTCTTCCCCGTCCTCGCATCGACGACCACACGATCGCCGATGGGCTTCGCGAGCGTGATCGTCTGCAAGGTCAGGCACGCCTTGGAGTCGCCACCCGGGGAGTGGACCTCCGAGGTGATGCGCACCGCGGTGTCGGACTCGACGATCTTCGGCGTGGGCATCGGCGTGTTCTTCAGCCAGCAGACCCCGTAGTTCACGGAGATGCTCGTGTCCGAGCGCGTGTGGGCCGTGGCGCCCTGCACGTGTGCCCAATCGGTGCCGCACGACGCAAGCACGACCGCGGATGCAACAGCGAATGCGCCCCACGTTCCTGGTCGCCTCGATCGAGTCCGCATCGTTGCGGCGACTCGTGCGTTTCGACCGTCCGGGCGATTCGGCCCGGAACACTCGATCATTGCCATGTAGCGCAGGATGCTCGCTCCCGAGCGAACTGTCCAGCGAGCTCATCGGCACCTACAAGTGCGGCTCGCATGATGCGGCCGCGCTTCCTTGCGCGCCGTGGCGCGTGCTCGTAGGTCGCGCATGGTCCTCGAAGTGGTCCGCGTTGTCCAGCGCCCTGTCGGCAGATGTGAGCGGCGCTGAGAAACGACGCGGCGATCGATGGCCAGCGCACGTCCGTCCTGTTAGGTCATGGCATGACGGCCGTCACGCCGACAGAGCCTTGCCCGTCGTATCTCGGCCGGCGCTGAAGATGAGGTGGTTCGAACGCCCGCCGGTAGTCCCCCTACCGAGTGGCCAATCAGGTGTCGCCGCGTCGAATCGCGCGCGGGAACCTGGATTCAGCCGATCGGCTCGCGATGCAACCACTCGACGACGTCGTGGGATGCGAGTGCGCGCACCCGCGCCGCGTACCGAGCGAGGTCGGCTTCATCGAGGAGATCACGCCACTGGCCGCTCGTTCCGCGGCTGAAGAACGCGGCGGCGTCGAGCCAGTGTCCGCGATCACCGCCGGGCACGGTCATTTCGGCCATGCTTCGCATCGAGTTGAACGTCGCCGATTGGACCAGGGCGGGCCACCGATCCTCGTCGACCGCGATTTCGAGGTGCGCGGCCAACTTCCGCATCTGCCCCATGAGGTCGGTCTTCAGGTCGTCGTAGTGCAGGAACACGACATCGAGATCGCCGCCGGCGTCCCAGAACGTCTGCACATGCTCGACGGTGAACCGAAGCGACACGCCTCCNNACGCGCCAATGTCCATGTTGTCGAGGTGCCGGTCCATGGACAGCGCGACGTCGCGCGGGTCGCGTCCGACACAGATGTATGTGACCGTCGGATCGTTTGGGAGTCCGTCGAGCGGTGTGTGCGTCTTGATGAACCGGCGATGTGTCTGGGCCTCCAGGTCGGCGAACACCTCTCTACGGGCGCGGGTCACCATGTCGAGCCAAGGCGAGAGCGTGTCCAGCGGCAGTGGCAGCTCTGTCTCCTGCAGGACGACTAGCGCGCAGATCATCTGCGTCCACGTCGTCCCGCACTTCGGCGGTGTGCTGATGATGATGTCGCCGCCGCGAAGCTCGAAGCCGTCCCAGCGGCTGCTGTCGAAAAGGGCCCCCTCGTAACGGCGCACGAGCATCATCCTCGCAGCGAACTCGACAACGCGACGCCCAATAACTCGACACTCATGTACAGGGTCTCAGCCGCCCGATACCACGCTGCCGCCTTCCACGGCGCACGCACAATGCCCGAAGTGGCCAGGGTTGTCCAGCGAGCAGAGCGGCAGCTCTGCGCTACTCCTCTACCCGCTGGACGGCGCCCGGCCCGCTAAGTCAGTCGGTGGTCAGACGCTTCACGGTCGTGCCCGATCGGAGCGTCCTGGGAATCTCAGCCACCTCGTCGACGACTTCGATCATGTGTACGACGTCCGTCTCGCTCGCATCTGAGTCGACCTGGATGTCGTAGATCACTCCGGTCGACGCCCACGTCGAAGTGTCGAAACCTCCGCAGGCGCGGACACGCACTCCGTTGACGACCAGGCCGAGTCGGACTGATTCGCGGTACACGTCGTTGAGGACGCAACCCGCTGCGGACAGGTGGTACAGGTGGGCTCCCGTGAACTCGGTCTCCACGACCACTCCCTCGGGTGTCCATCGATGCGGCATCACCACGCCGCTCGCTGCTCGAAGGCTTCCCGCAGTGACCACCACCTCGAATCCTTTGTCATCGGCCATCCGTGCAGATTGCTCGACTGCAGGGACGATGTCCAGCGACCTATCGGCAGTATGTATCCGTAGGATCGCGGCAGTGGACAGCCGTTTGGTCGCGGTCGCGAGCGTCCCGGACCGCTACATGCGCGAGACCTGCACCTCGGCGTTCAGGCCTTGATGTCGGCGAGCGCCGACTGGAGCAGCGCGCGAGCCGACCAGCGCATGAGTTCGGTTGCGTCGTCGCGTGACAGTCCCGCGATGTCGGTGAGCCACGCGAGCGCTTCGATCCCTGTCGCGGTCCGAATCGCAAGAGCCAGGCGGTGGATGTCGGCACTAGGCATCTCCGTGCGCAGAGGTTCAAGCGCTTCCTCGATCCACTTGATCGCGCGACCTTGCCGGAGTGGCAGTTCCGCGCGCTCGACCGGGTCAGCGTCGAGCGAGAGGCGAAGCATNNTTGTCGGGAAGCAGCGACGACGCACCGATTTCCGGGTGGGCGGCAACAAGCAGCGAGCGCTGATTTGGGAAATACCGATAGGCGGTCGTGCGAGAGATCGACGCCCCCTCCGCGGCCCGCTCGACCGTCAGGGTGACGCCGCCGGCAACGAGCTCGCGGGCCGCGGTGATGAGCGCGTCTCGAGTGCGGCGCTTCTGGTCCGTGCGACCCTCGAGCTCGTATGGGATTGACATATCCATTATGGTACCGTACTGTCCGTCGTGGGACACATGTCCCATAACGACGGAGGTGGCAATTCAGATGACCGCGCTCATTCCAATCATCAAGGCTTCGGGCGAAGGCGACAGGCGATCGTTCCTCGGTGGAGGTCTTCACATCTGGAAGCTCATGAGCGACGACACGGGCGGCGCGTTCTTCATGTTTGAAGACCTCCTGACGCACGGCAAGACCACCCCGCTACATCGTCATCCGGAAGCGGACGAGACCGTCTACGTCCTTGAAGGCGAGATCCTCATCAACGTCGACGGCAAAGACCATCCAGTCGGTGCCGGCGGCATGACGTTCACACCGAAGGGCACACCGCACGCCTTTCTCGTGTGCTCCGACCACGCACGACTACTCACCGTGCAGACCCCTGGAATCGGCCAAGCGTTCTACCGCGGTGCAAGCGAATCAACGACCGACGACACATCCGACATGGTCGACATCGCACGCATCCAAACGTCGGCCAAAGCGAACCCGCGCGCAATCGAGCTTCTCGGGCCGCCTCCATTCGCAAACCGCAAGGTCGGCTGACCTCGTCGCACCGCGCGATGGGGGCGACGATTTCGTGCGCATAAGACACGCGCGCTTGTTCCCGCGAACGCTCACAGATTGCCCGAAGTGGCCGTCGTTCTCCAGCGCCAGATCTGCAGGTATGAGCGGCGCTTCGCCGCCTGCGACCCTTCCTGATGCGACTCAGGACGGGTTACGGTGCGCCATGCGCTTCAGCCTCATCGCCCACCCATGACGGATGGTACCCACCGGTCACTGTCCGGACCCAGCAGCAACGCTACGCCCGCGACCAATGGGCCGCTTGACGCGCACACGATCAGGGGTCTTGACACAAAGAGGCTTCGTTCATGGCGGGTTCAAGAGAGGCCGGTCGTGCGAGTTCCACGATCACCTCTGCGGTCTGCCCGACCGACTATGTAGCCGATCACGGCGAAGGTGGCGAACGGCACGACAATCCACACGATGCTTCCCAGAACCGTGTTGTCCCATCGGTCTGTCGGCGCAAAGGCGTGGACGACGAAGCTGATGACTCCGACAACTGCGGCGGCGAGCACGGCTTTCGGTGTGAAGAACGCGGCGAGGCGACGCCACAATCGCTGTGGCTTGAACGGACCAGATTCGGGCGCCGCGGTGTCGCGGCTGTCGACACTGACGAGCACCGCCCACGAGTGCTCCCCCGTCCTGACGGTGTCGCCTTCCGCGACGACGTCGCCCAATCTGGCTGCGTTCCACCCGGTCTCGCCCGCTCGTTGAATCTCGACACTCGGTGCGTCTTCGCGCAGCTCGAGCCCTGCCGTGGCCGCGATGGCGGTAGCGGTGTCGAACGCGTCGGCCCCCGCGGGATACTCGCCTGTCGCGCGCCATGGGTCGTGAGCGGAGCCGACGAAGGGTCGCCAGTGTGCCGAGGACGCTTCGCGGATCTGAACTGGACCACGCAGCTCGACGATGAGCGCACCGCGAACAGGGTTCCGGTTGGTCGTCGTCGGGGTCATGGTCTCCCTAGCCCCTGATCGACTGCGCGACGAAATGGATGGGAGGCTCGGGCTTCGTCACGATGTGCGCCGCGCCTTCGGCGATGGCCGAGAGGCTGGCTGCGGTGACGAAAGATGATTCTGCTCGGACGAACTGGGCCGCCGCCTCAGGGCCGAAGAGGATGGCCTTCCTGGCGGCGATTCCCCATCCGGCGATGCGGGCCTCGACCGCCGTGGGGCCGAGCACGACGAGGCCCACGACGCCCGCGCCCACCAGGACGGGTGCGGAGTGGTCTGTCAACTCTCGCAGGGCCCGCGCCCGTTCGGAGGCTTCCACGGCGGGCCCGCCGATCGAGCGCTCCCCGACGATGGTCACCTGGGTCTCGCCGCGAAGACCGAACCGGCCTCCAGTGACGAACTCGCCGGAGACGATGGTGTTGCTGTCCGCCCTGATCTCATCGCCCCTGCGGAACTCGGTGCCCGGTTGCGCCGGGTACCACGCCGGGTCACCTAGATGTTTGATCCAGGCCTGAGCGGGTTGGCTCGGATCCTTCGCCCTCCACGGACCGAGCGTCCCGACCGGCCCTTCGTCGACTGGCGTCACGGTAAACCTCGCGTCAAGCGAGCGCCTTCCCGCCTTTGACCCCTGCGCCGCCCCCACGACGCCGCCCACCGCGCCCATCCAGGCCACCAGGATGGTGATGCCCCGTGGCAGCCTCGAGCCCTTCCGCGGGACGGGTTTGGGACTTGTGGCCGGCCTCGTGGTCGACGGCGTCACGGCGACCGGGAGCGACGTAGGCGCAGCGGCGACCGGGAGCGACGTAGGCGCNNGACCGGGAGCGACGTAGGCGCCGCGGTCGCTGCTGTGGACGCGGGTGGGGGCGCGGCGTTGGGCAGGGTCCCCGTGAACGTGCCGGATCTCTGATGTCCTGCGTTGTCAGCAAAGGTGACCGAGCCCGACATCGTCAACGTGTTGCCAGACCGGGTGATCGTGCCTTCGCCATGCGTGCTCGAGACGGGGCCGATCGCCTCGAACGTCAACGTCGATCCCGAAACGGTGCCGGTGATGGTTCCTTCCTTTCCTGGAACCGTGGCGGTCACCGCGCCACTCGCGAAGTCCTCACTGGTGAACACGAAGGTGTCGTGCTCCGTCAAGCCGCCCTCGACGACGAACACGAACTCCCACGAGCCCCGTATGTCGGTCGGGGTGGTGGCCTGCGCCCCCGCAAGCCCCGTGCGGAGCAGCCCAAGGAGCACGACGACCACGGCGAAGGCAGCGAGACCCCGAGCAACTCGCATCAAGGCGGACATGTACCTCGTAGCTTTCCAGGCTGTCTAGCAATCTCGCAATAGGTCCATCATCATCACGAAACGCGCTTTCGGGGTTGGTGCGGCGCTTAGTTTCGGTTGGAGTACAACGCCACGTCGGCATCGAGCGCGAACCACTGCCGGCAGCGCCTATTGCCCTTGGTATGGGCGCTCCGCGCAAGGGGTTCTGCTCGTCGTTATGTGCGGGCGGACGTCGTTCGCACGGGCTGAGGGCAACCTTCGGGCCGCCCCGGCAACCCGTAGGCAGATTCTGGCCGGCGTCACCCGCGCGTCGAAAATCTTCGCCGACGTCAGGAATCGAACGCCCGACAGCTCCACCCAGCGATGCCGCGCGTGGGGCTTGCGCGCCGCGTCAGGCGTCGATCACCTCGAGGCGAACTCGCTTGTTGCCCTTGCCCTTGTTCTCGAGCTTGATCACCCGGATGCGGCCCACTTCGGCCGTGCTGTGCACGTGCGTGCCACCGTCGGCCTGCTTGTCGAGGCCGACGATGTCGACCACGCGGATCTCGGTCACGCTCTCGGGGATGAGCGACACCTTGGTGCGGATGAGGTCGTCGTCGTGCACCGCTGTGTCGCGCGGCAGAAAGTGCACCTCGATCGGGCGGTCGGCGGCGAGCTCGGCGTTGACCAGCTCCTCGATGCGTGTGGCGAACCCCTCGGGGACGGGATCGAACTCGAAGTCCATGCGCGCCGACAGCGGCTCCATGTTGCCGCCGGTGACCGGTACCCGCCACTCGTTCCAGATCACCCCGCACAGCACGTGCAACGCGGTGTGCGTGCGCATCAACTGGTGGCGGCGCTCCCAGTCGACCTCACCGGCGACCTCGTGGCCCACGGCGGGCATCGGGCCACCCTCCACGCGGTGCCACACGGAGTCGCCCTCCTTGCGCACGTCGACCACCGGCATCCCCGCCAGCGTGCCGGTGTCGTGCGCCTGCCCGCCACCGGTGGGGTAGAACGCCGTGCGATCGAGCGCGATGGCATCGTCGCGCACGTCGGTGACGCGGGCACGGAAGTGGGTGAGGTAGGCGTCGCGCAGGTAGAGCAGCTCGGTCATGCCAAGAGTCTGCCGTCCCTACCGCCTCGATGGCGAGCGTGGTTAGGGTGGATGCATGGACGCCTCCCCTGCTCAGGCTGCTCGCCGTGCCCTTGCGCTGCTCGACCTCACGGAACTGGGCGACCAGGCCACCGACGACGACGTCGCCGCGCTGTGCGGGCGCGCCACGGGCCCCTGCGGCAACGTCGCAGCCGTCTGCGTATGGCCCCGCCACGTCGCCCACGCCCGCACGCTGCTCACCGGGACGGGTGTCCGCATCGCCACCGTGGTGAACTTCCCGACTGGCGACGAGCCGGTCGCCGCCGTGGTGGCGCAGACACGCCAGGCGCTCGCCGACGGCGCCGACGAGATCGACCTCGTCCTCCCCTACCGCGAGGTGCTCGTCGGCGACACCACCCGGGCCGCCGTCATGATCGACGCCGTGCGCGCTGAGGTGCCGCACGGCGGGCACGTGCTGAAGGTGATCCTCGAGACCGGCGAGCTGGTGCATCCCGACACCGTGCACATCGCGGCGATGTTGGCCGTCACGCACGGCGCCGACTTCATCAAAACGTCCACCGGCAAGACACCCGTCAGCGCCACGCTGCCCGCCACCGGCGTGATGCTCACCGTCATCCACGACGCGGGCCGCCCCGTGGGCCTCAAGCCCAGCGGGGGCATCCGCACCCTCGACGACGCCAACGCCTACCTCCACCAGGCCGACGCAATCATGGGCGAGGGCTGGGCAACGCCCGCCACCTTCCGGTTCGGCGCCAGCGGGCTGCTCACCGCGCTCATCGCGGCCATCGACGATCCCGACGATCGTGGCGGCCTCGGCGCGGCGGGCACGGAGGCCTACTGATGCTGCCCCAGGAGCTCATCCGCGCGAAGCGCGACGGCAGGGTGCTGAGCACAGCCGACATCGACGCGTTCGTCGCCGGCCTCACCAGTGGAGCAGTCACCGAAGGACAAGCAGCAGCGTTCGCGATGGCGGTGTACTTCAACGGCATGACCACCGGCGAGGCGGTCGCCCTCACCTGCGCAATGCGCGACAGCGGCGCCGTGCTGCGCTGGGACCTGCCAGGCCCGGTGCTCGACAAGCACTCCACCGGAGGCGTGGGCGACACGGTGAGCCTGATGCTGGCTCCGATGGTCGCCGCGTGCGGCGGCTACGTCCCGATGATCTCCGGCCGCGGCCTCGGCCACACCGGCGGCACCTACGACAAGATGGAGTCGATCCCCGGCTACGTGGCAGCGCCCACCATGGCGAAGTTCCGCTCGGTCACCGCCAAGGTGGGCTGCGCGATCATCGGTCAGACCGCCGACCTCGCCCCCGCCGACAAGCGCCTCTACGGCATCCGCGACGTCACGGCCACGGTCGAGAGCGTGCCGCTCATCACGGCCAGCATCCTCTCCAAGAAGCTCGCCGCCGGCTTGCAAGGTCTGGCGATGGACGTGAAGACCGGTAGCGGAGCGTTCATGCCCACACTCGCCCGCGCCCGTGAGCTTGCCGGCAGCATCGCCACCGTCGCCATCGGTGCCGGGCTGCCCACCACCGCGCTCATCACCGACATGGATCGTCCGTTGGCCGACGCGGCGGGCAACGCGCTCGAGGTGGCCTACGCCGTCGACTACCTCACCGGCGCCCGGCGCGAGGCACGCATGCACGAGGTGGTGCTCGCGCTGTGCAGCGAGATGCTCGTGCTCGGCAAGCTCGCGCGCTCCACCAGAGCGGCACGCGCTGCACTGCAGTCGGCGCTCGACACCGGTGCGGCGGCCGAGAAGTTCCAGCAGATGATCGTTGCGCTCGGCGGCCCGAAGAAGTTCGTCGACAACCCGTGGCGGCACATGGAGCGCGCCGCGGTGCGGGTGTCGGTCGCCCCTTCGAAGGCGGGCACGATCAGCCGCGTCGACACGCGAGCCGTGGGCATGGTGGTGGTGGCGCTCGGCGGCGGGCGCACCCGGCCGCAAGACCCCGTCGATCATGCGGTGGGGCTCACGTCACTCGTCGGTCCGGGCGACATCGTCGGCCCCGACCGCCCGCTCGCCGTCGTGCATGCACGCACCGACGCGCAGGCACAGCAGGCCGCCGCGCTGCTGCGCGCGGCCTACACCGTGGGCGGCAAGCAGGCTCCGGCGCACGCCCCGGTGCTCGACCGCATCACGGCGTGATCACTGGGCCGACTGCGGCTCCTTGGGCAGACC
>PMCN01000090.1 GCA_003154135.1 Acidimicrobiaceae bacterium
ACCGACAACGCGGCCATGATCGCCGCTGCGGGGTGGCACCGCCTGCGCAGCGACGGGCCGACCTCGCTCGATGCAGGTGCGTATCCCAACCTGCGACTGTCGTTCCAGCCGTGAGCGCGCGCATCGATGCATTCGTCGTCGCCACACCGGGCATGGAAGCGCTCGTGCAGGCCGAGGTGGCGCGCCTGGGCGTGCGGCCGGCCAACATCACGCACGGCGGGGTGAACTGCACGGTCACCTGGCCCCAGCTGTGGGCCATCCACCTCAAGTCGCGCCTCACCACGCGGGTGCTGGTGCGGGTCGCGCGGTTCAAGGCCGACGGCTTCGACACGCTCCACGCCGGGTTGCAGCGCATCGACTGGTCGGCCTGGCTGCCCGACGCGGGCTCCACACACGGCGGTGTCACCGTGACGGCCTCCACCGACGGCAACTCCACGCTGTACCACACGGGTGCGGTCGTCGAACGGGTCACCGAAGCCATCGGTCGCGCCGCCGGCGAGCAGCAGGTGCTCGTGCGCATCAACCGCAACGTCGCGACGGTGAGCATCGATGCGTCGGGTCTCGCGCTGCACAAGCGCGGCTACCGCGGCCCCGCCGGCAAGGCGCCCTGCCGTGAGACGCTCGCCGCGGCACTGCTGGTGGCGAGCGACTGGGACGTGCGGCGCCCACTGGTCGACCCGTTCTGCGGCTCGGGCACCATCGCCATCGAGGCCGCGATGCTGGCGCGTCGGATGGCTCCTGGCCGCCATCGCGCCTTCCAGTTCATGCACTGGCCGTCGTTCGACGACGCCGGCTGGCAGCGGCTGCTGAAGGGTGCCGACGCCGACGTCATCGAGCGTTGCCCGCCCATCGTCGCCAGCGATCGCGACGAGGGCGCGGTGACCGCCACGCTCACCAATGCCGCGTCGGCAGGCGTGGGCGCGCAGATCGAGGCGGTGCGGCGAGCGGTGAGCGATCTCGTGCTGCCCGAGCGCGCCGGCTGGCTGGTCACCAACCCGCCCTACGGATCGCGGGTGGGCGGCGGCGACGTGCGCGACCTGTACGACCGCTTCGGTGCCGTGCTGCGCGAGCGTGCGGCCGGCTGGCACGTCGCCGTGCTGGCGTCGCGCGAGACACCTGTCAACCGCACGAAGGTGCCGCTGGTGCCGGTGCTGGCCACCACCAACGGCGGCATCGCCGTCGACGTGTATGCCGGCACTGTGCCGACGCCCCTACCCTGAACCCGTGCAGGTGACGTTCGGATCGTTCACGCCGGTCGCCCCCGTGGTGCTGGCGCCGATGGCAGGCGTCACCAACGCGCCCTTCCGCACGATGTGCCGCGAGTTCGCCCCCGGGCTGGTGTACGTCAACGAGATGGTGATGGCGGCCGCCGTGGTGCACGGCAACGCCAAGACCGAGCGGATGATGACCTTCACCGCCGACGAGCGCCCGCGCAGCCTGCAGCTCTACGGCAGCGATCCCGAACTGGTGGGCGAGGCCGTGCGCATGCTGTGCGGTGAGGGCCGCATCGACCACCTCGACATGAACTTCGGCTGCCCGGCGGCGAAGGTCACCCGCCGCGGCGGCGGTGCCGCCGTGCCCGCCAAGCCCAACCTCCTGCGCGCCATCGTGCGCGCTGCGGTCAGCGCCGCGACGCCCTACGGCGTGCCGGTCACCATCAAGTTCCGCACCGGCCTGTTCCACTCGTTGCTCACCCACGTGACCACTGGTCGCATCGCTGCCGAGGAGGGCGTGGCCGCCATCGCGCTGCATGCTCGCACCGCCGAGCAGCACTACGCGGGCACGGCCGACTGGGATGCGATCGCCGAGTTGAAGGCCGCGGTGCCCAGCATCCCCGTGCTCGGCAACGGCGACATCTGGGAGGCCGCCGACGCAGTGGCCATGATGCAGCACACCGGCTGCGACGGAGTGGTGGTCGGCCGCGGATGCCTCGGCCGCCCGTGGCTGTTCCGCGATCTCGTCGACGCGCTGCAGGGCCGACCGGTGGCGCCCGCGCCCGTGCTCGGCGAGGTGTGCGACGTGATGGCGCGACACGCCCGCCTGCTGGCCGAACACATGACCGAGCCGCTCGCCCTGCGCGACTTCCGCAAGCACACCGCCTGGTACTTCACGGGCTACCCGGTGGGTGGGGAGATGCGCGGCCGGTTCTCGATGGTGTCGTCGTTGGCCGAGCTCGACGACCTCATCGCAGCACTCGATCCGGCGACCGCCATCGTGCCCGGGGGCGAGCGCATCCGTCGCGGTCACACCAACGGCCCCATCCGTGTGGCACTGCCTGCCGGCTACCTCGACCACCTCGACGATGCGGCCGTGCCCGACGACGACGACGTGATGGCCCTGTCGGGCGGATGAGCGGCACACCGTCGATCGTGCTCGCGTCGGCGTCGCCGCGACGGCGGGAGCTGCTCGAGCAGCTCGGCCTCGAGTTCGTCGTCGCCGCACCCGACATCGACGAGACGCCGCTCGCCGGTGAGCAGCCGGTCGCCTACGTGCGCCGCCTCGCGATCGCCAAGGCCGTTGCGGTAGTCGCGCCGGTCGACGCGCTGGTCATCGCCGCCGACACCACGGTCGACCTCGGTGGCGACATCCTCGGCAAACCCGTCGATGGGGCCGATGCTGCCGCCATGCTGCGTCGCCTCAGTGCCCGCACGCATCGAGTGCACACCGGTGTGGCACTGCGGCTCGGCGACCGCGTGGTCGACGACGTGATCACGTCGCTGGTCACGTTCACCCCGCTCACCGAGTCGTCGATCGAGTGGTACGTGACCACCGGCGAGCCGCTCGACAAGGCCGGCGCCTACGCGGTGCAAGGCGCCGGTGGCGTGTTCGTGCAGCGTGTTCGGGGCAGCCTCAGCAACGTGATCGGCCTGCCGTTGCACACCGTGGCCCGCCTGGCCGCCGAACTGGGCGTGGCGCTGGTCGGCTGATCAGGTCGGGGAGGCGTTCGTCGCGGCGACCTGCTTCACCGCCGCCCACTCCGCGAGCGTGGCCTCGCGCACGGTGCCGGCCCGCGCGATGGTCTTCTCGGCCGACTCGGGGCCGGCCACGAGGATGAGGCGACCTCGCTCGGTCCAGCCCACCACCGCGAGCTGGGGCATGCGGAACGTCGTGCCGTCGCTGGTCACCGCCGCGTTGCCGTGCACGGTGGCCGGCGTGGTCTTCCCGAGCACGAATCGCAGCATGGCCAGTTCGTCGTCGGATGTGGCGACGGTGGATGCCACCGACCAGCTCGGGAACGGGCCATAGCTCACCGAGTCGGTGCCCGTGCCGACGTCGAGGAACGCGTTCGGGCGCAGCGAGGCCAACAGCCTCGCGACGTGGTAGTAGGTGTCCCAGCTCCCGAGTGGCTTCATGGCGCCGAGCGCTGCCGGGTCGTCGATGCTGGCCACACCCGTCTGCACGCTGGCCGCGGCGGCGAACCGCAACAACTCGTCGGACGACAGGCCCATCGCCACGGCGCGGTAGTCCAGGCCGCCGACGGTCCAGTCGATCTGCATCGGCGTGCTGTTGTGCAGGACGCCGGTCACGCCGTGCAGGGTGACGGGGGTGTCGCCGCTGTTCGGGTCGGCGGTCGTGACGTCGGGGCTCGTCGACGACGGGTCGGCGACGTTGGCGATGAATGCGGCCCATCTGCCGCCGGAGGTCTCGGTGAGCTGGAACATCGCGCCCGGCTCGGCGTAGAACGCACCGCCGGTCGTATGACCGACGCCGTTGGTATCGGCGATCGAATCGGCACCGATGACTGCGGCTTCCAGGGCGGCGGGCGGCTTGTCGAACACGAGTTGTTCGCTGTAGGGCGCGGCCGCTCGGTGGTGCCACGGTTGCGTCACCACGAGCACGGCGACTACGAGCGCGCTCACGAGCGCGCCCACTCCGGGCAGCAACCAGGCCGGCATCGCCCGGCGTTCGGCAGGCACGTCGGCCGGCGCCTCGTCGGCGTGTTCGGCGGTGGCCGCGGCGTGCGCGCGACCGAACACCGACGGATCGGCATCGATGAGATCGATGAGGACGGGCTCGGCGTCGTCGAAGTCGTGGGATGCGCCACGCATGCGGTCAGCCTGGCACCGAGAACGACGCGTCGGGCGTCGCGAGGAGCGCAGCGGCCTGGACGTTCCAGAAGAGGGGGTGCAAGGGGAGCTGCACCGTGACACCGCCGGTGGTGACCACCAACGTCCTGACGATGCCCGTTGCCGCGAGCCCGATGACGATCGGTCCGGCGGTGGTCTCGATGCGGACGGTGTCGGTGAGCACGGTCTGCATCGCCGAGACGCAGCTGTCGGACGTGTCGTCGACGTTGGCGCAGAACGTCGTCACCCTCCCCGACACCGCGGCTGTGACGGTCCATGTGTGCCCGCTGGGCGACGTGCCCGAGTCGATGGTGACCGATGACGGGGGCTCCGCCGGTCGCGGCGCGTTGTCGGCCCAGTGCAGCTGGTCGGGTGCAACCTCCACCGATTCGGCCAGCCCGATCAGCGCGTCGGCACCACCCGGATTGGCAACCGCGACGAGCCGCCCTCCCTCCATCCACGCCACCATCAGTCCGTCTGGGCCGCTGGCGGTGACCGCAGGAAGGCCGTGCACCGTGGTGTCGCTGCCGCGGTAGATGAATGCGGTCATCGCCAGCGCCGACTGCGGTGCCGCCACCGATGCCACGGCCGTGGTGTCGCGCACCGACAGGTACATCGCTTCGGTGACGTCTGGCCACAGCTCGGCGGTGTCGAGGCTGTCGTGCAGGCCGACCGCGATGTCGAACGACGCGGTGCTGCCGAGCGGCTGCAGGTCGTGCAGCGACACGTCGGTGCGGATGGCGAGTTGACCGGCGCGCAACGACAGTCCGGCGGCGAGCGCCTTGGCGTCGTCGGCGTGGGCGAACCCGGACGCGGTCGCGGTCCACACCTGGGTGGGCACCGGGCTCCACGAGAACGTGAAGCGTGCGGAGTCGATGGGCTCCACGCGGGCCTTCGACGCGCTGCCGGCCGCCGCGGCGCTCGCTGGCGGCACCTCGGCGACGCGCACCATGAACCACTTGCCGTCGGTGACGTGCGCGCCCGGCACGGCGAACACGTAGCCGAGCGACGCGCCCGCCGGGTTGGCATCGCGACTCGCGGCGGACAGCAGCGGGCTCGGCGGGTCGCCGAACACGAGCTCGGGTGGCAGGGTGGTGCGTGCCTGCGCGTCGGCGAGGGCTCGCCAGGTGTAGCTGTGCGACGGCCACAGCAGCACCACCGCGGCCGCGACCACGGCAATTCCGCCCACCGCCGCCAGCATCACCCGAGCGCGGCGGTGCGGCGACTCGGCTTCGTGGGAGGGCACCTCACGATTGCTCCCGAAGGCCACGGGATCGGCATCGACCAGGTGGATCAGCTCGATCGGCTCGTCGCCTGACGTGCGGGACGGCGGGGTGCGCACGGAGCGAGTCTCCCACGCGGCCGGACAATCCGCGTTAGCACTCTCACCTTGCGGTTGCTAACGGTGCACCCGAGCGCGTAACCTGGCACTCACCCCGGGCGAGTGCTAACTCGTCCGGTCCTGTTCCAGAACCACACAGCGTGCTCTTGCCAACGGAGGCCTGCACCCCATGAACCTGAAGCCCCTCGATGACCGCATCGTCGTGAAGCCCAACGAGGCCGAGCAGACCACTGCCTCTGGCCTCGTGATCCCCGACACCGCCAAGGAGAAGCCGCAGCAGGGCGAAGTCCTCGCGGTCGGCCCCGGCCGCTGGAGCGACGACAAGGGCACTCACAGCCCGCTCGACGTGAAGGTCGGCGACACCGTCCTGTACAGCAAGTACGGCGGCACCGAGGTGACGATCGACGGCCAGGACCTGCTGATCCTCACCAGCCGCGACGTCCTCGCCGTCGTCGCGAAGTGAGCCACTGAACCCACATGGCAAAGCAACTGAAGTTCCACGACGAGGCGCGTCGCGCCCTCGAGGCCGGCGTCAACAAGCTGGCCGACACGGTGAAGGTGACGTTGGGGCCCAAGGGCCGCAACGTGGTGCTCGACAAGAAGTACGGCGCCCCCACCATCACCAACGACGNNACCACCGCCACGGTGCTGGCCCAGGCGCTCGTGCAGCACGGTCTGCGCAACGTGACGGCCGGTGCCAACCCGATGGGCCTGAAGAGGGGCATCGAGAAGGCGGTCGCCGCCGCAGTCGAGAGCATCCGGCTCCAGGCCAAGGATGTCGACGACAAGTCCGACATCGCCGCTGTCGCCACCATCTCGGCCGCCGACGCATCGGTGGGCGAGGTCATCGCCAACGCCATCGA
>PMCN01000228.1 GCA_003154135.1 Acidimicrobiaceae bacterium
GCCGTCGGGTCGCCGGCACGGGTGATCCGCCGTCACGTCGAGGGCGTGGGCTGGCAGCGCGTCGATTGACCGATGTCACATCGACCACCCATGCACGGGTGTCGGAGCCATGATTACAATACGAAACGGTTTCGTATCGAAAGGCCCCGATGAGTCACGCCGCCCCACTCCATGAACCCGACATGATCGACCCCCACGTGCACGCCCGGCGCTGGTTCACCCTNNTGGATCGTCGACGGCTACACGCTCGTCTTCGCCGGCCTCCTGCTCACCACCGGCAGCCTCGGCGACCGGTTCGGGCGCAAGCGGGCGCTGCGCATCGGCATCGTGATCTTCGCCTTCGGTTCCGTGCTGTCGGCCCTGTCGGGCAGCCCCGCCCAGCTCATCGCCTGCCGGTCGCTCATGGGCATCGGCGGCGCCCTCATCATGCCGTCCACGCTCTCCATCCTCACCAACGTCTTCCGCGATCCCAAAGAGCGCGGTCGGGCCATCGCCATCTGGGCCGGCTTCTCCGGTCTCGGGGTGGCCATCGGGCCGGTCGTGGGCGGCGTGCTGCTCACCCACTTCTCGTGGAGCTCGGTGTTCTGGGTGAACCTGCCCATCGGTGCGCTGGCGCTCGTCGGCGGCCACTTCTTCGTGCCGGAGTCGAAGGATCCTTCCGCCCCCCGGTTGGATCCGCTCGGCGCCGTCCTGTCCATGGTCGGCCTCGGTGCCTTGCTGTTCGGCATCATCGAAGGACCGTCGCAGGGCTGGAGCAGCACCGAGGTGCTCGCGTCGTTCGCCATCGGCATCGCGGGGATGATCGCCTTCATCATGTGGGAGACGTCGACCGACCACCCCATGCTCGACATGAGCTTCTTCAGCAACCCGCGCTTCACTGCCGCCAACAGCGCCATCACGCTCACGTTCTTCGCGCTGTTCGGCTCGCTGTTCCTGATGACCCAGTACTGGCAGTTCGTGCACGGCTACAGCCCGCTGGCCGCCGGCGTGCGCCTCATCCCGTACGCGATGACCATGATGGTCATGGCCCCGCTGTCGGCGCGGTTCGTCGAGCGCTTGGGCACGAAGCGGGTCGTCACCATCGGCTTGTCCATCATCGCGCTGGCCATGATGGTGCTGTCCACCATCCACACCGACTCCAGCTACACGCGAGTCATCGTCAACATGTGCTTCATGGCGCTCGGCATGGCCCTCGTCATGGCTCCAGCCACCGAGAGCGTGATGGGCTCGCTGCCCCGCGAGAAGGCCGGCGTCGGCTCCGCCGTCAACGACACCACCCGTCAGGTAGGTGGCGCGCTCGGCGTCGCCGTCATCGGCAGCCTCGTGGCCAGCGCGTACGCGTCGGGCATCGACGACGTCGCCGGCAGCTTCGGGCTCAGGGGCGCGCAGCTCGCCAACGCCCGCAGCAGCCTTGGTGCCGCCTTGAAGGAGGCCACCACCATGGGAGCCACCGGCAAGGAGTTCGCCCGCGCGGCATCCGACTCGTTCGTCAACGGCCTGTCGCACGGCCTGCTCGTCGGGGCAGGCGTGGTGGTGCTGGCCGCCATCGTGGCCTATCGCTACCTGCCCGCACGGGCTGCGGTGCCCGGCGACCGGCCGACCGAGGAGTACGTCGACATGATCCCGGTCGCGGGGTCGTGATGCTCGACGTGCAGCCCGACGATCGCGCCGTCGGCGAGGTGGAGGTGCGCCGCGGTCGACCCCGCAACGAATCGTGCACGGGCGAGATCCTGCACGCCGCGCTGCACCTGGTTGCCGAGGAAGGCATGGCGGGTTTCACGATGGACGCCGTGGCTGCTCGCGCGGGAGTCGGCAAGGCCACCATCTACCGGCGCTGGTCGTCGAAGGAAGCGCTCATGCTCGAGGCCTGGACCACGTGCATGCTCCCACCGGAGGTGCCCGACACGGGCAACCTCGAAGCCGATCTGCTCACGTTGCTCCGCGGCAAGGATCGCGTCCTCAGCGACTCCGACCTGCAGCGCGTGTACCCGCAGATGATCGCGGCGGCCAAGGTGAACCCCGAGGTCGGCGAGGCGTACTCGACGTTCGTCCGCGAGCGCCGCGCGCCGCTGCTCACCGTGCTGCGCAAGGCGGTCGAGCGTGGCGAGATCGACCCCACGGCCGACCTCGACATCGTGCACGACCTGCTCCTCGCGCCACTGCTCTACCGGTGGCTCATCACCGACGCACCGGTCGACGAAGCAGTCGTCGTTCGCATCATCGCCACCGTCACCCGCGGTGTCGCGCCGGCCTGAGCTCGCCTCGCACGCGCGACCAGGTCAGGGTGAGATCTCGCCGCCGAGCTCGCCGGGCGGTGAGCAGTCGGGCACGTCGTTGCCCTTCACGCCGGCGGTGAAGTCGAGCACCACGTTGGAGACCGGTCCGCCTGCGGAGAGCGTCTCGCTGTACTGCACGTACTTGCCGGCGCGGAGACTTGCCGTGTAGCGGCGCCGGTCGGCGATGACCAACTTGTACTGCTGGTCGAACACCGCCAGCAGCTGGCGATCGCGATCGGTGGCCACGGGGATGGCGACGATGTCGCTCTCCATCTTGGCGATGATGTCGGTGGCCTTGTCGACGACATCGGCCCGTTGCACCATCTGCTCCTTGGTCGGGTGCTGGATGAACCCGCTGGACGTGTCGGCGAGCTGATTGCGCTCGGCCTGTGCGGCCTGGCAGACCGGCGCGGCCCGGAGGCGCCAGTTCTTGTCGTCGAGCTGGTACGCCCCCTTGTCGGTGGCGAAGAAGAAGGCGTAGATCCACATCGCCGCGACGGCCAGGCAGAGCACGACGAGGACGATCTTCACCCATGTGCTCCGGCGTGGGGCCATAGTCTGCGGGGCGGTCATTTCGACGCCTTCGGCCGATAGCTGACGGCCAGCTGTGCGAGCCCGCCCCCGATGCCCACGACGGCTGCGACGATGCCGCCCCACCAGCCGTGGAAGTGGATGCCGAACGCATGGTCGAGCGACCACTCGCCCGGACCCATGGTGGCGACGGCGAGGGCAACGACCGCGATGGACGCGCAGTACTCCCAGCCTTGCTTGGGCTTGAACACGAAGAAGCCCACCTTCCAGTGCTCGACCCAGATGGCGACGAACATCAGCCCGATCATCGCCGACGCGGCGAGTGGGGTGAGCAGGCCGAGAGCGAAGAGCGCGCCCGCGCCCAGCTCGGTGGTGGCGGCGAGGCGCGCCTGCCATTGGGGCCACTTCATGCCGATGGCGCCGAACCATCGGGCCGTGCCGGCGAGCTTGCCGCCGCCGAACACCTTGTTGAAGCCGTGTGCGGTGAGGAAGAGGCCGAACACCACACGCAGGACGAGAAGACCGAAGTCGAGTTGGTGCACGCCGCCACGCTACGGCGGTGACCGATGACCCGCATATTCCCGGCCGATCGTCACAGGTCGGTGGTAGAACGGACCGCCGTATGGGGGAGGGCACGAACGTTCCGGACGACCGCGGTCGTGCGCGGCAGGCGTTCCACCTTCTGCGCGCCCTGTTGCGGCAGCAGAAGGGCACTTTCGCCATCGCCGTCGGTGGAGCGTCGGTGTTCGCCGCGTGCACCGTCGCGTCGGCGTACGTGGTGCGGCTCATCATCGACAAGCTCATCACCCCCCGGTTCGACGGCCACACGGTGAGCACGCACAGCGTGGCCCTGATCCTCGGCGCGATGGTCATGCTCGGCGTGGTGCGCGCCGTGGGTGTGGTGGTGCGCCGCACGTGGGCGGGCCGCACCACGTGGAGGGTCACCGAGCGGCTCACCGCGGAAGTGGTCGACCGTCTCGCCGAGCAGCCGGTGCCCTGGCATCGCCGGCAGAGCACCGGCGATCTCATCACCCGCGCCGGCGTCGACGCCGAGGCGGCCACCGCAGTGCTGGGCCCGCTGCCGTTCGCGTCGGGCGTGGTGGTGCTGGTGCTGCTGTCGTCGGCGTGGCTGGTGGCCACCGATGTGCCGCTCGGTCTGGCCGCGATCTGCGTGTTCCCCATCCTGCTCGCGCTCAACGTCAGCTACCAACGCCGTGTGGATCGCTTCTACAACACCGCCCAGGACGAAATGGGCCGGCTCAGCGCAGCGGTGCACGAGAGCTTCGACGGTGTCGCCGTCGTGAAGTCGTTCGGCGCCGAGCAGCGTGAGACCGATCGGCTGTCGGTCATCGCCAGCCGGCTGCGCGAGGCGCGCATGGGTGCGGTGCGGCTGCGCAGCCTGTTCGAGTCGCTGCTCGACGGCGTACCGGCGATGGTCAACATCCTGCTGCTGCTCGGCGGCGCCTACCGGGTGCGCAGCGGCGACCTCACCGTGGGCCAGCTCACCAGCTTCATCTACCTGTTCACGCTGCTGGTGTTCCCGCTGCGGCTCATCGGCTTCACGTTGTCGGAGCTGCCCCACTCGCAGGCCGGCTGGGCGCGGCTGCGTTCGCTGCTCGACCAGCCGGTCGAACCCGATCCGCAGCGACGCCTCGTGCATCGCGACGACAACGGCGTCGAGCTGCGCGACGTGCACTTCCAGCACGACGGCGACCGCGAGGTGCTGCGCGGCGTCAGCGCGTCCATCGCGCCGGGCCGCACGGTTGCGGTGGTGGGCGCCACCGGTGCGGGCAAGACCACGCTGCTGCACCTCCTCGACGGCCTCGTGGCACCCGACTCGGGCACGGTGAGCGTGCCGCGCGAAGGCACGCAGATCGTGTTCCAGGAGGCCTTCCTGCTGGCCGGGTCGGTGCGCGAGAACATCACGCTCGGCGAGGAAGTGGCTGCCGACGCCGTCGAGGTGGCGCTGCAGGTGGCGGAGGCCGACTTCGTGCACGACCTGCCGCAAGGGCTCGACACCGAAGTGGGCGAGCGCGGCGTGGGCCTGTCAGGCGGCCAGCGTCAGCGGCTCGCGCTCACCCGCGCGTTGGTCCGCCGGCCGGCGCTGCTGCTGCTCGACGACACCACGTCGGCGCTCGATCCCTCCACCGAGGCGAAGGTCATCGCCAACCTGCGTGCCGCGCTCAGCACCACCACGGTCGTCGTGGTCGCCAGCCGTCCGTCCACCATCTCGCTCGCCGACGACGTGCTCTACATGGCCGATGGCGAAGTGGTGGCCCACGGCAAGCACGACGAGCTGATGGACGGCGTGCCGTCGTACCGCGAGCTCATCGAGGCGTTCGAGCACGATCGCGAAGCCCTCGACGGCGACGCAGCCGGGAGCCTCACATGAGCGAACCGGTCGGCCGCTACAGCGCCGTCGAGACCATCGGTCGCGGCGTGCGTGCCGCGCCCGCGCTCCGCACGGGCTTCGGCGTCACGCTCGCGTTCGCGCTCATGGGCGCCTCGGGCCGCGTGGTCATCCCCATCCTCGTGCAGCAGGCCATCGACCGCGGCTTCCCGGCCAAGGGCGTGCAGGTGCACGTGGTGGCCTGGCTGGCGCTGGTTGCCTTCTGCATCATCACGCTCGCCACCTGGGCCCAGCGCACCGCCGTGTACCGCCTCGGGCGGCGCAGCGAGGAAGCGCTCTTCGGGCTGCGAGTACGTCTCTTCGAGCACATCCACCGCCTCAGCATCGCCGACCACAGCGAGGAGCGGAAGGGTGCACTCGTGGCCCGCGTCACCAGCGACGTGGAGACGCTCGCGCAGTTCTTCCAATGGGGTGGCCTCGCCATCATGCTCGACGGCACCCTGATGCTGCTCGTCGCCGCAGTGATGCTGGCGTACGACTGGGTGCTCGCCGTCGTGGCCTTCGTGGTCGCCGCGCCGCTGTTCTTCGTGCTGCAGCGCGTGCAGCGGCACCTCGTGCGAGCGTACGACGAAGCGCGTGCGCAGAACGCGGAGGTGATGACCCAGATCAGCGAGGTGGTCTCGGGCGCAGAGACGCTGCGCTCGTACGGCGTGGGAGGTCGCTACGCGCGCCGCGTGAAGCGGGCCAGTCACGATCGCTCCAACGCGTTCATTCGCGCGGGCACCATCGGGGCGTTCCTGTTCCCGTCCGGAGAGGTGTTCGGTGTGCTCACCGTGTCGGCCGTGGTGGTCACCGGTCTCCTGCGCGGGCCCGGCAGCGGGCTCACGGCCGGAGCGATGGTGGGCTTCGTGTTCCTCACCTACCGCTTCCTCGAACCCATCGCCGAGTTCACCGAGGTGCTCGACCAGGCGCAGACCGCAGTGGCCGGCATGCGCCGAGTGCTCGGGGTGCTCGAGATCCCCATCGGCCCGCCCGAGCCCGAGGTGCCGATGAAGTTGCCGCAGGGAGGGCTCGCGGTCACCCTCGATCGGGTCGACTTCAGCTACCGCACGCGCGGCGACGGCGACGAACCACTGGTGCTCAACAACGTCACCGCCCACATCCCCGCCGGCCAGCAGGTGGCAGTGGTGGGCGAGACCGGCTCGGGCAAGACCACGCTCGGCCGCCTCGTGGCCCGCATGGCCGATCCGGCGGCGGGCACCGTGCTCGTGGGCGGTGTGCCGCTCACGCGGGTGAGCAACAACGATCTGCGCGCTCGTCTCACGGTGGTGCCCCAGGAGCCGTTCCTGTTCGAGGGCAGCATCGCCGCCAACCTGCTGTTCGCCAAGCCCAAGCTCAGCATCGCCGACCTCGAACGGTCCATCGACGATCTCGACCTTCGCGATTGGCTCGACACGCTGCCCGACGGCATCGACACCGAGGTGGGCCAGCGCGGCGCACAGCTCTCCGCCGGCGAGCGGCAGCTCGTCGCGCTCATCCGCGCCTCGTTGGTCGATCCCGATGTGCTGGTGCTCGATGAAGCCACCTCGTCCGTCGACGCGCTCACCGAGGTGCGGCTGTCGCACGCGCTCGAACGGCTGGCATCGGGGCGCACCACCATCGCCATCGCGCACCGTCTGTCCACCGCGGCGCGCGCCGATCGAGTGCTGGTGCTCGACCACGGCAGCCTCGTCGAGGACGGCAGCCATGCCGAGCTGGTGCAGGCCGGTGGCGTCTACTCGCGCATGTTCGAGGCCTGGGTGGCGTCGACGTCGGCAGGCTGACGGATCAGCTGCCCGGGAGGCCGAACGGCGGTGGGCCGGTGATGCCGGAGACCGTGCACGTGAGGTCGCCCACGACGGCGACGAACGCCGACGACTCGAACGAGCCGGTGCCGCCCGGGGCGACCGACGTCACGCTCGCCAGGTCGGTGGCCACCACCTTGCCGCCGCTCGAGTAGCTCACGGTGACCGTGTAGGCGTGGGCCACGGTGTCGTCGTTGTGCACCGTGCCCTTGGCCGAGACGAGGCCCGCCTCCTTCGAACACTCGGTGATCGCCTTGGTCACCGGACCTGGATCGAGGTAGCTGTTCACCTCGTCGATCACGCGACCGGTGAGCATCACACCCACGACGCACAACCCACCGGCGACCAGCGCGAACACGATGCCCGTGATCGCGAACGGCCTGCCGTAGCCGTCCTGACCGGCAGCCTTGCGCAGTCCGAGGATGCCGAACACGAATGCGGCGATGGCGCCTGCAGCGCCGAGGAACACGATGAACGGCACCCACGCGATCAGCACCGACACGAGGCCGACGACGAAGGCGGCGACGGCCATGCCCCGTGCGTGCGACGGCGCGGCCTGGACCTGCGGGGACGTGGGCCCCCAGCCGGGCTGGTAGGTCGACGGCCCGACCGGATCGACGAAGCGCGTTCCGCTCACCGAGACGTCGGCGGTCCAGCGCTGGCCGTTCCAGTAGCGGAACTCGTAGCGCCCCGTCGGGTCGGGGAACCAGCCGGCCGACCCCTGTGCGTCACTCACGTCCCGCGACGCTATCGCTCGCTGGTCGGGAGTGACCGCCGTGCCTCTACCATCGGGGGCGCTATGGAGATCGTTCTCATCCGCCACGGCGAACCCGAATGGGTGCGCGATGGCCTCAACGTCGTCGACCCGCCGCTCACCGAGCGGGGCCACATGCAAGCCGAGTGCGTCGGGCAGGAGCTGAAGGGCGAGGAGTTCGACGTCGTCATCGTGTCGCCCCTGCGCCGTGCTCGGCAGACCGCCGCGCCACTGTTGCGTGCGCACGGCCGCGACGAGATCGTGGAGGAGTTCCTCCACGAGATCCGCGAGCCCAACTGGCACGGCACGCCCGCGGAGCTGTCGCGCACGGCGTACCAGGAGGAGCGCGGCCGCGCCGCCGAGGAGCGATGGAAGGGCCTGCAGGGCGGCGGCGAACCTCCCCGCGACTTCGTCGAGCGCGTGCGCGCCGGCGCGATGGAGTACTGGGCCACGCTCGGCATGTACCGCAGCAAGCAGACCCTGCCCGTGTGGCACCTCGACCAGCCCGACCTGCGCATCGCCGTCATCGCCCACGCCGGCACCAACGGCGTGCTGCTGTGCCACCTGCTCGGGCTCGATCCGGTGCCGTGGGAGTGGGACCGCTTCGTCACGCAACACGCGTCGATCACGCGACTGCAGAGCCTGGAGCTGGCCGACGGGCACACGTTCGCCCTCACCCGGCTGAGCGACGTCGAGCACCTTCCCCGCGACGCCCGCACCCAGTGATGCGAACTTTGGCGCTGGCACGGGAGGAGGCCCGGCTCAGCGCCAAAGTTGGTGGTGGGTCACCAGGCGCAGCGCAACCGCTTGATGCCGTTGATGAAGTTGCTCTGCAGGTAGTCGGGCTCGCCCACGGTGTGGATGGTGGGCAGGCGGCGACGCAGCTCGTCGAACATCACCGCGATCTCGCGACGGGCCAGGTTGGCGCCCAGGCAGAAGTGCGGGCCGCCGGCACCGAAGCCCACCTGCGCGGGCTGGGGCTGGCGGGTGACGTCGAAGCGGAACGGATCGTCGTACACGCGGTCGTCGCGGTTGGCCGAGTTGTACCACATGATGAGCTTCTGCCCAGCTGCGATCTGCTGACCGCCGACCACGGTGTCCTCGGTGGCGGTGCGCCGGAAGTGGATGACCGGCGTCGCGTAGCGCACGATCTCGTCGACCGCGGTCTTGGTGTTGACATCCCAGTTGTCCCACCACAGGGCGCGTTGGTCGGTGTGCTCGGTGAGCAGGTGCATGCCGTGGCTGATGGCGTTGCGCGTGGTCTCGTTGCCGGCGACGACGAGCAGGATGAAGAACGAGCCGAACTCCTGCGCGGTGAGGCGCTCTCCGTCGACCTCGGCGTGCATCATCACCGACGTGAGATCGTCGCGTGGGGTGGCGAGGCGATCCTCGCCGAGCGCCTGCGCGTAGGCGAACAAGCCCATGGCCGCAGCGATGAGATCGTCGAACGTCGACGTGAACTCGGGGTCGCCGACGCCGAGGATGACGTTGGTCCAGGCGAACATCTGCGCCTCGTCGGACTCGGGGATCCCCATCATCTCGCAGATGATCTGCAGCGGCAGCGGTGCGGCCACCTCGTGCACGAAATCGCACTCGCGGTCGGGGAAGTCGGCGAGCAGACGGTCGACCACCTTGGTGGCTTTCAGCTTCACGTACTCCTCGACGCGTGAGATCTCCTTGGGCGTGAAGCCCTTCGACACGATCGACCGCAGACGGAAGTGCTTGGGGTCGTCCATCATGATCATCGAGCCGAAGAACTGGCCGATCTCGAGCGGCATGTCGCCGATGTTCACGCCCTGACCGCTGCAGAACAGCTGCGGGTTGCGGCTGACGTGCCAGATGTCCTCGTGGTTGACGAGCGACCAGTAGCCGGGACCCTGCGGGAACTGCGCGTCGGGGAAGTCGTACTCGTCCCACCAGCTCACCGGCTGCTGCTGGCGCAACGTGTGGAACGCGCCCTCGCGCACCTCACGCGGTGCGATCCAGAACTCGGGGTCGGACAGATCGAACGAGCCGAGGGCGACGTCGGGGAGTTGCATGGGCCGGAGGGTAGTCGGCGGCAGTCGAGCGATGTCGATGCGAAGGGTCGTGGCGCGAGGTTGCCCATGCGCCTCGCAGCATCGCCGCATAAGATCGGTTTCGTGCTGCAACCTTCCGAGTTCGAACGCATGCTGGTCGTGATGGCCCACCCCGACGACGTCGACTTCGGCTCGGCGGGCACCATGGCGTGGCTCGTCGCACACGGTGTGCATGTCACCTACTGCCTCGTCACCGACGGCGATGCGGGTGGCTTCGACCGCAGCATCAGCCGCGCCGACATGGCAGCGCTGCGCCGTCGCGAACAGACCGCCGCTGCGCACGCGGTTGGGGTGAAGGACCTCGTCTTCCTGGGCTACCCCGACGGCCGCGTCGAGAGCACCCTCGAANNCCCGAGCGCAACCTCGACCGCATCTTCGCCAGCCATCCCGACCACCTGGCTGCGGGCGAGGCGGCGCTGTGCGCGGTCTATCCCGACGCGCGCAACCCGTTCGCCTATCCGGAGCTGCTCGAGTCGGGCCTCGAGCCCTGGTCGGTGGCCGAGGTCTGGCTGTCGGCGCACGGCGAGGCCACCGATGCGGTCGACGTCACCGACTTCGTGTCGCTCAAGTTCGAGGCGCTGCTGTGCCACGAGAGCCAGCACCCCGAGCCCGACGCGATGCGAGCACGCGTGGGCGAGTGGATGCGCGGCACGGCCCGCGCAATGGGGCTGCCCGAGGGCCGTTCGGCGGAGGCCTACCGGGTGGTCAGGACGGGCTGAGCCTCGGTTGTGGGCGGCTACCCGCCGGTAGCTAACCTGCCCGGCATGACCGAAGCAGTGATCGTCGCAACCGCCCGCAGCCCCATCGGCCGTGCCAACAAGGGGTCGCTGGTGAGCCTGCGCCCCGACGACATGGCCGCCCAGATCGTGATGGCCTTGATGGCGAAGGTGCCCCAGGTGCAGGCCTCCGACGTGCAGGACCTGATGATGGGCATCGGCCAGCCGGCCGGCGAGGGGGGCTTCAACATCGGCCGCGTCGTCGCCGCCCTGGCCGGTCTCGAGGACGTCCCCGGCGTCACGGTCAACCGCTACTGCTCGTCGAGCCTGCAGACCATCCGCATGGCCTTCCACGCCATCAAGGCGGGCGAGGGCGACTGCTTCATCGCCGCCGGTGTGGAAGCGGTCAGCCGCTACGCCAACGGCGCCAGCGACGTGGCACCGAACCCCATCTTCAAGGGCCCGGGCGAGCGCACCAAGCTGCGCGCGCAAGGCGGCCAGGGCACGTGGACCCCGCCCGTGGGCCTGCCCGACATGTACATCGCCATGGGTCAGACCGCCGAGAACGTGGTCGAGGTGGAGGGCATCACCCGCGAGGAGATGGACCGCTTCGGCGTGCGCAGCCAGAACCTGGCGTGCGCCCACGTCGACAACGGCTTCTTCGAGCGTGAGATCACGCCGCTCACCCTGCCCGACGGCACCGTCGTGGCCAAGGACGACGGCCCCCGCCCCGGCACCACCTACGAGGCGGTCAGCCAGCTGAAGCCGGTGTTCCGCCCCGACGGCACGGTGACGGCCGGCAACGCCTGCCCGCTCAACGACGG
>PMCN01000158.1 GCA_003154135.1 Acidimicrobiaceae bacterium
CCGGGCTCGCCCTCCCAGTGGATGGCCACCTTGTCGCCCTTGCCCGCCGACACGTGACGATCGAGGCAGTTGTGACTCACGTTGAGCGTGCCCCCGACGAACCACTTCGAGTACGGGAGGTCCCACTCGCAGATGGTGTGCCACTCGCGGTCCCAGTCGAGCAGGTCGGCGGCCTGACGCGCCCAGAAGCCCTGGTAGTCGCGGTCGGCCTCGTCGTAGAGGCTGGTGTCGACCAGCAGTGCCTGCTCCTTGAAGGCCGCCGACGGCGGGAACAGCCGCTGCTCGTCCATCAAGGCATCGATCGTGTCGTGATCGTTGGCGTGATCGTTCTGTTCGTCGGCCATGGCAAGTACCCCCGGCCGCGGAGGTTAGCGCAGGGCAACCGACGTCATCAGGTCCGCCATTCGAGGACGTGGAAGCCGCCCAGGCCGTTGGGATCGAGCAGGGCCTCGGCCTCACGCACCCGGCTGCGCATGCGCAGCGCGGCGAGCGTGGGCGCGGCCGCCGAGGCCTGCCACGCGGCGCGGCCCTCCTCGACGAGGTCGTCGATGCCCCAGCGGCGCAGGAACTGGCCCTGCGTGCGCACCGTGGAGGGCTCGGGCAACTGATCGAGGCACACCTGCGCGGTGATGTCCTGCAGGCCCACGTCGCGCAGGTAGTGGCTCCCCCGTTCGTGGCTGCGGTAGGTGCGCAGCCAGTCGCGCCACGGCGTCGTGGCCAGCATCGCCGTGCGCGGCGTGCAGTAGTCGGCCACGAGCACGCTGCCGGTGACCAGCGCGCACGCCTGCTCGACCCACCGCCGTGCTCGCTCCTGCACCGGCAGACGCGCGCCGTGGGGCGCGACGTCGGGCATCCATGCCCAGTCGGGCGGCGCCGGCGTGGTGACCTCGCTGGCCACGCCTGCCCGATCGATGCTCACCATCGCCTCCCGCCAGCCGCTGTCGTGCACCGCGAGGCGCAACGGCAGGTTGTCGAGCAACTCGTTGGCGATGATCACCCCCGTGAACGCAGCGTCGGGCAACGACGCCTGCGACTGCACACCGGCGGGGTGCAGGGCACGTTGTGACGCGCTCACCTCCACCGCCACGTAGCGCTCGCGCCAGTGCGGTGCCGCGGCCAGCACCGCGCGGGCGAGCGTGCCGGGCCCGGCGCCGGCCTCCACGACCGTGAACCCGTCGGGCCGCCCGAGGCGCACGAACTCGGCCTCGATCCACGCGGCGAGCACCGTGCCGAACAAGGGGCCCACCTCCGGCGAGGTGATGAAGTCGCCGCGACGGCCGGCCTGACCGCCGACGGAGTAGAAGCCGCGCCCGCCGTACAGCGCGAGCTGCATGTACTCGTCGAAGCGCAGCGGCCGGCCGGCGGCGCGCTGAGCAGCCAGCAGGTCGTCAGTGACCGAAGGCACCGGCGAGGTCGCTCAGCGCGCCGAACTTGGCGATCACGCCCGGCAGCACGCCGAACAGCAGCGTCAGCACGCCGCACATCACCAGTGCCGCCTGCAGCGCGGCGGGCACCTTGATGGGCGTGACGTCGCCGTCGGGGACCGGCTTCATCCACATCTCGCGCATGACGCTCATGTAGTAGGCCGTGGCGATCACCGCATTGACGGCACCGATGACCGCGATGGTGTAGCCCCATCCGCCGCCGGCGTCGAGCACCGCTCGGAACGCACCGAACTTGGCGTACCAGCCGCCGAGTGGCGGGATGCCGGCGAGTGATGCGAGGAAGATCGTCATCATCACGGCGAGGCCGGGCGCGTAGCTGAAGAGGCCGCCGAAGCTGCTGATCTGGCCGCTCCTGGTCTTGCGCGACACGGCGATGATGACGGCGAAGGCACCGAGGTTGGTGGCCGCGTAGATGATGAGGTACACGACCACGGCGCGCAGCGATGCGCCGGCCGCGCTGTTGGTGCCGGCCATCGCCAGCGGCATGAGGATGAAGCCGCCCTGGCTGACGCTCGAGTACGCCAGCATGCGCACGATGTTCTTCTGCTTCAGGGCCACCAGGTTGCCCATGGTCATGGTTGCCGCAGCCATCACCCACATGAACGGCTGGTACACGTCCTTGGCCGCGGGGAAGGTGAGGTACACCATCGCGATGAGTCCGACGAAGCCGGCTGCCTTGCTGCCGACGCTGAGGAACGCGGTGACCGGTGTGGGCGCACCTTCGTAGGTGTCGGGCGCCCAGGTGTGGAACGGCACGGCGCTGATCTTGAACGCGAAGCCGACGATGACGAACACGATGGCGAGCACCTGCACGCCCTTGGTGTGGCCCTGCAGCGTGATGACCTTGGAGATGTCGGCGAGCTTGGTGCTGTTGGCGAGGCCGTAGAGCAGGCTCATGCCGTACAACATCACGGCGCTGGCGAACACGCCGAGCAGGTAGTACTTCACGCCCGCTTCGTTGCTCTTGCGGTCGCGCTTCTTCCAGGCGGCCATCATGTAGGCGGGGATCGACAGGAACTCGAGCGAGATGAACACGCTGATCAGGTCGCGCGACGACGAGATCATCACCATGCCGAGCACGCTGCTGAGCAACAGCACGTAGTACTCGCCCTGGTAGTAGCCGCCCTCTTCCATCTCGTTGGTGCTCAGCAGCACCACCACGTACCCGGTGAGCAGGAACAGCGCCTTGAGGATGAGGCTGAAGTTGTCGACGATGTAGCGCCCACCGCCGACGGCGTCGCGTACGTCGCTGCCGATGACTGCCAGCGTGACGAGCGGCAGCACCGCACCGAGCAGCACGAAGCCGGTGAGCGTTCCGGTGATCCAGCGCCGCGAGTCGGAGACGAAGAGATCGACGAGGAGCACCAGCACGATGCCTGCGGCGAGGATGATCTCGGGCGCGAGCGCGTGGTAGTCGACCTTCGGGGCGACGAACGAGCTCGTTGCGAGCAGGGACGCGAACATCAGCTCACTTCCCGCCGAAGACCTTGACGAGCTCGGTCACGCCGGGATCGAACAGCTTGAACATCAACTGCGGCAGCACACCGAACACCAGGATGGCGACGAGCAGCGGGGTCCAGGCGAGCCACTCGAACTTGGTGACGTCGTGGATGTCGGACGAGTGATCGTCGTGAGCGCCTGCGTCGTGAGCCGTCTCGTGCGCGTCGTGACCGTGTGAATCGTGGGCGCCGGCGAACTCGGGGTTCACCTCGCCGAAGGCGGTGCGCTGGTAGAGCCACAGGAGGTAGCCGGCGGCGAGCACCGTGCCGAGAGCGGCCACGACCGTGAGCACGCGGAACAGGCTGAGGCTCAGGCCGCCGAAGGGCAGGCCGGCGCCGTGGAGCGGGCTCCACGAGGCGAGGATGGCCGGGAACTCACCCCAGAAGCCGGCAAGACCCGGCAGACCCAGCGATGCCATCGCGCAGAAGCCGAGGATCCAGGCGAGCTTGGGCACCTGCAGCAACATGCCGCGCAGGCGCTTGATCTCGAGCGTGTGGTAGCGCTCCTTCACCGNNTGCGCCACCGACGAGAACGCGATGAGGCGCTTCATGTCGGTCTGCGCGAGGCAGCCCAGCGCGCCGTAGATGATGCCGATGATGGCGAGCACGGCGATGATGGGCGCCCATTTCACGGCTGCCTGGGGCAGGAACGGGATGGCGATGCGCACGAAGCCGTACGTGCCCAGCTTCAGCAGGATGGCGGCCAG
>PMCN01000004.1:0-30524 GCA_003154135.1 Acidimicrobiaceae bacterium
TCGAAGCTGGCCGGCACCATCCGCGGTTCGTACTTCGTGATCAAGCGCGAGCACTGATCGCCCAGGGCTGACCGGCCTCGATCAGGCCTGCCCGAGGCCGTGTCGGGTGGCGACGGCTGCGGCCTCCGCGCGGGTGGTGACGCCGAGTTTGGCAAGGATGCGCGACACGTGGTGCTCGGCAGTCTTGCGGCTGATGTAGAGCGCCGCCGCGATCTGCGGATTGGACTTGCCCGCGGCGACCAGCGCCAGCACCTCGCGCTCCCGGTCGGTCAGCCCGTAGAGACCGGGGCCGGCGGCAGCCGGTGCCGCAGGCGCCGCGATCATCTGCGAAGTCCGCGTCGCCTGGTACGGGCAGTCCATCTCGTCGAACTCGGCGGCCAGTCGTCGCAGTGCATCGTCGTCGCCCGATCGGAGTGCTTCGACGCGCCGGATGACGCCGGTGGCGAGCTGGTTGTGGCGCGCCACGTGGGTGGCGCGTCGCAGCAGCTCGGGGAGGTCGATCGCGTCGCTCGCGTGCGCTGCCTCCGCCCACGCTGCGGCATACATCGGTCGCCAGATCGCCTGGTTCGCGCTGAGCCGGGCCCTGGGGTCGTCGGGCTCGACCGTGAACAGGCGCATCGCAGCGTCGGCCTCACCACGGTGCAGCAGGACGAGCGCGTCCATCATCTCCGGCCACAGTCGGGGGTCGACGTCGGCGTCTTCGGGGTCGATCATGATCGCTCGCTTGATCTCCTGCCACTTTCGGCGCCCTTCCGCGTCGCCGAGGATGCCGTGCACCATCGCGATCGCATAGGCGGCCGGCGCGTGGCTGTTCACCTTCGGGCAGCCGGCCTGCCGCCACCCGGTTTCGAACGCCGCGGCGATCGGCAGCACCTCGTCGAAGTGGCCGGCGAGCGCCCCCACCTCCATCAACCGGTTGAGCGCCACGTGCTGCTCCTCGCGGAGGAACGGTAGGCGGGCGAGATCGTCGGCATGCCGGCGAGCTGCACCCAACTGCCCCATTGCCAGGTCGATGTGCACCCCCATGAGGTGTGCGTCGGTGTGGTCCATGCCCGACATCACGTCGTACGGCTCGTGGGACATCGTGTCCAGCCGCTCGCGCACCGTGCGACGAGCAGCAGGCAGGTCGTCGGCCAGCATCTCTGCCGTGCAGAGGGCGTCGCGGGCGGCGTCGAGCAACCGGCGATCGCCCGTGGCCGCGGCGAGGGCCACTGCGCTCTCGGCGAACTCGCGGTCGTAGCCGACACCGAGTCCCGACGTGCTGCGCGCGACCGCAATGGCGGCTGCGACGTAGGCCGATCCGGCCCCGAGTTGTGCTGCTCGTTCCAGGAGCCCTTCGTTGTGCTCGCGTGAGAATCGGATCGTCACCGTGCCGACGTGGCGTTCGTACATCGTGACGGAGTTCGCCATGTCGAGCGCAGCGAGCTCGCGCAGCCCCGCCGCTTCCGCCACCGCGGCTGCCTGCGCCTGCAGGCGCAGCGCCTCGGCACCCACGTAGCGCAGGAGCGCGGCCCGAGCCGCCCGCAGCAACAGGTCGCGTGCCGCTGCCGGTGTGTCGGCGAGCGACGCCGCCTGCTCGTATCGCTGCTGCGCCTCACTGGGCCGTCCGCGCAGGAAGACCACTTCGGCGAGCGGCCCGGCGAGAGCGACGGCGATGTCGTGGTGGTGGGTGTCGCCGGCGGCCCAGGTGAGCGCCGCCCTTGCGTCGTCGACGACGGCGTCGACGCGATCGCACCACGACGAGTCGGTCGCGTCGGTGTCGAGCAGCCGTTCCAACTCGGAGCGACACCACGCCCCGTGACGTTGGTGGAGATCGTCGAGCTCGCCGACGGCCGCCGACAGCTCGTGCGCGAACTGGCGGACCGCTTCGAGGATCCGATAGCGGGTCGTCACGCCGGGAAGCAACGTGACCAGGCTCCAGTCGACGAGCCGGCCGACGCTCTCGAGCGCCGCGGCCACCTCGATCCCGATGACCGCTGCAGACGCGTCGATGGAGAATGGCGCGGCGAACACCGAGCACGCGCGCAGCACCTTCTGCTCGTCCGGCGTGAGCAGGTGGTAGCTCCACTCGATGGTGGCCCGCAACGAGCGATGTCGAGTGTCGGTGCCGTGTCCGAACACCTGCAGGTCGAGGCCCGACGCGAGGGACCGCTTCAGGCCGTCGAGACCCATGCTGGGCACCCGCGACGCACCCAGTTCGATGGCCAGTGCCATCCCAGCGAGCGATCGGCACACATCCTGCACCATCGACTCGTCGGTGAGCATGCTGTCGCTCGCGCCACTGGCCAGCGCCCGGACCATGAACAGCTCGACCGCATCACCTCGATGACCCGAATCGTCGCCCAACGACAGACCGGGCACGGGCATCACGCGTTCGCCCGGGAGCAGCAGACGAAGCCGGCTCGTTGCCAGCACCCGCACGTTCGGACAGGCAGCCAGCAGTTCGGCGATGTGCTCGCGCATCGCATCGGCCAGGTGCTCGCAGTTGTCGAACACGAGCAACACCTCACGGTGGGTGAGCGCGATGAGCAGCGATTCACGCCGGCTGACGCCGATCCGCTCGGGCACGCCGACGGCCTCGGCCGTGGCGGCGGCCACGCCGTGAGGGTCGGTCACCTGCACGAGATCGACGAACGCCACACCGTCGGCATATCTCCCCACCAGGTCGCCGGCGACCACCAGCGCCAGGCGAGTCTTCCCCACACCACCGGGGCCCGTGGCCGTGACCAGGCGGTTGTGTTCGACGGCTTCGCGCAGGGTGGCCCGCTCCTCCACACGCCCGATGAACGGCGTCAGCGGAACGGGCAGGTTCGCGCGTGGTGCACGGTCGACTCGGTCGTGCTCCGGTTGCGCCATCCGGGCATTGTGGCATCCCACACGACGATGGTGGCCGGTGGGATGCCACGACGCGCGGCACGCCCTCGATCAGACCGCTGCGCTCTGCGGCCCGAACTCGTTGGCGACCGTGACCACGAGGTTGGCCGGGAAGCCGCCGCGACGAGCGTGCTCCTGCACGGCCTCGGCGCTCTCGGCCTCATGCACGCAGTAGATCTTGTCGCCGGCCACGTAGCTGTTGATCCACTTGTAGGGAACGCCGAGGCCGTCGACCACTTCGTTGGACGCCTTGGCGATGTCGGCCAGTTCGGCCGTGGTGAGGTTGCTGGCGCCGGGGATCTGGCGCTCGATCAGGAACCGCTGCATGATGTCTCCTCCGTTTGTCGTACCGGTCGATCCGGTGTGACCGATCATGAACGCAACCCACCAGGCACCGCATCGGGCACCTGACCCTTCACCTCCCCTATTCGCACGCTCGGGGAGGTGCCCCGCCCATCCTTCAGCTCGTGTCAGCCGCTGACCACCAAGAATGGTGGTCAGGCGCTGACACGAGCAGGGGGTTGGCTCTGTGAGCACCTCCGTGCACAGAACTACGCTGCGGCCATGGCTGCGCGACTCGTGGAGATCGACCGCCCTGCGTTCGAGCCGGTCCCGCCTCCACCGCCGGTGCCTGCGGAGGTCTATCGGAGCCATCTCGACGCGCTGTGCTCCGCCGCGGCCGATCGCGAGCTCACGCACGTGGTCGTCTACGGCGATCGTGAGCACGTCGGCAACCTCATGTGGGCGACGGGCTTCGACGCTCGCTTCGAGGAGGCGCTGCTCGTCGTCGGGCCGCACGGTCCGCCGCTGCTGCTCGCAGGCAACGAGTGCCTGTCCTACGTCGCCGTATCGCCTTTGCACGCGACCGGCGAGCTGCGAAGCGAGCTCTACCAGCCGTTCTCTCTGCCGTCGCAGCCGAGGGCCACGTCGCGCCGGCTGGTCGACATCCTCCGCGACGAGGGCGTCGGCGCCGACTCTCGTGTCGGCGTGATCGGGTGGAAGTACCTGACAGCGGTGGAGCACGACGACCCGCTGCACGCCGTCGACGTGCCGGCTCACATCGCCGACACGGTTCGCTCGCTCGCCGGGTGGGACGCCGTCGTCAACGCCACCGATCTGCTCATCCATCCCGGGTACGGGTTGCGTGCCGTCGCCGGGCCTGACGAGATCGCGCACTGGGAGTACGCCAACGCCGAGGCGTCGCGCGCCACGTGGGCGGTCATCGATGCGCTGGGGACTGCAGCGGCGCACGGCTGGACCGATCTCGACGTCCTGCGCGAGGCACGACTCGCCGGGCTGCCACTCGGCTGCCACCCCACGTTCGCCACGGCCGGTCACCGGCACCTCGGCCTCAGCGGACCCACTGGTGAGCCGATCGTCGTGGGACAACCCCTCGGGTTCAACATCTGTCACTGGGGGTCGAACATCTGCCGGGCCGGCTGGATCGCGGCGACGGCCGCCGACCTGCCGGCGGCCGGACGGGACTACGTGGAGACGTTCGTCGGGCCGTACGTCGAAGCCATGTCGGCGTGGCTGTCGTGCATGGTTCCCGGCACTCGTGGCGGCGACGTGTTCCAACTCATGCACCAGCTGCTGCCCGACGACGTGTACGGCGTCACCCTCAACCCCGGACACCTCATCGCGTACGAGGAGTGGGTGTCGTCACCGATCGCCGAAGGGTCGAGCGACGAACTGCGGTCCGGGATGGTGATGCAGATCGACATCATCCCGTCGCACCCGGTGTACTTCTCGACCCGCATGGAGGAGGGCATCGTGATCGCCGACGCCGCCCTGCGCGCGGCCCTGGCGGCTCGCCACCCCGACGTGTTGCGTCGATGCGACGCCCGCCGCGCGTTCATGCGCGACACCCTCGGCTACGACGTGCCCGACACCGTCCTGCCGCTCGCCGACGTGGCGGGAATGGTCACCCCGTACTTCCTGAGTCCGACGATGGTGGTCACCCTGGCGTGAGCACTGCTCAACGCTGAACGTCGACGAACGGCTCGCCGAAGAACTGCATGTCCAGCTCCAGGCCGAGGCCGGGCAGCGTGGCGTCTGGCACCAGAGAGCCGCCCTGCCTCGCCGGCGGCCCCGTGACGTGGGTGATGGTCACCCAGCTGTCGAAGTCGACGGTGTGCACGCGGCGCAGTGCAGGGGTGGAGGCATTCACGTGCGCGAACGTCATGTCGGCGAGGTTGCAACCCGACGCGTCCTCCACGGTCACACCGATGCCGAGCTCGACCGCCGCTTCGCGGATGACGATCGCGGGCGTGATGCCGCCGACCCGTGTGAGCTTCACGGTCACACCGTCGGCCACGCCGAGCCGATGGGCTTCGATGAGCGCGGCGAGCGAGGTGATGTTCTCGTCCATCACCATCGGGCCGTCCCACGACGATCGCAGGTGCGCACAGTCGGTCAGCGTGGCGCACGGCTGCTCGAGAACGACGTCGGCACCACCGGGGCCGAGCAGACCGACGAACCGTCGTGCGGCGGAGAGCGAGAACCCACAGTTGGCGTCGGCGAAGATGACGATGTCGGGCCCGACGGCGTCGCGCACGGCGAGCACCCGTCGCGCGTCGACGACCGGGTCGTCACCCACCTTCACCTGCAGCCGTCGGTAGCCCTGGGCGAGCCGCTCGTTGGCCTTCACCCGCACCTCGTCGGGCGTCGTGCCCTGGACGGGCCGGTACAGCGGGGTGGGTTCGGGGCCGTCGGCGCCGAGTCGCTGCCACAGCGGCTGCCCTGCGGCACGCGCGGCGAGGTCCCACACGGCGATGTCGATCGGCGACTTGCAGTACGGGTGCCCCGTCATCGTCGCCTGCATGCGCCGGTGCACCGACTGGGGACTGCGCGGATCCATCCCGAGGATGGCCGGCGCCAGGTACGAGATGCCGGCGATCTGGCCGGGGAGGTGTTGCGAGTCGAACGTCACGCCGACGGTGCCCGACTCACCGATCCCGACGGTGCCGTCGTCGGCCGTCACACGAACGACCACCGCGTCCATACCCGTGGTCACACGGTCGCCCGACATCCGATAGACGCCCTCGACGTACGGCAGGTGGATGTTCCACCCTGTCACCCTGACGATCTGCATCGGGCGATTGTGGCCCATCGCGACAGGGTCGGTCAGCCGGCGACCTCGAGGATGCGGATCGGCAGCTGTCGCGGCCCGCGGATCTGCCCAACGCTCCAGCGGGTGTCGCCGGCGAGCTCGAAGCGCGGGAAGCGCGTGACGAACTCCTCGATGGCCACCTTGAGCTCGAGGCGGGCCAGGTTGGAGCCCAGGCAGCGGTGGATGCCGAGCCCGAACGCGGCATGGCGGTTCTCGCGGCGATCGACGACGAAGGTGTCGGCATCCTCGAACTGGAGCGGATCGCGGTTGGCCGCGGGGAACGGCAGCAGCACCCAGTCGTCCTTCTGCATCGGGCAGCCGTGGAAGTCGTTGTCCTTGGCGACGAGACGGGCCATGGTGACCGGCGCGTACGTGCGAAGGAACTCTTCGAGTGCGAACGTGATGACTTCGGGGTCGTCGAGCAGGCGTTGGTGGTCTTCGGGGTGCTGGGCGAGGTGCCACAGGGACGAGCCGATGGCCGACCACGTGGTGTCGATGCCTGCGATGAGCAACAGGATGATCATGCCGCCGGCGATCTCGTCGTTGACAGGCTGCCCCTCGAGCTCCACGTTGAGCAGGTAGCTGGTGAGGTCGTCGCGGGGGTTGTCGCGGTGATCCTGGATCTGGCCGAGGATGTACTCGCCGAGGTCGTCCATGCCCTCGCTCGTGCCCGGCTCCTCGGCGATTCGCTCGAGCGCGTCGTGCACGAACCTCCGGAAGAGCGCTTCGTCGGCGGCCGGGAAGCCGAGCATGCGACCGATGACGTTGACCGGGATGTTCTGTGCGTACTGCACCGCGGCGTCGATGACGGTCTCGCCAGGCGTGATGTCGCCGATCTCGTCGAGCAGCTTCAGGCAGAGCAGGCGGATCTCGGGCTCCCAGGGCTCGATCTTCTTCGGAGCGAAGGCAGGCAGGAGCAGACGGCGGGCCATGCCGTGGAACGGCGGATCGCTGGTGATGGGCGGCGCGCCACCGATCGGGGCGGGCAGCGACAGGTCGCCGGGGCGGCCGACCGACACCACCACGCTGCGGCTGGTGAAGTTCTCGGTGTCGTACGCGACCTCGTTGACGGTGTCGTGAGTGATGGGGATCCACATGCCGCCGTAGCGGTCGGAGTGTGCGACCGGGCAGCCGCCCTCGCGCAGTTGCTTCCACACCTCAGGCGCGTTCGGGTTGTACGCCGGGTCGGCGTGGTCGAAGTCGGTGGCGAAGTCGGCCACCGGGCCGTAGTCGTCGGCGTTGTACGGCACTCGCTGCCACACGTGGGTGCCCTCGGGACTGTCGCCGAAGATCGGTGGGACGTACTCGGCGCGCGGTGACGCTGCCGGGGTGGTGGCGGTCTGGTTGTCGTCGACGATGTCGGTCATGTCAGCCGTTCTCCGTGATCGAGATCGCATACTCGGGACAGTTGGAGGCCGCGAGACGAGCCTTGTCGTGCAGACCCTCGGGCACGTCGCCCTCGACCAGCAGCACGGCTTGGCCGAGGTCGTCGACGTCGAACAGCTCCGGCGCCAATGCGTAGCAGCGGTTGTGGCCCTGGCACTTCTCGGAATCGAGGTGAACTCGCATGATGAGAATCTAACGGCGAGATCAGTCGTGGGGATCACGGGAGGGATGGGCCGCCCCCGAAGGGTCAGGACGCGGCGCGGGTCTTGCGGCCGACCTGTTTGCGTGACTTGGCGGCCACAGCTGCGGCGGCTCCGAGCTCGGTGTTCGAGCCGGCGTTGGCCATGCCGCCCGCCCAGTCGGCCAGGTGCGACCGTACGAACCAGTGGTAGCGCTCGAGGACCCTCGTCTGACCGATGAGCAAGTCCTCGGAGACCCGATCGTCGTTGCTGACCCGGACCATCGCGGTGCGGTGCGCCTCGATGACACCCGTGTACACGACGTCGAGAGCGCCGAGGTGTGTCAGCGAGTCGGCGCGATCGAGCGAGTAGTCGTTCCACGTGCGCGCCTGGGTCAGCCGGCCGGGCAGGCCGCTCGGCACCCCACCGAGCGCGGCGATGCGCTCGGCGAGGTCATCGACCATCGTCGAGGTGCCTGCAGCCTGCGGGTCGAGCATCTCGTGCACTGCGATGAAGTTGGGACCGACGACGTTCCAATGGATGTGCTTCAGCGTCAGCGACAGGTCGACGAGCGAGACGAGTCGTTCCTGGAGCACCTCGGCGACTCGTTCGCCAGCCGCTCGATCGAGACCCGGCACTGTGAACGTTGCTGCACGCGCCGACGTCACGGATCGACCGCTGGACTTTGCACCCCTGGTCGTGCTGCTGATGGTCTTCATCGAGGATCTCCTTGTGGCGTCGCGGTCTGTTCCGATGCGAAACAAGCCGTACGGTCAATGCGATACCCCGCCGATCGCACTCTCAACCGCGTCGTTCCGCACGCGACAACGACCGTGTCAGTGGCAATGAGGCGGCGAGTGACACGGTCGTGTCATCGGACGAACTGACTGACCGACCAGCTCAGCGGTCGTCCAACTTCTCCCTCACTTTGTCGACGACGTCGTCGAACTTCTCCTTCACTTTGTCGACGACGTCGTCGNNCCTTCTCCTTCGCCTTGCCGGCCGTCTCCTGGTGCCGGCCCTCGCGGTTCAGCTCGGGATTGTTGGTGAGATCCGCCGCCGCTTGCTTGATCCGGCCTTCGGCCTGGTCCACGTTCTTCGACATCGCCTGCTCCTCTTGGTCTGGTTGGGATGTTGCACTGTCTGTTCCCCTCCGCTGAGCCGTTCAGACGCGAGGACGGTTGCCGAGCATGGGATGTTTGAAGGCTCGTCGCCGCGGGTAGCAGCTTGAGGAGGTGGTTCGATGAGCTCATCTGACAAGGGCGCCAATGACGCGGTTCACGCCGACCCCATGACGTCGGTAGCGACGTCGGTAGTGACGTCGGTAGTGGGGATGAAGGTGCTCCTCGCGGTCGACGACTCCGATGCGTCGTTGCGTGCGGCAAAGGTCGCTCACGAGCTGTTCGGCGACAGCGCGAAGTACTTCGTCGTGAACGTGAGCGGCCGCGACATGCAGCTCTGGAGTGGCGACCCGATGACGTGGGGCGTCCCATATCCGCTCGTGCTCGCCCGAGACGGTGCGCCGGGCGCGGCCTTCCACGCCGAGAACCTCTACGACGCGGATGTGCCCGCGGCCATCGACCGCGCGCACGACGAAGCCCTCGCCGTCTCGACCGCAGCCGAGCTGCCTTCGGATGCCGTGGCGGTCGGGCTGACCGGCGACCCGGTCGCGCAGATCCGCCAGATCGCCGACGACGAATCCATCGACGTCGTCGTCGTCGGCTCCGGCTCGGGAGGCTGGTGGCAGCACCTCTTCGACCCGTCTGTGTCGAAGGCGATCTTGCGGCACGCGGACCGGCCAGTGCTGGTCGTGCCCTGACGCGGGCTTCGCGCCGCTAGACCACGCTCGCGTCCTCGGCTCGAGCGAACGTCAGGCCAGACTGCCCGATGTCTGCGCCTTGGCGACGGATGCGCGCACCACGGGGATCTCGTCGTCGGTCAGCGCCTTCATCCACGGCTTGCGGGCGAGCGCGGCCTCGATGAACGGTGCCAGCTCGAGAGCCTTGCGGTGCCGGCGATCGTCGTCGCCGGCTCTGAACTCGGGGAGCACCTCTGCGGCGAACAGCTCGAGCGACGCGCAGATGTCGGCGTGGCGGTTGCGCCCGGCCTGTTGGATGAAGATGATCTGGTCGACACCGACGTCGCGCATCTGGCGCAGGTAGCGAGCGGCATCCTCGGGTGTGCCGATGCAGCTCGCATACGCGTCGCCCTGCTCGGCGGCAGCTGCGATCTTGCGGTCGACGCTATCGGGCGCGCGGCGTGCCTGGAACTCCTGCCACACAGTCGTGCGCCCGGGCACCTGGTCGTGCGCGACCAGTGCGTTGAGCGCGTACCCGAAGAACTCGAACCCTTCCAGGCCGCGACGAATCGCCTCGCTGCGGTCATCGTGCAACGAGAAGCCGGTGACCAGCGCGATGTTGGCGTTGACGGTGTGGCCGAGCGGCACGCACTCCTCGCTGCGGATGATGTCGTAGTAGACGTCGACCCACGACTTCGCCTCGTCGGGGTCGACGAAGCTGAACGCGAGCGCGCCCAGCCCGTGGCGTGCAGCAACCTTGATCGTCTCGCGGTTCGTGCATGCCATCCACATCGGTGGATGTGGCTTCTGGCGTGGCTTGGGGAGCACGTTCCGGCACGGCATCGAGAAGGTGGCCGACGAGTACCCGGGGTATGGGTCGAGGACCATCATGTTGGCGATCTGCTCCGCCGCCTCGAGCGCCATCGCCCGCTTCTGCTTGGCCGGGATGTCGAAGCCGTGCAGTTCGAGGCGAGTTGCCCCTTCGCCGATGCCGAAATCGACCCGGCCGTCGGAGATGAGGTCGAGCGTCGCCAAGCCTTCCGCAGTGCGAGCCGGATGGTTGTACTTCGGGATCACCTGCCGAATGCCGTGCCCGAGACGGATCCGGCTGGTCCGTGCCGCTGCCGCGGCGAGGAACACCTCTGGTGCCGACGAGTGCGAGTACTCGTCGAGGAAGTGGTGCTCGACCTCCCACGCGTAGTCGAACCCGAGCCGGTCGGCCAGCTCGACCTGATCGAGCGCATCGCGCAGGAGACAGAACTCGTCGTCCTCGCTCCACGGCTTGGGGAGCTGGTGCTCGTAGAAGACCCCGAACTGCATGGCACCAGCTGAGCAGACGACGGCGTGCGAACTGCGATCGCAGCGCCCCGGCATCGGAAGGCCTTGATGCATCAAATCAGCTTGATGTAATCTCGAACCGTGACGACGCGTTCGACCGCCGCTGTGGTGCCGTCGTTCCTCGTCCTCGCGGGTCATCCGCTGCGATGGACGATGCTGGTCGAGTTGGCCGGGAGCGATCGCCAGGTCGGCGAGCTCACACGTGTCGTCGGACAGCCGCAGGCCCTGGTGTCGTACCACCTTGCCCGCCTTCGATCAGGCGGCTTGGTGTCGTCTCACAAGAGCTCGTTCGACGGTCGCGCCGTCTACTACCGCGCGCACCTCGATCGCTGCGCGGAGCTGCTCGCATCGGTCGGCGCGGCCCTTCATCCGGGACTCTCTGTCGTCCGTCCGCCGTACCCACCCCTGCCGGTCACGCGAGACCGTCGTCACCTCAGCGTCTTGTTCCTGTGCACCGGCAACGGGACTCGCTCGCAGATCGCCGAGGCTCTGATGCGCCGCGCGACCGGTGGCTCGGTGCAGGTGGCCAGCGCGGGAAGCCATCCGAAGCCGGTGCACCCCAATGCGGTGAAGGTGCTGTCGGAGCTCGGCATCGACATCGCCGACGCCAGGTCGAAATCCGTCGACCAGTTCAGTGCTCACCATGTCGACTACGTGATCACGCTGTGCGACAAGGTGCGCGAGGTCTGTCCCGACTTCCCCGGGCAGAAGGGGGCGATGCACTGGAGCATCGAAGATCCCAGCCGGCTTCCCGGCACTCTGCGCGAGACGCTGCCGGCATTCCGTGCAGTCGCCGCCGACCTCGAGTCGCGCATTGCCTACCTGATCTCGTTGATCGACACCCCTACCAGCAAGGAGCACACCCGCCATGGCCGATGAACTCGTCAGTGTCCGCTACCTCGTCGACGACGTCGATGCAGCGCTCGCGTTCTACACGACCCATCTGGGCTTCACCGAGCTGACCGACTTCTCGCCGGCCTTCGCGGATGTCGTACGAGGCAACCTGCGCCTGCTGCTCAGTGGCCCAGCCAGCTCGGCCGGACGGGTGCTCCCCGATGGCCGTCGACCGGCGGCCGGGGGCTGGAACCGCATTCACCTGATCGTCGACGACATCGAGGCGGAGACGTCCCGTTTGCGAGACGGCGGGGTGTCGTTCCGCAGCGACATCGTGACCGGTCCGGGTGGCCGACAGATCGTGCTCGACGACCCATCGGGGAACCCCGTCGAGCTCTTCCAACCCGCCGGTCGAGGCAGGTGACGTGCGCGGCTCCAGCGACCGCGCTGAGACCGCACGCGCGCACAACTAGGTTTCGGCGTCGGCGGGTTCGGGCTTGCGCACGTAGACCCGTCGCGAGATGAGGACCCTCGCGACAACGAGGAGCGCCAGTCCGTACAGGAGTGTGAACACGGCAGGCATCAGCAACGCCCCGTGATGTTGGAGCCCGGCCTCGATGATGCGCTTGGGACCGTAGAACGGGAGCGCCTTGGACACTGCGGCGTCGGAACCGCTTGCCAACTGAACGCCGATCACCCCGATCACCACCAACGTGCCCTCCAGCTCGCGTGGCACCGCCGCGCCGACGGCGAGGCCGAACGGCACGGCCTGCAGCGCCACCGCGGCGAGTCCGAGGCCGACGATCCAGATGCGTGTGGGATGCGACAGTCGCTCCATCAGTGCGGTGAACGTGGCGGCCAGTGCGAGGGCCAGCGGACCGAGGAACCCGAGCCGTCCGAGGAGCAGCTCCACCGGCCGATAGCCCGCGAGCACCAGGCGCTGGTCGACGCCGCGCGCCGACATGATCGAGAACAGCGCGGCACCCGACACCGCGAACGCCATGCCGATACCGCCCGTCACCGGGGCGAACGCATCGCGTCCTGCGGAGGCGAGGTAGAAGCTGAGCGGCAGGGCCACGAGGAGACCCAACGCCACATGTCGGCGTATGAGGTCGCGGCCGTGCATCTCGGCCATCAGCAGCACGCGTCCGACCGGCTTCATCAGTGCCCCCTCCCGTGCGCACGCGACGGGTGCGCCGGCAGTTCGACCACCCGGTCGACGCGTTCCAGCTCGGCCAACATGTGGGTGACCACCACCACTGCGATCCCTCGTTCGCGCCAGGTGCGGCAGTGGTCCCAGAAGTTCACGTAGGTGCCGTGGTCGAAGCCCTGGTAGGGCTCGTCGAGCAGCAGCACCGCTGGATCGGACAGCAGCGCGATGGCCAGGTTGAGCTTCTGGCGGGTGCCGCCGGAGAGGTCGCGCACCACCACCCGTTCGTGCAGCGGGTAGCCGAACTCGGCGAGGATCGAGTTCCCGCGGCGCAAGGCCTCGCCGCGGCTCAGTCCCGCGCCGCGCCCGAACATCATCAGGTGCTCGTCGGCGGTGAGCAGCTCGAAGAGTCCGGCCTCCTGCGGGCAGTAGCCGATGGGTGCGTCGGCGCGCACCTCACCGGCGTCCGCGGCGAGCACCCCGGCGCAGATGCGCATGAGCGTGCTTTTGCCCGCGCCGTTCTCACCCGTCAGTGCGACCACCTCGCCCGCCTGCACCGTGAGGTCGACGTTGTCGAGGATCGTGGTCGCGCCATAGCGCTTGCTGACGCCGGACACCAGGAGCGAGGCGCTCATGGCGTGACGCCCGGCGCAGCGTGGCGAGATCGGCGTCCGCGGTCGGTGCGAGCAGGATCCCATCGGAAGAAGACGAGCAGCAGCGCGGCGCCAGCCGTCCATGCGGCCAACGTTCCGAGCTCGAACCAGTGGAAGCCCAGCCCGGTCGCGCGGGGTGCGAGGTTGGCCTCCAACGACCGGGCCAGCGGCCGCAGGGGGAACGCCGACGCGAGGTGCTGCAACCACGTCGGGCTGGTGTCGCTGGGGAAGAACACGTCCGAGACGAACGCCAGCGGCAACATTGTGCCGTATGCGATCGGCAACGCCGCCTCAGGCGTGGGCACGAGTGGCGTGATCGCCAGAGCGATGCACGAGAAGCACGCCATGCCTGCGCCGACGAACACGAGTGTGCCCGGCAACGTGCTCCCCACGACAGCGACCCCGAACGGTAGGGCGCTGAGCGCCCAGACGCCGCCCACCGACAGCAGGCCCACGATGCACGCCGAGCCAACCCGGCCGCTGAGGTACACCCATCCAGGCAGGGGTGTTCCGCGGATGCGCTTCAACATGCCGGTCTGGCGCGCCAGCGTGGTTCCGTTGATGACGTTGATGTAACAGGCGTTCACCATCGCGAAGGCGGACATCGCCGGTAGGTAGAACTGCGGGAACCTCAGCCCCACCCGCGTGGGAATGGTCCGCGACCCGTAGACGAGATCGAGGGTCACCAGCAGCATCAGCGGCACGACGAACGTGAAGAACGGTGCGCTCGGGCTGCGCAGCAGGAGGAGGCACTGGTAGCGCACCTGAGCAACGACGATGCGCAGCTTCGATGCGCGCCTGGGAGCGGCGATCGTGCTCACGGCGCCACGCTCTCGCTGCCGACGGGGGAGGTGAGGTCGAGCAGGATGTCCTCCAGGCTCGGGCGAGTCACGGTGAGCGCCTCCAGTTCGGCGCCTCGCTCCAACGCCCACGCTGTCAGCTCGGCCAGCACGGCAGTCGGCCGGTCGGCGTGGATGACCACATCGGCGTCGTCGATCGCCGCGGCCGCGGTCAGCCCGTCCGGCAGATCACGGAGTGCGAGCGGCGACGGCAGCCTGAAGCGGATCTCGGCTCCTGCCCGATCGCGGCCACCCAGCGACGACGGAGTGCCCGCGGCGACGATCCGCCCGTTCAGCAGCACCACGAGACGGTCGGCGAGGCGCTGCACCTCGTCCATGTAGTGGCTGGTGAGCACGATGGTCTTACCGAGGCGGCGCAGGTCGTCGAGCACGTCCCACGCCTGGCGGCGGGCGGCCGGGTCGAAGCCGGTGGTGGGTTCGTCGAGGAACAGGACGTCGGGGTCGCCGACCAGCCCGAGCGCGAGGTCGAGGCGACGCCGTTGCCCCCCGGACAGCGTGCGCACGCGTTCGCGTCCCTTGGCGTCGAGCTGCACGAGCGACAGCAGTTCGACGATGTCGCGCGGGTGTGGATAGAGGGACGCGAAGAACGACAGTGCCTCGCGTGCGGTGAGCTCGCCGTCGAGGCCAGCCTCCTGCAACACGATCCCGATCCGTTCGCGAAACCGTCGCCCGCCGCTGTCGGGGTCGAAACCGAGCACGTCGACGGAGCCGGCGAGGCNNGCGGCGATGGCCTTCCAGCACCTCTACGGTGGTGGTCTTGCCGGCGCCGTTCGGGCCGAGCAACGCGAAGACCTCACCCTGGTGCACGTCGAAGCTGATGCCATCCACCACGTCGGTCCCGGCGTAGCGCACACGAAGTTCGCGCACGGAGATGACGATCGGTCCCGTGGCCGCCGCGATGGTCATCTACGCTCCTTCCTGCGTCGTCCGTCTAACTGCAGCCGGGGATGGGGTCGGTGGCACCGAGGCTGATGAGCGCACAGAAGCTGTCCGCACTCACCTTCCACACGCCGTCCTGCAGCACTGCGGTGCCTTGCGAATCGGCCAGGGCGACCGTGCCGTTGAGCAACACGTCGTAGGTGACGGTGGCACGGTCGGTGGCGGTCAGCTCCACACTCTTGACGACGGCGCTGGCCTGTTGCATCAGCGGATCCGTCGACCGCTGCTCGAGCGCCTGCTGCAACGCGGCTCCGTTCTCCAGCAGCGCCACGCGGTCGATGATCGATGTGGTCGGCAGGAAGAAGCGCTGCCAGTTGGTCGTGATCTCCGCCGTGGCCGCCGTGGCGTCGAGCGTGGTGCTCGTGGGCGTGGTCGAGATGGTCGTCGTGGTCGTGGTCGTGGTCGTGCTCGTGGTCGTGGTCGTGGTCGGAGTCGTGGCCGCCGGCGTCGCGCGCCGACCACACCCGGACAGCAACAACAGCATGCTCATGAGGGTGGCCATCGCCACGCGTCGTCGCGGATCACGGAGAACAGGCATCGATGGCCTCCTCGGGTCGCCTCCAGCTCGATGATTGTCCGTCCGGAACGGCGTTGCTAGGGGCGGACGGCCCGCGATTGGAACTAACGTGAGCGGTGCCATGGTCACTGACTCTCGTCACGTCACGCGCGATCCGGGCCCACACCGGGGCGCGGGTCCGAGGTGGCTGGGCGCAGCGCTCGGCCTGGGCGGTGGGGTGCTGCTGTTCCTCGGGTGGTGGGGCGTGTCCGGAGCCGTCACGATCGGTGAGCAGCTGCCGTACATCGCCTCCGGGTCCATTCCTGGTGCCGCGCTGGTCGTTGCCGGCGCGATCCTGCTCGACCGCGAGTCCACCCAGCGCGCCACGCGGCGGACGGATGATCTGATCGCCCAGTTGAGTGCGCTGCTAGTGGAGGAAGTGCCCGGCGATCCAGTCGTCCCCGCGGTCGAGGTGCCCTCACACGACGGCGTCGTCGCCCTCGCCACCGGCGAGCACTTCCATCGTCCGGAGTGTGCGCTCGTCGCGGGCAAGCCGGCGGTGGCGGTGGTCGGAGCAGATGTCATCGATCACCGGCACCTGTCGGCCTGCCAGGTCTGCGAACCCGAGCGACCGGCGTTCTAGCGATGCTGACCCTCGAGCTGGCGTTGGCCGGTCTGGGCATCGGCTCGATCGCAGCGTTGGCGGGGCTCGGCCTCCTCGTCACGTATCGCTTCACAGGTGTGTTCAACCTCGCGTTCGGGGCCATTGCGATGGCCACTGCCTACCTCCTCTGGCAGCAAGTGCACGTGTGGCACTGGCCGATCGGGCTTGCCGCGCCGCTCGACCTGCTCGTGATCTGTCCGCTGTTCGGTGTGCTGCTGGAACGCAGCGTGTTCCGGCCGCTGCAACGCCGCGGCGCCTCCACCGCCGAGCAGTTGGTCGCTTCTCTGGGCGTGCTGATCGTGCTGCTCGGCATGGCCACCGTGATCTGGGGTGCACAGGCCCGACTCGACGCACCGTCGATCGTGCCCTACCGGCAGCTCCGCCTGTCGGGCCGGCTGCAGGTGCCGCTGAGCACGGTGGTCGATCTCGGCGTCATCGTGATGGTCGGTCTGGCCCTGGTGATCGGACAGCACACACGGCTCGGCCTCGAGGTGCGCGCGGTGGTGGAGCGTCGCTCCCTCGCCGAGCTCGCCGGGCTTCGCGTGAACCGTGTTGCAGCCCTCGGGTGGGCCATCGGGTGCGCGCTGGCCGGGATCGCCGGCGTGCTGATGGCGCCGACGATGCGGCTGCAACCGCAAGGCCTCACGCTGGTGATGCTGGAGACGATGGCGGTGGTCGTGGTGGCGCGGCTCACCAGTCCACTGTGGGCGATCGCCTCTGCACTGCTGATCGGTGTCGGCCAGGCAGAGCTGACCCGTGTGCGCGTGAACGGCAGTGCCGAAGCGCTGCTCGACGCGTTGAAGTCGAACCTGTTCGTGGTGGTGCTGCTGCTGGCCCTGCTGATGCTGCGTCGCCTCGACGAGCGCGCGGCGCCCGACGCGGGGTTGGCGGCCCGGCTGCCCACCGCCCGCGGCAGGGTGGAGGCCCGTGCCTGGTGGCTGCTCCCCGCTCTCACGCTCACGGTACCGGTGCTGCTCAGCGCGCAGGACCGACGGACCGCCCTCGCGGTGCCGGCACTGGCGATAGTGCTCGTCTCGGTGGTGGTGGTGAGCGGGTACGGAGGGCAGATCTCGCTCGGACAGGCCGGGTTCGCGGGGCTCGGTGCGCTGGTGGCCGGACGGCTCGCCGCCGGCACCATTCCCGGCCTGCCGCGGGTGCCGGGCGCGCTCGTGCTGGTGCTCGTGCCACTGCTCGTGCTCCCGGTGGGTCTGCTGATGGGGTGGCCCGCCATCCGCCGGCGGGGCCTGTTCCTGGCACTCACCACGTTCGCGTTCGCGGTGACGATCAGCCGGTTCGTGTTCGACCAGCCGGCCATCACCACCGGCGTCGTCGTGCACCCCCCCGACGCGTTCGGTTCCGACAACAACTTCTACGTGCTCGAACTGCTGTGCCTGGGAATCGCGCTCGTACTGGTTCACAACCTGCACACCGGCCGCCTCGGCCGCGCCCTCACTGCGGTGCGCGACGACGAGATGGGCGCGCAGGCATCCGGCATCGACGTGCGCTTCCTGAAGCTGCTCGTTCTTGCCGCGAGTGCGGCGCTGGCGGCGCTTGGCGGTGCATTGCTGGCGATGGGGTCGCGGGCATTCGATCCGAGCGCATTCGACCCGATCCTCGGCCTCATCTGGTTCGCCGTCGTGGTCGTGTTTGGCGTCGACAGCGCTTCGGGCGCGGTCATCGGGGCCGGAATGCTCGTCGCGCTCGATGCCGGCGCGCCGTCGGGCACCTCGATCCTCGTCATCGGTGTCGCTGCCCTCTTCCTCGGTCGCCTGCCGGGAGGACTTGTGCACACGCTGTCGCGGCTGGTCGATGCGACGATGGGCGGCCGCGTCGCCGCCGCGTCGGTCCGTGTGCCTGTGGCTCCGACACGGCTCACGCCCACAGGTCGCCGCGCCCTGGCCCGAACGCTGCACCGCCCGTCGTCGGTGCGTGGGGCGGCGCCGTGAACCCGCTGCTGGAGGCCCATGGGTTGACCAAGCGCATCGATGGGGTGCTCATCGTCGACGAGGTCGATTTCGTCGCCCGAGCCGGGCAGGTCACCGTCATCGTGGGTCCCAACGGCGCCGGGAAGACCACGCTCTTCGACTGCCTCTCCGGCGTGGGGACCCCCGATGCCGGTTCCGTGTGGCACAGGGGCGAGGACGTCACCGCGTTGCCGTCCGACGCGCTCGCCCGCCGAGGACTGGCGCGCACGTTCCAGCGCTCGTCGGTGTTCCCGACGATGACGGTGGCCGACAACCTCATGGTGGCAGCCGAGAGCCATCGGCGGCGTGGCCTCCTGCGCGGGGTCGTCGGGATGCCCGAGCCACGGCGGTTGCGCCACGGCGCGGCGGTGCGCGAGGTGCTGGCCGACCTCGGCCTCACGCCGGCGGCTCATGTGGTGGCCGGCGAACTGTCGCCGGGCACGCTGCACCTGGTGGAACTGGGACGTGCGCTGTGCACCGGTCCGGACACGCTGCTCCTCGACGAGCCGGCGAGCGGCCTCGACGACACCGAGGCTGAGCATCTGCACCAGTTGCTGCACCGGTTGGCTGCTCGCAACCTCGCGGTGGTGATGATCGAGCACGATCTGAGGCTGGTCGACGAGACTGCCGACGTGGTGTACGTGATGGCTGCCGGGCGAGCGGTCGTCTCGGGTTCGCCGAAGGACGTGCTGCGACGCGCCGATGTGTCGTCGTTGCTCTTCGGGCGGCCGTCATGAGCTCGGGGATCGACCTCGTGCGCGTCCGCGCCGGATACGGCCCGGTGGAGGCGCTGCACGGCATCAGCCTGAGCTTCCCCCTGGGCAGCGTGGTGGCGCTGCTGGGACGCAACGGGGCGGGCAAGACCAGCGTGCTGCGGGCCATCGACGGCAGCATCCCGGTCGCCTCCGGGCATGTCACCTGGCGGGGACGCGACATCACTCGCCTGCCCACGCACGAGCGCGTCGCTGCCGGCCTCACCGTCGTCCCGGTGGAAGCCAACGTCTTCGCCGGGTTGTCGGTCGCCGAGAACCTGTCGATCTTCGCCCGCGGCGCATCGATCGATCGGGTGCACGCTGTCTTCCCAGAGCTTGCATCCAGGGGCGCGCAGCGCGCCAGCACCCTCTCTGGTGGCGAGCGCCAGATGCTGGCACTCGCGCCGATCCTGCTGCGTCCGGGTGCCGCGCTGCTGCTCGACGAGGTGACCAGCGGCCTCTCGGTCGGGGCTGCCGAGCGGTTGCATCGTGTGATCGACGAGCTGGCGACGCCGCAGCGGGTGATCGTCGTGGCCGAGCAGTATCAGCCCGACATCGTGCGACGGGCAGATCTGGTCTACGTGCTCTCGCGCGGCGAGCTGGCCTGGGCCGGCGAGGCGAGCGAACTGGTGAGCGGACCGCCGCCTGCCGTGCTGATCTGAGCGCCCTCGGGTGGTTCAGGGTGTGTATGCGACGTTGGGCACGTCGAAGCAGGCGGCTTCCTTGCCGGGTGTGACCGTCACCCAGGCGCCGTGGCCGCCGTCGGCGCTGTCGCTCCAGCGGGCAGCGAACAGGCAGTTGTGATCGGTGCCGACGGGCGCCGGCCTGACGGTGAAGTTGCGAGGGGTGAAGGCGCCGCCGGCGTCGTACCCCTCCGGACGGCTCATGTAGGTCTCCACGCACTTCCGTGTCAACGAGTCACCACACGATGCCATCGCATCCGCCAACCACTTCGCGCCGCCCCAACCTTCGAGCTCCCACATCGACATCTTGTCCTCCCGTTCGGGGAAGGCGGCCTGCATCTCCGTACGGAAGCGGGCGATCGTGGCGTTGTCGGTGTCCATGTAGTTGCGGGTGGTGGCGGTCGCATACAGCGCGTTGCGGCAGTTCGGTGCGCTCCGGTAGTCGTCGCGCACCGATTCGTTCCAGGCCTGCACGGTGACGGCCTTCGCCTTCACCTTCAACCCGGCCGCGTCCATCGCGTCGCACAGGCTCACGTTTCCGGCCGAGTCGAGTGCGTCGAACACGATGTCGACTCCGCGCGACCGCATGTCGATCGCCGCCGCACTCCACGACGGCATCGCGAAGTCGACCTGCTCGCGGACCACCGTGTAGCCCTCCAGCTGCAACGCCGACGCAGTGAGGTTGGCGAAGCGCAGCGAGTCGGGCTGGTTGTACGCCACCACGCCGGCAGTCTTCACGCCGAGCATCGTGGCGAACAGCCGGTACACCTCGGTGCCGCCGTAGAGCTTGCCGTTCCAACCGACCGTGCCGTCACGCGGGGCGGAGCTGCCGTAGATGGACCACAGGTGGCGGTACTGGTCGTAGGCGGTGCTGATCGGCTGGCCGCCCACGTCGGGCACACCGTGGTCGTCGACGTATGACGCCCCGGCGTAGTCGTAGATGCTGTTGCCGACGAACGCGAACACTTTGTCGTCCTGGATCAGCTTGGTGACGCAGCGGCGATTGCCTGCACCGGTGGCGCCGTCGTCACAGACAACAAGGTCGATGTGCCGTCCGTTCACGCCGCCGCTGGAGTTGAGGGCGGCGATGGAAGCCTGTGCGCCGTACATCGGCCCGCTGAAGGTCTCCGCGCCGAGTGGGCTGGTCTTGCTGACGATGAGCCCGAGCTTGATGGTCGAGGCAGTGACACCGACGTCGCTGTTCTTGCCGTCGGGCGTGGTCGTGGCGGGCACAGGGCTGCCGCCGGGGGGCGTGGTGTCGAACGCGCTCTGGGGGAGCCGGGTGCCGCAGCCGGTGACCAGCACCGCGAGCACGGCCACCATGGTGGTCGGAGCTCGCAGAATCGCCCGACGCCCGTGACGTGTACGACGCATGTCCAACCTCTCCAACCCGAGTCGCCGGCACGCTCCGGGGGGCGATGACGTCATGCTAACCCGAGCTCTCCGACACGTCGGCGCCCTTCGCGTAGGCATGCTCAGGAAGAGGACCCGAACGCCAGACGCCACCATCGCTCGACGCGATCACGACGATGACCGTGGAACATCAGCAGGTGGTTGCCGAGCGGCTCCTCCAGGAGCGTGCGCGCGCCCGTGCCGACGAGGCGGACCGTGACCTGCGTGCGGCAGAGGTCGTCGGCTTGACCCGCGTGCTCGATGTCGCCGTCGGAGATCCAGAGCTGGTCGAGCGAACGACCACCCAGCCGCATCAACGTCACCGGGCCCGGCGAGAAGGTGCCGCGCAGGCCGATCCCGAGGCCGGACTCGAAGTGGGTGTGCAACTCGATGTCGCTGACGAGCGATGGCGCCACCGTGCAGTGAGCAAGCAGGACTCGGTCGTTTGCCTCGTCGATCGCCGCCGGGTTGGCCATCCAACTCGGCTGGTCGAGGAGCGCGCGCACCAGCAACATGGCGACCGTGCTCGCGATGTCGCCCTCGCAGCCGGCCACGATCCCGCTGTCGTTGAGCTGGGCCAGCGCGATGCAGCCTGACGTGCGGAGGGCACCCAGGTAGTCGAAACAGCGGACAGCAACCGCGTCGACGCGAGCGGCAGCGATCGCGTCGACCAGGACAGGGTGCAGAGCTGCAGCCCGCATCAACTCCGCCGACGGACGAGCCGTGCCGGAGAAGCGCTCCGCCGCCGTTCGTGTGCGCTCGGGGTCGGCGCTCCGATGCGCTTCGATGGTGTCGGCGATCCCGATCGGTACCAACTCCACCCCCCACCGCGCACGAAGCGAGTCGGCGTCGGGGATGCTCGCCACCAGCCATGGTGACGGTTCGCCGACCGCACCGAGCCGGGTGCGGTGCAACCGATGGATCGCCGTGACGTCGGCAACCGCTGTTGCAATCGCGTCGGGTGCACCGGCTTCGGCCTGCACGATCCGACCACTCCTGCCATCGGCACGGGCGCGAGCCATTGCTTCGAGCGCGGCCGGGAGACTGTTGTGCAGTGGGTGGGCCACCAGCACGATGGGTTCGAACGGTACGACGTCGCTACGTCGGCGCGCATGGTCGAGGATCGCCACCTCGGTGCCACCGGTAGCGACCAGGATCACAAGGGGAGCGTCCGGCGTCTCCTCCGGCGAAGTCACCCTGGTGCCGCCGATCGCATCCATGTCGGCGCGGACGCCAGCGGTCACACGGTCGACTGTGGTCGCGGCGTGCAACTCGGACGCGACGACGAGGTATCCGAAGTTGTCCACGTTGCCATTGGGACACCACACCGGGCCGCCCCGGCAGGGCCGAACGTCATCGACCGTGACCTAGCGCCGTTCGAGCAGTCCCCGCACGTACACCGCCTGGCCACCGTGCTGCATGTCGTCGTCGGCGATGCTGACCAGCCGCACGCCCATCGTGACCGGCGGGTCCCACCGCTCGTCGACGATCTTCGACAGGTCGGCGGGCGCCAGCCCAGCAAGGAAGGTGCGGGTACGGACGGCGACCGCCTCGTGATAGCCGAGCAGCACATCGGGACCATCGGGTCGTACCGCGGCGACGTCGGCGGCGGTGTGGCCGTAGCCGTGGTTGTGCGCGTCGGCCGTCATCCCGAATCGTGCCGCCCAGTCGCCCTCGACCCACACCTGCGGATCGCCGGTGAGCTCGGCGATGTGCGAGTCCTGCACCCGCGTGAGGTGCCACACCAGCCAGCCGATCGGGTTCGAACCCGGCTCGGGCGCCACCATCAACAACGCGGGNNCGTCCCGACCGGAACGCCTCTCGCTGTCGTACACCCACTGCCGCGAGCGAGGCAACCCTCAGCTCGCTCCCACGTCGGATTCTGGGCAGGATTGCCGCCAAATCGGCTTCTGGGCAGGCACACCGACGAAATCCGGTGCTGGAGCTACCCAGAACGGGGTGATGTGGCCGTGCCGACCGGGTGCCGTGCCGACCGAGCCGACGCGCTGCCGCGGGATCGCTCGTCACTGCGACGACGCGTCGCGCCCGATGCGGTCGAGTTGCAACGTGGGCGCTCCTTCGGCGATGGCGGCATCGAGGTCGACCGATGCGACCAGCCGCCACTCGCCGTCGCCTGCGGGGTCGACGATCGTCTGCTCGATCGTCCAGCGGCCGGGCGCGTCGACGAGCCGGAAGTGCTGCGTCGACCGTGCATCGGCGTCGATGTCGATCGAGTCGTACTCGTCCCAGTACGGCGTCATCGCCGCACGCAGCCGCGACTCGTCCCACCCCGTCCGCTCGGCGAGCGCGCCGTGCGCCTTGCGCGCCAGCAGCTCGACCCACGCGAACGCGGCCGTGCGCACGGCGGTGCGCCACGCAGCGGGCGGGCCCATCAGCCCGGCGACGGCCTCGGGAGCCTGGTGATCGTGCACCGGCTGGCCGGCCAGACGAGCCCACTCGTCGAGCAGCGTGGCGTCGGTGGCCCGGATGAGCGCGCCGAGCCACTCGATGACGTCTTCGAGCGACTCGGTGTACACGTCGTCGGTGAGCGATCGGTCGAGGGTGCGCCACGCGTCGGTGAGGTAGCGCAACAGCAGCCCCTCGCTGCGGTCGAGTCGGTAGCGACGGATGAACGAGGCGAACGTGTCGCCGCCTTCGAGCATCTCGCGCAGGATCGACTTCGGCGACGGGCCCTCGGCCACCCACGGATGGCGACCCCGGTAGGGCTCGAAGCAGGCGGTGAGCAGTTCGAGCAGCGGCTTCGGCCAGGTGATGGTGTCGAGGCGGTCCATCCGCTCCTCGTAGGGCACCCCTTCGGCCTTCAACCTGGCCACCTCGGTGCCCTTGGCGGCGTTCTGCTGTGCGTACAGGATCTGTCGTGGATCGTCGAGCACCGCTTCCACCACGCTCACCACGTCGAGCACGTAGACGGGATCGTCGCGGTCGAAGGTGGCGATCACCTCGATCGCGAAGGGCGTCAGCGGCGCCGAGAACCGCAGCGCGGTGCGCTCGTCGCTGCCCTCCACCAGTGAACCCACGCGCACACCGGCACACCGGCCATCGGCGTCGCGCACTCGCTCGGCCACTCCCGCCGCCTCGAGACTGCGGTACACGGCGATGGCCCGCTTCTTGTGCAGCCGGCGGCGTGGCGGCGCATCGTGGTTGGTGGCGAGCAGCCGCTTCAACGCGGCCGGACCGTCGTGTCGACCGAGCACGCCGGCCACCATGTCGGCGGTCACCTTGAACCGCGACGTGAGGGCCTCGGGCTGCGCCGTCATCAGCCGCTGCATCGTCGCCTCGTCGTAGTGCACGGCACCCTCGGGAGCCTTGGCCTTGGTGGCCTTCCGGCGCGCCTTGGGGTCGTCACCGGCGCGTGAGAGGGCACGGGCGTTGTCGATGACGTGATCGGGTGCTTGCACCCACACGTGGCCGTCGGGATCGAACCCGGGACGGCCGGCGCGCCCGGCCAACTGGCGGAACTCGCGCACCGTGAACACACGCACCTTCGAACCGTCGAACTTGGTGAGCGCAGTCATCAGCACCGTGCGGATGGGGATGTTCACGCCCACGCCGAGCGTGTCGGTGCCACAGATCACCGGCAACAGCCCGTCGCCGGCGAGTCGTTCGACCAGGCGACGGTGGCGGGGGAGCATGCCGGCGTGGTGCACACCCACGCCGTTGCGCAGCAGTCGGTCGAGGGTCTCGCCGAAGCCTCGCGTCGCGCGCTCGGTCTTCAACGCCGCGGCGATCGCCTCGCGTTGGGCGCGCGTGGTGACGGCCAGGCTGACCAGCGACTGGGCTCGTTCGATGGCGGCCGCCTGCGTTGCATGCACGACGTACACGGGCGTGAGGCCGTCGCGCACGGCATCGAGCACGCTCTCGGCCACGTGGGTCATCCGCCACTGGTGGTACAGCGGCGTCGGCCGCTCCACCGAGGTCACTTCGGTGACCGCCCGGCCCGACCGTTGCTCGAGATCGGTCCTGATGGCGGTCATGTCGCCGAGCGTCGCCGAGGCGAGCAGCATCTGGCAGTCAGTCATCTCGAGCAGCGGCACCTGCCATGCCCATCCGCGATCGCGGTCGGCGTAGTAGTGGAACTCGTCGAGGCAGGCGAAGCCGTACTCGCCGGTCGAGCCGCTGGCCAGGGCATGGTTGGCGAGCACCTCTGCCGTGCACACCAGCACTCGCGCCTCGGGGTTGATCGACGCGTCGCCGGTGGCAAGGCCCACCTGGTCTGCACCGAGCAGGTCGACGAGATCGAAGAACTTCTCCGCCACCAACGCCTTGATCGGCGCCGTCCAGGCTGCTCGGCGCCCTGCATTGAGCGCGAGCGCGATCCCAGCCATGGCCACCAGGCTCTTGCCCGACCCGGTGGGCGTGGCCAGCACCACGTGCTCACCGAGGGCGAGCGCGAGGATGGCGTCCTCCTGATGGCGGTACAGCGGACGGCCACTCGTCGCCGCCCACGCGCTGAACGCGTCGGCCACCTCGGTGGGGTCGGCCCCCTGTGCGGGCAGGACGTCGCGCAGGGCAGCCATGGCCCCAGTGTGCCGGTTCCCAGGATTCTTCTCACGTTCACCGCACCTTCTGCCGATGACCCGCTCGTGTTCACGCGACTCGGCGAGGTTTGCCGGGTGAGTGGCGTGGCACCGAGATTGAAGGAGCTTGGATGAGCATGGTCGGGCGACTCGGCGGCTGGATCGCGACGAATGTGGTGCGACCGATGGGCAAAGGGGCGCATGCCGGCACCTCGCGCGCCCGGGGTGGTCGCCACGTGCAGGTTCGGCGGGGCGCGCTCGTGCTCGCGGCCGTGGCCGTGCCCTACGTCGCCGCGCCGATGCTGTCGCCCAGCTCGACCTCCGTCGCCGATGCCGAAGTGACGCGTGCGTCGGTCGCCGACCATCAGATGCTCGCCGCGATCAGCGAGGTCGCCGCCGAGAACGACGTGCCGTGGCAGGTGCTGGTCGCACTCGTGCAGACCGAGACTGCTGCCGGCCGCACCCTGCCCACCGACGAGGGGACAGCCCTGTACGCGGCGTCATCGACGTTCCCCGAACTGACACCCGCGTTGACCACGACGGTCGATGGCACCACGTACATCGGCCCGTTCCTCGTTCGCGCCGACCAGTGGGACGCCGCCGACCCGAACGCGACGGTCGCTGCCACCGCTGGCCCGACGACCGACCCCACGCCTGGTGTCGTGACCGGTGTCGTGACTGGTGCGGTGATCGCTGGTCCCGACGTGCCTCGCGGCTCGGCGGCTGCCGACCAGCCGACAACTGTCGACCAGCCGACGACGGTCGACCCGCCCACGACGGTCGCGCCAACGACCGTCGCGCCAACGACGGTCGCGCCAACGACCGTCGCGCCCGAGCAGCAGGCCGCGCTCGATCTCGCCGCCGCCAACGACGTGGCCACGTCGGCCGGTTGGGTGGCCTCTCGCCTCGCGTCGTTCGTCGCCGGGCAGCCGGGCTACTCCGTGACCACCCCGTTCACCGATCCCACGCAAGCCGCGATCTGGCGGGCCGCGATCGCACAGCTCCCCATCTGGCAGGTGACTCCCGGCCTCCCGGCGACCTCGCCGATCGAGGTGTTCGGCGACTCGCTCCAGGTGGGCGCGCAGGCAACGGGCGCGTTCCCCGGCGCCACGTTCCACGCCAAGGTCGGCGAGACCTTCGTCCAGGGCGTCGCCGACTTCGATGCCGCCCGCCCGCCGGCGACCAGCCGCGTCGTGGTCGCCCTCGGCACGAACGGCTTCGGCCGGTCGGCGCTGACGCCGGCGCAACAGGTCGACGACTTCATCCTCCACACACCCGCCGATCAGCTCACGTTCATCCTGCCCCGCGAGTACAAGACTGGTTCGCCGGTCGCCCAGGTGCACATGGTGATCACCGCCGAAGTGGCGGCCCACCCCGATCGGCACGTGCACGTCATCGACGCCAACGAGGCCGGTCTGACGCCGAACCTGATGTCCAGCGACAACGTGCACCCGACCAGGAGCGGCTACGAACTGCTCGCCGCGTGGGAGACGTCGTCGGTCGCGGCCGAGACCCACGTGCCCACGTACGACAGCGCGATGACGCTGGCGACAGGCATCGCTGCCGGAACCGTGAGCGACAGCGCGGGCGACCCCATTGCGATCCCCGGACTGTCGGCCACCGAGCTCGCCGCCAGCGCCGCGGCAGCGTTCTCGTCGGCGAACACCTGCGGGCTCGACGTACCGCTGATCGCCGCGATCACCATGTCCGAGGCGCCTGACCTGCAGGTCGACACCACCGGTCGCCCGGCCACGCCACTCCTCGATCAGCCCGGCACCACGCCGAACACGCTCTCAGAAGCCGACCAGGCGTTCTTCGGTCAGCCGGCCGAGGGCTACCCGACGCTGGCGAAGGTTGGCCCTCTGCACTTCTCGCCCTCGACCTGGCTCGGTCTGGAGTCGTCGATCAGTGCCCACGACGGCGTGAGGCCCAACCCGCAGGACCTCTTCGACGCGACCACCGCGGTCGTTCTCGAGCTGTGCAGCATGGCGTCCGGGCCGGTGGCCCCCGCTGACGGCCCGGCCCTGGCAGCGACCTTCGACCCCTCGATCGTTTCCGCCAAGGTCGTCGCGTTCGACGACACCGTCCGCTGGGCGCTGCTCGACGCGGCCACCAGCCTCGACTCGACCAACGAGATGTCGCTGCAGGCGATGCTGCGTTGGGCCGGCACGATGATCGGCACGCCGTTCGCCGCGGTGACGCCGTTCCGCTTCGGAGAGGTGCTGTGGGACGGGGGCACCTACCAGTCGGAGACCGGCTCGAAGGCCAACGTCAGCTACCAGGCCGGCACCCGCGTGTTCGACGGCCCCGGGTTCGTCACCGAGGCGTACAAGCTGATCGGCGTGACCATCCCGACGACGTCGCGTGAGGTTGCCGCCTCCGATCTCACCGACGTGAACGCCGTCGACCTCCTGCCCGGTGACATCATCGTCTATAGGCCGGTCGCCGGAAACGACCGCGAGGCGTTGTTCGTCGACGCCGGCCGGCAGATCGAATCCACTCCGGCGGGCGTGGTGTACTCGAAGGTCGACGTGGCCCGCATCCGGGCCATCAAGCGCCCGTTGGCCACGCTGACGGCGGCCGGTCCGCACCTGCAGGCCTACCTCAACGGCGCGCCGTCGACGCTGCAGCTGCCGAGTGGCGCGGTCCTCAACTCGGAGCGCATCGGCAACGCTGCGGTCATCATCGACACCGCCAAGCGCATGGGCATTTCGACCGACGGCGCCGTCGCGGCGCTGATGGCCGGCCTCGCCGAGAGCGGCTTGCACAACTACGTGCCCACCGACTTCGTGCCCTACACCACACGCGTGCAGGACCACGACTCGCTCGGTGTCTTCCAGATGCGGCCCAGCTGCGGATGGGGTGACGTCACGCAGGTGACCGACATCGTGTACGAGGCGACCACGTGGTTCCAGCGGCTGCAGAAGATCCCCGACTGGCAGTCGCAACCGCTCGGGGCACTCGACCAGCGCATCGAGGTCTCGGCCTTCCCGCTGCGGTACGCGGGCCACGAAGCCGATGCGCGCGCGATCTACGCAGCGCTCTCGCCGCTCATCGTGCCGGGCTCGATCGTCTTCATCCCCGATGGCAAGCCACTCGTCACCCCCAACGTCGTGCCCGGTCCCAACACCACCGGCACCGACGTCACCACGACGACCGTCGCCGGCACCGACACGACCGCCGTGGTGACCGCCACGACGACGCCGGAAACGCCTTCGACGAAGGCTCCGGACACCACCGAGCCGCCGGTGACGACGGCACCTTCCTCGACCACCGACCCGGGGCAAGATCCCCCGACGACAGTGGCCACCCCCACCACCAGCTCGGATCCCGGCACCTCCGACACCACGCTCGCGCCGCCCCCGTAGCCCCACCCGCGCCCCACCCCGNNCGGCTCGTGTCAGCGCGTGACCACCATTCTTGGTGATCACGCGCTGACACGAGCGGGGGAATCGGGGGAATCGGGGGGAATCGGGGGAATCGGGGGGAATCGGGGCGGGGATGGGTCAGGCCGACGCGCAGGCCGTGCCGTGTGCCGCCAGCACGCGGGCCACGCGGGTGGCGGAGACACCGATCTGGGCGACGGTGAGGCGGCCCTGTTGCACGGCCTGCTCGATCGCGTCGATCACCGCCTTGGTGTCGACGGTGCCGGTGAACTCGACGACGTCGATGCCGGCCGCGATGGCCCGTACCGCTGCCTCGGGGACGGGTGCCCCAACGGCTCCCATGCCGAGCGCATCGCTGATCACCAGTGCGTCGCCGTAGCCGAGGCGGTTCCGCAGGAGGTCGACCGCGGCGGCGCTCTGCGACGCGGGCTTGCCGTCGGTGAGGCCGGGGACGGCGAGGTGGCCGACCATCACACCGGCTCCCGATCCGACCAGTTGCTCGTAGGGCACGAGGTCGCGCAGGAGGAGCTGGGCGAGGGGTGGCGTGGTAGCGAGCTTTGTCTCGGTGTTGGCCGACGCCGACCCGTGCCCGGGGAAGTGCTTCAGCACCGGCAGCACGCCGGCTGCCTCCCACGCGTGCACGTAGATCGCGGCCAGCGTCGCCACTCGCGCTCCGTCGCCCACGAACAGGCGCCCCTGTCCGAGCGGATCCTTTCCGGCCACGGGCCGCACGTCGACGACCGGCGCGAAGACGACATCGATGCCGGCCTTCGCGACCACCTTGGCATGGGCGGCGACGATGGCGGCGATCTCGGCCGACGACTTGCCGGACATCTCCTGTTCGGACGGCAGCAACCCGAGCTCACTCAGACGTTGGACCTCGCCTCCCTCCTCGTCGGTGGCGACGAGGAGTCCGTGCCGGCTGAGTGCCTTCAGGCTCGACAGGTTCGAGTGGAGGACATCGGCGAAGGCGTTGGACGGCTTCATCAGGACGACCCCGCCGACGTGGAGCGTCTTCACGGTCTGCTGCGCGCTCGCCCATTGATCGGAGTACACGGCGGGCCACACCAGCAGCGCGATCTGATCGCGCAGCGTCCANNGCCGACCTGGTCGCGTTCGACGAACACGCGACGAGCAGCACCGCGACCGAGCACTGCAACAGCACACGGTGGCGGGTCGGCCTGCGCATCACTGCCGCACCGTAGTGTCCGTCGAGCTCCGCCGGCACGCACGGATCTGGACCTTGGTCCCTACTGTCGGCCGCGCGGTCGGCGCGACCATCAACTCACGCGGTGCCCTTCCGTTTCCCAACGCGGGCAGTCGTGTCCTCAACATCACGGGCCGCTCTCGTTGGGTCGGGAGCGGCCCGTCTGCATCTCGAGCCGGTGGTCGAGAACCCTAGAGCCGAAGGTCCCGAGCGTTTCACGCCAAAGCCACTGGACCCAACGGGCGGGCGGCCGGACCCTCTAGTTCGAGGCCGCGTCGCGGCCACAAGGAGGCGGACCGCCATGCGCAAGGTCCTCTGG
>PMCN01000004.1:30540-31244 GCA_003154135.1 Acidimicrobiaceae bacterium
CGTACTACAACGACGTGTTCGTGCCGCTCGGCAAGGTGGTTCCCGCGATGAGCGCCGAGAACGTGGCCAAGTTCAACGCGTACCTCGATGGGATCAAGGGAATGCAGACGGATTCCGCGAAGCTCGTCCCCGGCCTCGCCCAGGCGCTCAACATGACGCCGGCCCAGGTGCAGGACTTCCTCGCCACGAACTACCCGTCGATGTCGGCGATGCTGGCGAGCCTGCCGCAGATGTCGGCCGACTTCGGCAACCTGCTGGGGATGATGTCGAGCAACGTCGCGATCTTCCAACAGGTACCCGCCGGGCTCCAGCACTACCAGCCGCTCGTGTCGACGATGCAGGCAAACGTCGACAACTACAACAGTGTGAACAGCCTCCCCAACTTCCGCCTGTTCACCTGGTTCTTCGTGGTACCGGGTCTGTTGATGGTGTTCCTCGCGACGTGGGGTCTGTTCTTCGCCGAACAGCACCGGTTTGCGGGATTGCATCGGCCTCACCACCCGCCGATGGCCGGCGTCGCCCACTGAGCCGAACGACGCGCTGGGCGGGGCTCTTCGTCCAAACGGGGAGCTCCGCCGAGTCGCGCCGGCTCGTCAGCCGAGCTTGAACAGCCGGCGGGCGTTGTCGCCGATGAACGCTCGCCGCTGGTCCTCGGGGAACATGGCGACGAGCTCGTTCAGGTCGTGGATGTACTCGGGCGTGTG
>PMCN01000211.1 GCA_003154135.1 Acidimicrobiaceae bacterium
TGTACATGCACGACGAGGCCGGCGAGGACGCCAAGCTCATCTGCGTGCCGCCCAACGAACCCCGTTGGGAGCACGTGCACGACCTGCCCGATCTCACCCCGCAGCTGGTGAACGAGATCCAGCACTTCTTCGAGGTGTACAAGGCGCTCGAGCCGGGCAAGACGTCGTCGACCGCCGGGTTGGCCGGCCGGGAAGCCGCCTGGGCCGAGATCAGCAGCGCACGCGCCAACTTCGTNNTGGCGGTGACCACCATCGGGTGCAGCCACGCGTCCTCGAAGTCCGACGGCGATCTCGCGATGGGCGCGGCGGTGCAGGTGGAGGCCGAAGGGTGCGGTCAGCACCGTGCGGCGGGAGGTGGATCGTTCATCGCCGACCAGCGCGTGATGACGGTGGCGCACGTGGTGGCAGGCTCCACCGATGTCGACGTGATCCTCCCCGACGGCACCGAGAAGGCTGCGCAGGTGGTGGCCATCGACCGCCAGAAGGACCTCGCCGTGCTGTCGGTCAACGCGTCGACCAGCCCGTTGAAGATGGGCACCATGCGCTCGGGCACGAAGGGGTCGATGTCGGTGTGGCGCGACGCCACGCAGGAGGCGTTGCCGTTCGTCGCCGTGTCGTTCGTCGACATCAATGCGAACGACATCGACCACGGCGGCCCCGGCCTGCGCCGCGGCTACCAGCTGGTCGCCGACGTCGACCCGGGCGACTCCGGCAGCGTGCTCGTCGCCGGCGGTGTCGCCGTCGCCGTGGTGTTCGCCCGGAGCAGCACCGACCCGCACCGGGCCTGGGCCACCGACATCACCGAGGGTCGCTCGTTGCTCGCCGGGGCCACGAACGCACCGGTCGACACCGGTGCCTGCCCCTAGCGCGTTGCTGCCACTGCGTCAGTGCCGCCAGTCGGTCATTGCCGTCAGCTCGGTCAGTGCACTTCGGCGAGCAACGCAGCGCCGTAGGCACCGGCTCGCTCGCCGAGCGATGCGAACGCCAGGCGCGGGTGCGGCCGCAACGTGGGCGCGTAGAGCAGCTCGGTGAAGTGCTCGCGGATGGCGCCGAGGTAGAGGTCGCCGGAGCCGGCGAGGCCGCCTCCGAGGACGAACAGGCCGGGATCGAGCACGTTGGTGAGGTTGACCAGCCCGAGCGCCACCCAACGGCCGAACGCGTGGATGACCTCGAGCGCCTCGACATCGCCGGCGAGCGCCGCCTGCTGCACGTGCTCGCCGCGCACCGCGTCGGGATCGCCGCCGGCGAGCGCGACGACGTTGCCCAGCCGCTTGCCCTCGGCTGCCTCACGAGCGAGGCGGCCCAGACCCGAGCCCGATGCATAGCGCTCCCAGCAGCCACGCCGGCCACACGGGCACGGTGGACCGTCGGGGTCGACGACCATGTGGCCGATCTCGCCCGCGAACCCGTTGACCCCACGCATGAGACGGCCCCCCGAGACCAGTCCGCCGCCGATGCCGGTGCCCAGCGTGACCATCACGAACTCGTCCTCGCCCACGCCCTCGCCGGCCTTCCACTCGGCCGCTGCGGCACAGGTGGCGTCGTTGTCGACCTCGACCTTCATGTCGAGCCGCTCGCCCAGCAGTTGCCCGACCCGGAAGTCGATGATGTCGACCAGGTTGGGCGCCGCGCGCAGCACGCCGTTGCGCGTCACCAGGCCCGGCACGCCCACACCGAGCGTGTCGAAGCCGCCCACCGCGTCGGCGAGACGGCGGGCCAACCCGGCCAGCGTGTCGATGATGGACTCGGGGCCCTTGGGAGTGGGTTCGCGGTGCTCCGCGATGACAGCACCGTGCTCGTCGAGCACGACGCCGAGACACTTGGTGCCGCCGACGTCGAGACCGGCGCGTCGCCCTGTGGTCACGCCTCGGCGCGTGTCTTGAGCTCGCGGACCGTGTTGAGGATGCGCACCTCTGCGCGACGCTTGACGAATCCGGGCAACGGAACGACGAGCTCGATGGTGAGGTCGTAGCGCACGTCGGTGCCACCGTCGGGGGTGGACGCGAAGTGATAGGCGCCGTCGATGGTGCGCATGATGTCGCCGCGCAGCATCCGCCAGCTGAGCACGGCCGGCGCCTCGGTGTAGTCGTAGCCGAGCGTGTAGTGCGTGCTGCGGCCGAGTGCCGACGCGCGGAACTCGACCTCGACGGCCCGACCCTGCTCGTCGCGCACACGTACCACGACGTCCTTCACGTCCTTGGCCCACTCGGGATAGCGATCGAAGTCGGTGACGACGGCCCACACGCGCTCGGGCGCGGCCGCGATGGTGGTGCTCTGGAACGCCGTTTCAGCCATGTCTGTGTTCTACTCGATCCTGCGTTTGGGTTGCTTCGGTGCGGGCGCGACCCGCGGCCCGTACGAACCGTACCTCGCGGCCCACAGCCCATTCATGCCAATGCCGAACATCGGCACGAGCACACCGAACGCCAGCGCGTTCACCTGGTTGCCTCTGAGGCCCGCCACGCCCACGCTGGCGCCTGCCAGTGCAGCCACCACCTGCAGCCCGAGGGCGATCGACATCGCCCGTTTCACCGACGGTGGCGCGGTGGCGCCGGTGAGCAGGTAGAGGTTGGCCACCCCCACTTCCTCGGCACGCGAGCGCTCGAGCGCCGAGGTGTACGCCCACAGCGACGTGGCGATGCCGATCGCGAACAGCACCAGTGACACGACCGCGATGAGCACCTGCGCCGAGCGATGGGTGCGGAACGGCACGGCCACGCCGAGCGCCACCACGAACAGGGCTGTGCCCGCCAGATCGGCGCGCACCGTGCGTGACTCCATCGCCATCATTCTGCCAGCGCACCGAGCGAGACACCCAGGCGGTGCGCCAACACGTCGTAGGAGAACTCGCGCACGGCGCGATCACGCCCGGACAGTCCCATGCGCTGCCGTCGTTCCGGATCGTCGAGCAGCGTCTCGAACGCGGCCGCCACGCCGCGCGGGTCGTCGGGCCGCCGCACCACCAAGCCGGTGATGCCGTCGTCGACCGCTTCGGCCGCGCCACCACTGTCGCCGGCCACCTGTGCCACGCCGCACGCTGCGGCCTCGAGGAACACGATGCCGAAGCCCTCCTGCTCGAGCCCGGCCCACCGGTTGCGGCACAGCATGGCGTAGACGTCGGCGCAGCCGTAGAGCAGCGGCAGCTGGTCGTTGCCCACCCGACCGAGGAAGACCACCGGGGCACGCAGCTGCTGGGCGAGTCGCCGCAGGCGCTGCTCGTCGCGGCCGCCGCCGGAGATGGCCAGCACCAGATGCGGACGTGAGGCACGCAACAGCGCGGCGGCGCGGATGGCCGTGTCGAAGCCCTTGCGCGGCACGAGGCGGCTGATGCTCACGACGAGCTCGGCGTCGTCGGCGATGCCGAACTGCGAACGGGCGGCAGTGCGCTGCTCGGGGCTCAGTGGCACGAAGCGCGTGGTGTCGACGCCCGGTGGCACGACGGTGATGGGCAGCGAACGACCGGCTGCATGCTCGGCCTCGGCGGCCGGGTAACCGCCAGCGGCCACGATGTGCCGAGCGTGACGCAGCACATGGCCGAGGGTCTGCTTCGACAACGGCAGGCGACCGGGCACGGTGACCTCCGCCCCGTGCAGCACCACGTCGTACGGCAGCTCGAGCGAGGGCCCGATGAGACCGAGCGGCAACGCCGGATCGAGCACCACGAGATCTGCGCCCACCGCTCGCGCCATCGTGTTGACGCGCTGCACCATCCACGGGTGCGGCAAGAGCACGGGCTCGCGGGTGCGCTCGATGTGGAACGGCTGCCGCGCGTCGAACTCGGCGGTACCCGCGTATGGGCTGGTGAGGACGGCGAACGACTCGGGCGGCAGACGACGCCACCACTCCCACAGGAGCGACTGGATGCCGCCGATCTTGGGTGGGAAGTCGTTGGTGACCAGCAGGTGCTTCACGTGGGCCGCCTCATCGGGCCGCCAGTTCGGCGGCGACGTCGGGGTGCGGATCGGTGGCAGGCATCAGGTGGTGGAGGCCCAGGCGGCGTGCCGCCCACACGGCATGGGCGCGCAGCAGCGGGTCGTGGTGGCAAAGGTAGTCGGCCATCACTCGCTGCACGTCGCCATCGCCGCCGTCGCCGATGTTGCCCAGCACCAGCAGCGCGTTGCGCCGGATCCAGCGGGGATCGCGGTCGGCCAGGTACCAGCGACCCCAGTGGGCGAGCACCTCCTGATCGTCGGCGTCGAGCAGCGCCAGCACCGACACGTGGGAGCGGGGTGTCTGCGCGAGGCCGGCCAGCGCCGAGCCGGCGTGGCGCACCCCCAGACGAACGGCCGGCGGGCACACGTCCTGGCAGTCGTCGCAGCCGTAGACGCGGTCGCCGATCGCCGAGAGCAGGTGGCGTGGCACGATGCCCGGCTTCTGCAGCACCCAGGCGAGGCACCGCGCAGCGTCGATCACGCCGGGCTCGATGATGGCGCCGGTGGGGCAGCCGTCGAGGCAGCGCCGGCAGCTGCCACAGCCGTCGGCCACCGGCTCGGCGGCGACTGGCAACGGGGCCGTGGTGACCACGCACCCGAGGACGAAGAAGCTGCCGGCACCCTGCACGAGCAGGTTGGCGTTCTTGCCGTACCAGCCGATGCCGGCAAGGTGCGCGACCTCGCGGTCGACGATGCTGTTGTCGTCGGCGAAGGCGACCGCCTTCCAGCCGTCGCGCCGCAGCTGGTGCGCCACTGCCCAGAGACCTTCGCGCAACGGCGCGTAGTGGTCGGCCCACGCGTATTTCGCCACCCGGCCCAACGGCCCGTCGTTCGGTCGTGCGTCGTTCGGCGATGCGTCGTTCGGTGATGCGTCGTTCGGCGATGCGTCGTTCGGTGATGCAGGTTCGGCGAGCAGGTACGGCCGGGCAGCGACGAACACACTGCGGGCACCGAGCACGGCCCGCTGCGGGTCGGTCGACCGTTCGGGGTTCTTGAACGTGAACTGCATGCCGTCGACCAGGCCATGGTCGATGCGGTGCCGCAACGCGTCGCGGGCATGCCCCAGCACGTCGGCCGGCGCGACGCCCGTGTGGGTGATACCGAACGGCTCGGTGAGACCGGCCAGACGGGCGACGTACGCGGCGTCGGCCACCGGCGGGGGTGGATCAGACGGCCTCACGATGACGCAGCGTAGGCACCATGCCGGCGGCAGCGAGCAACTGCACCGCCCGCATCTCGTCCTCGTCGAAGTCGAGCGGTTCGCGCCGGGCAGGCGACAGGAGGTGGGTGACCACGCAATCGGCACAGGCGGCGCTGCCGTCCATGACGCACGAGGCGCACGAGATGACGAAGTGGGTCATGCACGCATCGTGCACGAAGGGTGTGACACGGTCGCCACCCCCACCCGAGTGCCAGCCCGCCACCCGAGTGCCAGCCCGCCACCCGAGTGGGCACTCGCACCCCGTGGTGCGAGCGAGCACTCGGGTCAGCGGCGGGCGATGGCGAGGAAGGTGTCGCTCGGCACCGTGTTGGCGCCCGCGGCCCTCACATCGGTGACCACGGCCTGGTCGTTGGTGACCACCACCACGGCGCGGGACGGATCGAGCGCGGCCACCTGGGCACGCAGCACATCGTCGGCCGACACGCCCTCGGGCGAGAAGCTCACGCGCACGAGTCGACGACGACGGGTGTGCCCGCCGACCACCGACGACCCGTCGAACACGACGTGCACCTCGATGCCCCACCGCGTGGCCAACCGTTCGCACGCGTCGACGCACGCCTCGCGCTGCTGCTCCAGCGACAGGTCGGGCCAGCCGAGCTTGGCGACGTTGTAGCCATCGACGAGCACGAGCACGCCCGACGAACGCAGCAGATGCTCGGCGGCCGCCTCGCTGCGGCCGTAGAGACCACCGGGTATGGCGAGCGGTGCGCGTGCGACCCGCCGACGACGCGCCGGTGCTTGCTCGCCGGCAAGGGCGAGCGCCTCGGTGAGGAGCTGCCGCATGCGCTCGACGTCGATTCCCGAGGCTCGCTCGACGCGCTCGGCGAGCGCCGCGTCGCGTGCAGCGGACGCCTGCGCCAGCTGCTCGCGGAGCTGGGCCAGCTCGAGCTCGGTGGCCTCCGCACGCGCAGCGTCTCGACCGCTCCCCGCGGCCTGCCGCCTCGCTCCCGACTCCAGCTCGCGTGCACGCGAGCGAGCGGCCTCCAACTCGCTCACCACACGGTCGCGGTCGCGCCGCAACGCGGCGGCGGCCTCGCGTTCGCGGTCGAGCACGTCGCGCAGTTCGAGCACCTCGACGCGAGCGCGGGCCGCCGCGGTCTCGGCCGCCTCGCGCCGTTTCTGTTCGCGCCGTGCGTCGAGCGGGACATCGTGAGGCGAGTCGGCGCTTGCCGCCACCAGCTCGGCCAACCGCTGCTGCCAGCCGGCGGGGCGGGACAGCCACACCGTGCCCGCCTCATCGACGAGCTCCGGCTGCACGGCGATTCCCAGACGCCGCCAGTACTCGTCGTCACCCTCGACCGCGGCGCGCACGGCAGCCAGCGCAGTGGCCGGCAGCTTGTGGAACTTCAGGAACGGCTTCAGTCCGGCGGGGAACGGCAGCGGCGGGCGCAGCTTCGCGCCCAGGGCAGCGATGCTGACGGCGAACTCGAGCGCTGACTGCAACAGGCGATCGGGCGTCGTCTCGGGCGTCGTCTCGGACGCGGGCTCGGACACTGGCTCGGACACGGACTGCAGGCTAACGAACGTGCCGTCGAACACCCGTTCTTGACGCCGAACGTGCGTTCGTGGTGGACTCGTGCGGTGCAGCGCTCGTTCGACGACCTCGGTACTCCTCTCGCCGATGTCACGTTCTGCGTGCTCGACATCGAGACCACCGGCAGCGACCGTGGCGGCGACACCATCACCGAGATCGGCGTCGTGAAGGTGCGCGCCGGTGAGTGCCTGGGCACGATGGCCACGCTCGTGAACCCGGGGCGCGCCATCGCTCCGATGATCACCGTGCTCACCGGCATCACCGACAACATGGTCGCGCGGGCACCGAGCATCGACGCCGTGCTGCCCACGCTGCAGGAGTTCGTGGGCGACGCGGTCATCGTGGGTCACAACGTCGGCTTCGACATGAGCTTCATCAACACCGCGCTGCGCCGCAGCGGACGCGAACCCTTCCGCGGCACCGTCATCGACACCCTGCCCCTCGCCCGACGTCTCGTGCGCGACGAAGTCCCCGACTGCAAGCTCGGCACCCTCGCCAGCCGGCTACGGCTCTCGCACCGGCCCACGCACCGCGCACTCGACGACGCGCTGGCCACGGTCGACCTGCTGCACTTCCTGCTCGAACGTGCGGCGTCGCTCGGCGTGCTCGGTCTCGACGACCTGGTGGCGCTCCCCTCGATGGGCGCACATCCGCAGGCCGGGAAGTTGAAGCTCACCCAGCAGCTCCCCCGTGCTCCCGGCGTCTATCGCTTCCTCGATGCTCGCGGCGAGGTGTTGTACGTGGGCAAGGCCACCAACCTTCGCCAGCGAGTGCGCAGCTACTTCTCCAGCGACGACCGCCGCAAGATCGGGCCGATGCTGCGCGAGACGCAGCGGCTCGCGCACAGCGTCACGCACGACGCACTCACCGCCGAGGTGCTCGAGTCGCGCTACCTCCACCACCTCAACCCGCGCTACAACAGCGTGGGCACCACGTGGCAGAAGTACTGCTACGTGCGCCTCACCACCGACGAGGCCTGGCCGCGACTGGTCATCGTCAACGACCCCGCTGCCACCGGTGTCCACCTCGGACCGCTGTCGTCGAAGGCCATGGCCACCGGGGTCATCGAGGCCATCCAGTCGGCGCTCCCGATCCGGCGGTGCACCACGCGGCTGGGTCGAAGTCACCGGCCCGACCCACAGGCGACACCCTGTCGCGGTGCCCAACTCGGCGTCGCGATGTGCCCGTGCGCCGGCGGCATCGACGAAGCCGCGTACTGGCGTGTCGTCGCACGCGCAGTGGCCGCGCTCACCACGTCGCCGCACCTCGTGCTCGAACCGCTCTGGCAGCGGGTGGAGGCACTCGCGCTCCAGCAGCGCTACGAGGAAGCTGCCCTCGCCCGCGACCGCGCGCAGGCCTTCGCCGCTGCGGTGGGGCGCCAGCGGTTGTTCGACCAGCTGCGCGCCGCGGGCGATCTGCAGGTGCAGCTGCAGCACACGGTGCTGCACATCCGCGACGGTGTACTGATCGAGTCGGCGGGCGAGGGACAACTGCCCACCGGGCTCGAGCTTCCGCCGCCCGACACTGCGCGCTACCCGGCGCCGCTGCCCCGCCACGCGGCCGACGAGGTGCTGTGCCTCGCCCGCGCGATCGAACGTGCGAGCTACCACGCGCGGCTGCTCTGGTGCAGCGGCGAGTGGACCTGGCCCGCGACGCAGGTCCCGGAGGTCACCCGGCTCGGCGCGGCCGCCTGACCGACGCCCACCGACGCCTTAGTGCTAGCGGCGATCGCGGGCTTCGATCACCGCGCCGGCGTGATCGATGCGCAGCACCTTCGTGTGGCCGTCGGCGGGGAGCGCAGCGGCCAGCGCCTCGGCCTCGTCGACCGCGCACATGGCGGCCACCGTGGGGCCCGAGCCGCTGAGCCACGCTGCCCAGGCGCCCGCATCGAGCGCCGCCTGCAGCGCGCGGTGCGATGGCTCGGCGGCGGTGAGGCGCGCCGGTTGGTGCACGCGATCGCGGGTGGCCTCGCGCAGCGCCTGCACCTCGCCGGCAGCGAGCGCGGCTACCAGCAGCGCGGTGTGGCCGATGTTGAACACCGCGTCGGCCATGGTGATGTCGTGGCGCAGCCGCGTGCGCGACTCGTCGGTCGACGTGACGAAGCCGGGCACCCACATCACCATCGCCGGATCGAACGTCATCGGCACCCGCACCGCCACACCGCCGGCCGTGGCCACGACACCGCCGTACAGCGATGCCGCGGCGTTGTCGGCATGACCCTCGAGCTCGGCCGCCACCCGCAGCAACTGCGGCAGCGCCGCTCGCAACGCCTCAGGATCGTCGCCATGCCGCTGCGCGTGCGCGGCCACGAGTCCGCCCACTCGCACAGCCCCGCTGAACCCCATTCCCCTCCCGACTGGGATGGGCGACCGCACCCACACGTCACCCTCGCCGCCGCCGCGCCGGAAGGCCACGGTGGCTGGGTGGTGCTCGTCGGCAGGCTGCACACCGTCGGGCGCGGGGCCGGCGCCCACCTCGGCATACAGCGACAGCGCCATGCCCAACGCGTCGAAGCCGGGTCCGAGGTTGGCCGACGATGCCGGCACGCGGACGAGCATCAGTGGCCGTAGGTCTCGGCGGCCGCTTGCGAGACTTCGACGAAACGGTCGAGCGTCGATGCGGCGCGACCGGAGTCGATCGAGTGCGCTGCCTGCACGAGCCCGGCCTCGAGCGAGTCGGCGACACCGGCCACCACCAGTGCCGCAGCTGCGTTGAGCACCACGATGTTGCGGTGCGCGCCGTGCTCGCCGGCCATCACGCGACGCACGTACTGCGCGTTCACCGCGGGCGTGTCGCCCACCAGTTCGTCGGGGATCGCGGGCGCGAGGCCGAGCTCGACGGGGTCGACCGTGAACGTGCGCACCACGTCGTCGTCGAGCGCGAGCACCGTGGACTCGCCGGTGGTGGTGAGCTCGTCGAGGCCGTTGCCGTGCACCACCCAGGCGCGGTGCGAGCCGTGCAGGCGCAGCGAGGCCAGCATGCGCTCGGCCACCGCCGGGTTGGCGACGCCGATGAGCTGGCGCCGCACACGGCCCGGGTTCGCCATGGGGCCGAGCAGGTTGAACACCGTGGGGATGCCGATCTCGCGGCGGCTCGGCGCGGCGAAGCGGAACGCCGGGTGGTAGCGGGGCGCGAGGCAGAAGCCGATGCCCGCCTCCTCCACGCACTGGCGCACGCCCTCCGGTGCCAGCTCGACGGCGACGCCGAGGGCCTCCAGCACGTCGGCCGTGCCGCACTTCGAGCTCGCCGCACGTGCACCGTGCTTGCACACCGGCACGCCTGCTCCGGCCGCGACGATGGCGGCCATGGTGCTGACGTTGACGCTGTGGCTGCGGTCGCCGCCTGTTCCCACGATGTCGATGGCGCGGTTGCGCAGGTCGTCGGACAGGGGCACGGTGGTGCTGGCGGCGAGCACGGCGTCGAGCAGGCCGCTGATCTCCTCCGGCGACTCGCCCTTCGCGCGCAGCGCCACCACGAACGCGATGAGCTGCGCCGCAGTTGCCTCGCCGCTGAGGATGGTGGCCATTGCGGCACGCGCGTGCGACGCGGGCAGGTCGCGACGTTCGATCAGCTCGGTGAGGAGCGCGGGCCAACCTCCGAGTTCGTCGATGTCAGTCATGAATGATGAGGCTAGGCAGTGCGACGGCGCTGGCGGATCATCCGCCGCCGCTCGCGCTCGGTGGCGCCGCCCCAGACGCCTGCCTTCTCGCGCACCTGCAGTGCGTATTCGAGGCATGCGACGCGCACGCCGCACTCGGCGCACACGCCCTTCGCCTCGAGCGCTTCATCCTCGTCGTCAGGGTAGAAGACGCTGGGTTCCAGCCCCCGACATGCCCCGAGTTGCCGCCACATGATCTCTTTGGCCGACACGACTTCTCAGTCCCCCGTTGTGTGTGGCTGCCGATCAGACCGACAGCGATCCTGAATCTAGGGGCGCTCCGCGGGGGTCCGCCAGGGGCAATTTGTGACAATTCTGCGCGCTGGGCTGGACGACCGTCAGGGCTCGCCGCGCAGATCGGCAAGCAGTTCACTCACGGTGACAGGGGCGAGAACGACGGCCTCGAGGTACTCGGGATGGTCGACCGCCAGCACCACGCCGTCGCCGAACGCGGCCACCTGCGCAGGCGTGAACCGGAAGTGGATGAAGTGCACCGCGGCCGTGACATCTGCACGGGTGAGCTGACTGGCGTGCTGCGCCTCGACGGTGCTGCGCACCTCGCTGCCGTCGGCCAGCCGGAACACCAGGGCGTGCTCGATGCCGACGAGCTTCGGCAGCCATTCGCGCACCTGTTCGTCGGTGGTGAGCTCGAGGAACAAGGTGGCGCAGAGCTGGCCCGGCTCGGGGATCATCGGGTTGTAGACGGCCAGCTCGTCCTCGATGCCCTGGTCGGTGAGGATGTGCTCGACGCGGGCCATCTCCTGCACCTGGAAGCGCATCGTGTCGCGGTTCTCGAACACGAGGGTGACGACGGTGCCGACGTGCACGCGGCGGCGACGCTTGAGCTCGATGACCCGGGTGCGGAACTCGACACGCTCTCGTTCGTAGGCCCGGGCGTCGGCGATGTCGGCCAGGGTGAGCTTGCGGGAGCCGACCGCGCTCATCGGTGCTCACCCTCCTCGGGGATGCCGTAGGCGCGGGCGATGAGCTGCAGCGGGTGCATGGGGGTCTCACCGGTCTGCTCGGTGATGGCCGTGTTGGCCAGGTGGCAGTCGCCGGCGATGACGTCGCCACCGGCCTTGCGGATCTCGGCCGCGAGCTTGCCCGCGATGGGGATGCTGATGTCGGTGTTCTCGGCACGCAGGCCCCACATGCCGTCGATGCCGCTGCACTGCTGCACCAGCTTCACCTTGGCCCCGGTGAGCTTGATGAGGTCGCGACTCTTGAGGCCGATGTTCTGGGCCTTCAGGTGACAGGGCGTGTGGTAGGTGACGGTGCCCGGCACGAAGCCGGTGAAGTCGGTGTCGAGCACGGTGCCTTCGGCCTTGTGCAACTTCATCAGGTACTCGGACGCGTCGAACGTGTGCTCCGACACGAGCGTCGCGTCGTCGCCGCCCACGTAGTCGATGTAGTCCTTCTTGAGCACGTATCCGCATGTGGGCTGGGGCACCACGATGTCCTGGCCCTTGCGCACCGCCGCGGCGAGCGCCTTCACGTTCTTCGTCGCGACCTTGGTGAACTGCTCGACGTCGCCGCTGTGCAGCCACGGCGCGCCGCAGCAGCTGGTGCCTTCGGCGAGCCCGCATTCGACGCCGTTGCGCTCGTACACCCTCACCAGGTCGTGACCGATCTGTGGCTGCTGGTACTCGACGAGACAGGTGGGGAACACGGCCACACGGCCCTGACGCTTGGCGATGCGCACCTTCGGGCGCTGCTTGAACCACGTCGTGAACCGCTGGCGGGCATAAGGCGGCAGCAGGCGCACGGCCGAGACCCCGGAGGCCACCTCGATCGCCTTGCGGACGAGCGAGCCGCTCTTCGCGCCCACCATCTTGTTGGCGAGCGGCGCGGCCATGGTGGCGGCGCGACCCATGAGGTCGGTGTGTCCCATGACGGCGTTGGTGACGCGGTCGCGCACGGACACCTGGTGGTTGCTGTGGCGCATCGCGTCGGCGCGCAGCATGAGTCGCGGGAAGTCGATGGCCCACTCGTGCAGGTCGGGGATGTACGGGCAGTTGACGTAGCAGAGCTTGCACTGGAAGCANNCGAACAGCGTCGGGAACGAGGTGCAGTACTTGAAGCACAGCCGGCACCCGTGGCAGACGTCGAACACACGGGTGAGCTCGCCACGCAGGTCGGCCTCGTCGAGGTACTGGGGGTGCTTGGGGTCGTACGTGATGGTCATCTCGACTCGCGTGCCAGGGGGTGGGGGCCGGGGGTGGGCG
>PMCN01000059.1 GCA_003154135.1 Acidimicrobiaceae bacterium
GGCGTTCCTGCAGTGACGGGCATGGCTGCTCCTTGCAATTCGATCGGATGTAGACAAGCATAATACAAGTGAATCGACTCGCGGAAGCACACGATTGACGTGCGCACGATCCGATACCAGCAGATCGCCGAGGTGCTCCGTGGCCGCATCGCCGCGGTCGGGGCCGGTCACGTGCTGCCCAGCGAGAGCGATCTGTCGGCCGAGTTCGGCGTCAGTCGCGTCACCGTGCGCCGTGCGCTCGAGACGCTGCGCGACGAGGGCATCGTCGAGTCCCGCCAAGGTTTCGGCTGGTTCGTCGCCACCGCGCCGCTGCAGCAGCGGCTGAGCCGGCTCGACACCATCGAGCAGCAGCTCGAGGAGCGCGGCGTGCACCCGGAGCGCCAGATCCTCGAGTTCGCGTTCGTCCCGGCACCGCCGCACGTGCGGGAGAAGCTCGGGTGCCAGCAGGTGCTGCGCGTGAAGCGGCGCAACCTCGCCGACGGTGCGCCGTTCGCCGTCGTCACCGTGTGGTGCCCCGCCGAGCTCGGCCAGCACCTCAGCCGGCGCGATGTGGAGCGGCGGCCGTTCTACGAACTGCTCGGCGTGCAGCTGCGCGGTGCGACGCAGACCATCGGCGCCGCGGCCGCGAGCGACGACGACGCAAGGTTGCTCGAGGTGCCGGTGGGCAGCCCGGTGCTGCGCTGCGAGCGGCTCACCACCACGGTGGCCGGTGAACCCGTCCTGATGAGCGAGCACATCTTCCCGGCGCACCGCACCGAGTTCGTGGTCGAGCTGCCGCGGGCGGAACCCTCCATCGTGCCCAGTGGGCTGCGGCTCGTCGAGCACGCCGCACCCTGAGCCGGCTGTTCACGGCGGGTGCCGGCTCAGTCGGCCCGGAACTCGTCGGCCACGAGGCGGCACACCACGGTGCTCACGTCGAGGGCCGCCGACGTGGCCACATCGTCCTCCCAGCCGCGGGCCAGCAGCTCGCGTGCCGACGCACAGGCGACGAGCGTGTCGTAGAGCCGCGGCCGTGCGCCGATTAACGCGGCCCGCGCGGCGGCGGCCTCGGGCGAGCACGATGGAGGCGACGCGGCGGCAGCGGGGTCGAGCGCCGCCAGCACGGCACCCGCGCCCAGCATGTCCTCCACTGCGGCGCGCAGTGGTCCGTCAATGGTGCCCCAACGCTCGCCGGCGGCGATGACCGCGATGGCCCCACCGGCGGCGAGGCGTCGTGCAGCCAGTGCAGTGGCGTGCGCGTTGCGGAGGCAACCGACCAGCACGTGCTCGACACCGTGGTCGCGCGCGGCGACGGCAAGTGCCGAACCGTTGGGCGAGGGCAGCACGATGCGCGTGCCGGCATCGACGGTGAGCAGATCGGTGGGCGACAGCGACAGCTCGCTGTCCTCGCGGCGACCGGCCAGCACGGCTCCGTGGGCGGCGGCGTAGGCCGCGGCACCGTCGTCGTTCCAGCGGTACGGCAGCACCGTGGCACCCGATTCGAGCGCGCAGCACACCGCCGTGCTGAAGCGGAGCACGTCGACGATGACCACCACGGCCACGTGCGGGCCGAGCGCGCCGAGTGCTTCCATCCCCCAGTCGAAGCGGTAGGCGTGGCCCTCCTGGGTGCACCACTCGGCAGCGCGCGCTCCGTGCTGCAGTTCGGCTACCACTGGTCCCAGTGCACGATCGGGTCGAGCGGCAGGCGCTTGGCGGGCTTGAAGTCGGTGCCGATGGTGTAGGCCACGGGGAACATGCCGGCCTGCGTGATGCCCTCGGGGATGCCGAGGATCTGCGCTGCCTGCGCGTCGCCGCCGTTCATGAGGTGGATGGTGGTCCAGGCCGTGCCCAGACCGCGTTCGCGGGCGGCGAGCATGAAGCTCCACACCGCGGGCAGGAGCGAGCCCCACGCCGATGCGCCGGCGAACGCGGGCACGCGGTCGAGCGCGCCCGTGATGCAGGGCACCATGATGACCGGCACGCGGTGGAAGTTCTGCGTGAGGTAGTCGGCCGACGACAGCACGCGGTCCTTCTGCTCGTACCGCAGGTCGCCCTCCTGGTAGGCGTTGGAGGAGCCGAGGGCGCGGTAGATCTCGAAGTTCGCGGCGTAGATGTCGGCGAGCGCCTTCTTCTTCGCCGCATCGGTGACGAACACCCAGTGCCAGCCCTGCGAGTTGCTGCCCGTGGGCGCCTGCAGCGCGAGCTCGAGGCACTCCTCGATCACTTCCCGCTCCACGGGTCGGTCGAAGTCGAGGCGTTTGCGGACGGCCCGTGTGGTCGACAGCACCTCGTCGGCAGAGAGGTTCAATTTCATCGGGCAAGTGTGGCACGAAGTGGCAGGCTGGTCACCGTGGACCCCGCAAACGACCCAGCCGACGACCCAGCCGACTACCTCCGCATCAACCTGGCCAACTGGGACAGCCGCGTGCCCCACCACGAGCATGGCTACCGGCTGCAGGAGCTGCGCGACGATCCGCAGCACCTGTCGCAGGTCGTGGAGTTCGACGCTCCCCGCCTCGGCAACATCGCCGGCCTGCGCGGGGTGCACCTGCAGTGCCACATCGGCAGCGACACGGTGTCGCTGGCGCGGCTCGGCGCCAGTGTGACCGGACTCGACTTCTCGGCAGCGGCCCTCGCCGTCGCCACTCGTCTCGCCGCCGATTGCGGATGCGACATCCCCTTCGTCACGAGCGACGTGTACGAGGCGGTCGAGGTGCTCGGCAGCGAGCAGTTCGACTTCGTGTACACCGGCATCGGCGCCCTCTGCTGGCTGCCGTCGGCGCAACGGTGGGCCGAGGTCGTGGCCGGGTTGCTGAAGCCCGGCGGGTTCCTGTTCATCCGCGAAGGCCATCCGATGCTGTGGTCGCTGTGCGACCCGCGCGACGACCAGCTGGTGGTCATCGACTACCCGTACTTCGAGACCGGCGGCACGGTGTTCCAGCAGCCCACCACGTACGTCACCCACGAGGGCGTGCTCGACGCACCCACCATCGTGCACTTCAACCACTCCCTCAGCGAGATCTTCAACGCCCTGTGGAAGGCCGGACTCACCATCACCTTGTTCGAGGAGCACGAGTCGGTGCCGTGGAACGCACTGGCCGACGAGATGATCGAGGATGCCGACGGCGAGTGGCGGTTGCGGCACATGCCGGAACGCCTCGCGGCGAGCTACACGCTGCGTGCCGAGAAGCGTTGACCTGACAGACTCGCGGCCATGTCAGAGGACCGCGTCTCCATCACCATCACCGACGGAATCGCCGACGTGCGCATGACGCGCGCCGACAAGCGCAACGCACTCGACAACCCGATGTTCGTCGCGCTCGCCGCGGCAGGCGAGCGCCTGAAGACCGAGCCCGGCCTGCGCGTGGTCGTGCTCAGCGGCGACGGATCGTCGTTCTGTGCCGGCCTCGACTTCGGTTCGATGTCGGCGCTCGCCGATGCCGGCAACGGCGACGCGGCGGCACGCGCCGAGGGCAACCCGGGCGAGATGAAGCAAGGCCGCATCACGCATCTCGGTCAGCAGGTGTGCTGGGTGTGGCAGGAGGTGCCGGTGCCGGTCATCGCCGCGGTGCACGGGCATGCCCTTGGAGGCGGCATCCAGATCGCGCTCGGCGCCGACATCCGCATCGTGCATCCCGACACGCAGATGAGCGTGCGCGAGGTGCACTGGGGCCTCGTGCCCGACATGACCGGAACGTTCATGCTCTCGCAACTCGTCGGTGCCGATGTCGCCAAGGAACTGGTGTTCACGGCCCGCGTGTTCTCGGGCACGGAGGCCAAGGCGCTGGGGCTCGCCACCCGGCTCAGCGACACGCCCTACGACGACGCGATGGCGCTCGCCCGCGAGATCGCGGGTCGCAGCCCCGACGCCGTGCGCGGTGCAAAGGCGTTGATCAACGGGTTGCTCAACCAGGGTGCAGCCGAGCAGTTCGCTGCCGAACGCGCGCGCATCGGCGCACTCATCGGTCGCCCCAACCAGGTGGAGGCCGTGATGTCGAACTTCGAGAAGCGNNGCCGGCATGATCCACCTCGGCGACCAGCTCGGGCTCTACCGCGCCATGCGCGAGGCGGACCGCCCCATCACCACCGGCGAGCTTGCTGCGTCGACCGGCACCATCGAACGCTGGGTGCGAGAGTGGGCTTTCAACCAGGCAGCGTCGAAGATGATCCTCGCCCATCCCGATGGGCGCTTCTCGCTCAGCCCGGAGGCGGCCGTGGTGCTCGCCGACCCCGAGCACCCCGCGTTCGGGATGGGCATGTTCCACCGCCTGCCGCAGACGATGAAGGCGCTCGAGCACGTGCGCGACAGCTTCCGCACGGGTGTGGGGCACGACTACGACAGTCACGGTCCCGAGGGCGCGGTGGGCATCGAGCGCAGCTTCGAACCGTGGAACCGCGCGTTCCTGGTGCCGGTGGTGCTGCCCGCACTCGCCGATGTGGTCGACAAGCTCGACGCCGGTGCAGCGGTGGCCGACGTGGGCTGCGGCGCCGGCAGCGCGGTGCTGCTGATGGCCTCGACCTATCCGGCCAGCACGTTCACCGGTTACGACATCAGCCAGTACGCACTGGCCCGGGCGCGCACCAAGCTCGACGCGAGCGGGCTCGGCAACGCCGAGTTCCACGACCCGCGCAACACGGCGCTGCCCCGCGATCACTCGCTCGACCTCGTCTGCACGTTCGACTGCATCCACGACATGTCGCACCCGCAGGCGGTCATCGAGGCCATCCACGAGTCGCTGAAGCCCGACGGCACGTGGCTCCTCGTCGACATCAAGGCGCTCGACACGTTCGAGGAGAACGCCCGCAAGAACCCGATGGCGTCGCTGATGTACGGCATCAGCGTGCTGTCGTGCATGTCGTCGGCGCTCAGCGAGCCCGGCGGTCTCGGCCTCGGCACGTTGGGCCTGTCGGAGAACACAGCGCACGAGATGGCACTGGCCGCGGGCTTCACCCGCTTCCGCAAGCTCGCTGTCGATCACAGCGTGAACGCGTTCTACGAAGTGCGCCCCTGAAGGGTCAGCCCTCGGTGGCGATCACTTCGAGCCGGCGTTCGGCGAACATCCAGGCGCCGCTCACCCGCACGTAGCGGTCGTGGTACACGCCCACCAACGAGCCGGTGCCACCCTTGGCCCGCTTGAACTGCTCGGTGATGGTGACGCGGCCGGTGCCTGCGCCGAGCGCTTCGTCGACCTCGAACACGGCGTTGGGCGCGCTCTGCACCAGCCACGAGTATCCGAGCATCAGCTTGTCGAACTGGGCGGTGACCGCGGGTCGGCCGGCGACCGGTGTGCCGAGGTTCCACACTCCGTCGTTGGCCCACAGCGCGCCGAAGCCTTCACCGTCGCGGCGGATGACCGTGTCGCAGTAACGCGACACGAGCTGGCGCAACGCGATGTCGGTGGCCGGTGCCAGGAAGCGGAGCTCGGGTTGCGGTGATGCCGACTCGCGCAGCGAATCGGGTTCGAGGCCGACCTCCCACGCTGCCAGCGTGCGCACGTGTTCGATGAGCTGGTCGCGGGTGACCATGCCGTCGTGTGCTGCGAACTGCACGGCGAGGCCGTCGACCACGGCAGTGAGCCGCAGCGCGGCCGCGGCAGGGTCGGCGCACACGAACTCGCCGCGCTCGACTCCGTTGGCGATGATGCGCTCGAGCAGACCGGCCGACTGCTCGTCGAGCTCCTGGCTGATCTTGCGCATCATCGGGTTCCGGAGTGCCTCACCCCAGCCGTCGATCCACAGCATCCACTCGACGTCGCCGCTGCCCTCGGGCACGTAGTTCTGCACCGCCCGGTCGAGCTGGCCCACCGACGTGGGCGCGGCCTCCACCTCGGCCTGCATCTCGGCCATGTCTTTTTGGGCGTAGTGGGCGAACGCCTCGGCGAGCAACTGCTCCTTCGAGTCGAAGTGGTAGTGGATGAGGCTGCTCGACACGCCGAGCCGCTTCGCCACATCGGCGATGCGGGTGGCCGCGAACCCTCGTTCGATGACGACTTCGCACGTCACCTCGAGAATCTCGGTGCGGCGCTCTTCGACGGTGGGCTTCTTCACTTCGGCGCACGATACCGGCCCACGACTAGCGTTCCGGTGCATGCAACACGACCAGGCCCGCCGGCTCACCGAGCTGTCTCGCTCGGTCGCCGGGAAACGGGTCATCGTCACGGGTGCCGCCTCGGGCATGGGACGGGCCACGGCGCACCTCTTCGCCGACGAGGGTGCCAGCGTGGCGGTGGTCGACGTCTCGCCCGACGGTGTGGCGACGGTGGTCGACGAGATCCGCAACGCTCACGGGCGCGCCGCCGCCGAGGGCTTCGTCACCGACGTCGGCGATCACGACGCACTGAAGGCACTCGTGGCCGCAGTGGTGGCCACGTTCGGCGGTATCGACGTCCTCGTCAACAACGCCGGCATCTCGCTCGTCAACTCCGCGTTCCAGGCCGAGGACGACTACGAGGCCAACTGGGCGCGCACGCTCGACGTGAACCTCACGTCGCACTCACGGCTGATCCGCCTGTGCCGGCCGTACCTCGGCGAGGCCCCCGGCGGCGGGCGAGTGGTCAACATCGCATCCACGGAAGCCATCGTCACCACGCCCGGTCTGGCTGCGTACGCCGCCACCAAGGCCGGGGTGGTGGGCCTCACCAAGAGCTTCGCCGTCGAGTTGGGCCGCCACGGCATCACCGTCAACTGCGTGTGCCCCGGTCCGATCAGCACGGGCATGACCGCCGGCATCCCCGACGAGGCCAAGGAGGTCTACGCCAAGCGGCGCGTGCCCCTGCGCCGCTACGGCACGCCCGAGGAGGTCGCGCACATGACCCTCAACCTGTGCCTGCCCGCGAGCAGCTTCGTCAACGGTGCCGTCATCCCCGTCGACGGCGGCATGACGATCCGGCACACGTAGGTCAGGGGGAGGCCGGTGAGTAGCCGTCGAGGATGCCGAGGAGGCCGGTCGGGTGCGGACCGATGCACAGCTGCTCGAGGATGCCGATGCCCTCCTCGGTCGACCCGTCGGGCAGCGTGAGGGTGGCGTCGCACAGTGCCTGCACGTGCACGTGTTCGCGGGCGAGCGGCGTGTCGACCGGCAGGTCGAGGCGCTCGCCGCCGGTGACTGCTTCGCCCTTCCACACGCCATGGCCGAACTCGGGGTTGCCGTAGCCGATGCCGCGCATCTCGAACTCGTACTTCGGCCGCAGCTGCACCGTGCTGATCGATCCGTCCCACCCGATGAGGTCGTACTCGAACGAGTCGGCCCAGCGCGTGCCCGGCCGCCACTGCACCCTCCAGTCGACGGTGCGCATCATCACCGGCTCCTCGCCCACACGGGCGATGGTGCCGGTCTCGTGCCAGCGCCGGCCGTCGCCGTACTCGTTGACGTCGAAGTGGGTCGAGAGCGACGGGAAGTTCACCGGAGCCCACAGCCAGAAGAACTGGGCGAAGGGGATCGGTGCACCGGTGGGTGCGGGCTCGCCAATCGGGCGAACGCCCCACGAGCGGTCGCGGGAACCCCACACGTCGTCGGGCCGGATGTCGATGCGCTCGCCGTCGAGCTCGATCCAGCCCGACCACGAGCCGAACTGGGTGAGCCGGGTGTAGTCGAAGAGCACCCGCACGCCCGCCCGCTGGAAGAAGTGCCCTTCCTCGATGGCCGGCGAGCGCGACTGGAAGGTGAGATCGGCGCGCACGCCCTGTTCGGGGGCGTCGACCGTGATGCGCAGCCGGTGCAACGGTTCGAGCACGTCGATCACGACAGGCCCGAGGTTGGTTGCGTCGCGTCGGTCCTGCGGCGCCCGCTGCGAACGGAACACGCTCGTCTGGCGCCCGCCGCGCACCACGCAGAAGGCGGCGTCGGCGACGTGACGGTTCGGGTACAGGCCCATCGCCGCTCCGAAGTAGACCGACCCGTCGCGTGTGTAGCCGTTGAAGAAGTAGCGGTCGTAGTGGTTCAGGTCGGCCGACGCGGTGTGCGCGATGGGGACGGAGGCCTGGTGGATGGGGAAATCGTCGTAGCTGGTGAGCACGAGCCGACGCTACCCAGCGGGGCGGTTGGCCCTCGCACCCTGCGTACCCCTAGCCTCGTGTGCATGGCACGACTGAAGGCGCTCGTGCGCCGGGTCCGCACGCAGGGCTTCACGCCACGCGAGTTCCGCTCCATCTGTGTGGCGGCCCTGGCGCTGCTGTCGGTCATCGTCGTCAGCGGCGCCGCGGTGCGTCTCACCGGCTCGGGACTGGGCTGCAACGACTGGCCGAACTGCAACAACGACTCGTTCGTCGACCTGTCCACCACGCACTCGGCCATCGAGCAGATCAACCGCCTCTTCACGTTCCTGGTGTGCATCGGTGTGGCGCTCGCCGCCGTGGCCGCCTGGTACCGGCGCCCGCGCCGGCGCGACCTGCTGGTGCTCGGCCTCATCATGTTGCTGGGGGTGCCGGCGCAGGGCGTGGTCGGCGCGATCGTCGTCTGGACCAAGGTGCACCCCGCTGCCGTGCAGCTGCACTTCGTGCTCTCGATGGTCCTGGTGTGGGCGGCAGTGGTGATGCTGGTGCGCTCGGGCGAGTCCGACGGGGGCCACCGCATCGCAGCCGTGGTGCCGCGGGTGCGCCGCCGGGTGCGGCTGCTCGCGGTGTGGACGTTCGTGGTCGTCGTCGCAGGCACCGTGGTCACCGGTACCGGCCCCCACGCGGGCGACGCGCACGCACGACGCTTCTTCGGCACCGAGACCGACATCAACGGCTCGGCGCTCAAGTGGGTGAGCCGGGTGCACGGCACGCTGGTCTGGATCGCGGTGGCCATCGCCCTCTCGTTGATGTGGCAGGTGCGCCGTCTGCGCCACGACCGCAAGATGCTCGATGCGCCGCTCACCGCCTGGATCCTCACCGCGCTCGTGCAGGGTGCGGTGGGCTACGTGCAGTACGCCGCCGGCCTGCCCGTCGGGCTCGTGCTGGTGCACATGGCTGGTGCCACGACGCTCGTCGGCTGCACGGCCTGGCTGTGGTGCACCACCACGCGCGTCACCGTCAACACCGACGAACTGGTCACGACGTCGTCGGCGGGGTGACCGTCGGCGAACCCTTGCCGAGGCCCTTCACGAACGCGCCGATCTTGTCGAGCAACGACGAGAAGAAGTGGCCGATGCCGCTGATGAAGTGCACCGTGGAATGTGCGGCGCCGGAGGGGTCCTGCCACAGCTTGATGACGAGGTAGGCGACCACGAGGTAGAGCACGATGCGGCCAGCGGCTTTGAATTGTTCGAGCAGTGATGCCATCGGGGTGACCTCCGGGTACGCAGAAGCCCAGGGTCTCCACCCGCGTCGGAACATCGTACCCCGCGACGTCGGCGCAGTGGGGGATCTATGCGAATCGCTGGAGACCGCGCAGACGCGCGCGGAACTCGTCGATGGTGCTGTTGATGATGTCGGCGACGGGCGACACCGACTCGATGCGGCCCGCCACCTGCCCGGTGAGTGCGATGGCGGCCTCCATGTCGCCACCGAAGTACAGGTCGGTCGCTCGCCCGAACTCGCTCATGTCGACGTGGTCCTCGTGTTCGAGTCGCGTGGTGCGCTCGGTGCGCAACGCGCGCAGACCCGGCTTGCTGAAGCGGTTGAGGAACACGGTGTCGGTCTCCGCGGCCGCCACGATGGCCTGCTTCCAGTGCTCGTGCACGGGCGACTCCGCCGCGCTCACCATGCGCGTGCCCATCTGCACGCCTTCGGCGCCGAGCGCGAACGCGGCGGCCATGCTGCGCCCGTCGGTGATGCCGCCGGCCGCGATGATGGGTACGTTCACCTTGCTGGCCACCAACGGCAGCAGCACCATCGACGCGACGTCGCGCGGGTTCTTGAAGCCGCCACCTTCCCCGCCCTCGACCACCAGTCCGTCCACTCCGGCGGCGATTGCCTTCAGCGCTGCCGCGAGCGTGGGCACGACGTGGAAGACGGTGAGCCCCGCAGCTTTCAACTGCGCCGTGTACTTGGTGGGGTCGCCCGCCGAGGTGGTGACGAAGCGAACCTGCTGCCCGACGACGAAGTCGACGATGCCGGGATCGCGCACGAACGCCTGGGCGATGTTGACGCCGAACGGCTTGTCGGTGAGATCGCGCATGGCGCGGATCTCGTCGCGCACCACGTCGAGCTCGCCGCTCGACGTCTCGATGATGCCCATGCCNNCCGGCGTTGCTCACCGCCGAGGCGAGACGGCTGCGGGCGATCCACCCCATCGGTGCCTGCACGATGGGGTAGCGCACGCCGAGCATCTCGGTGACTCGGCTGACGACGGGGGCGGGGGCTTCGCTCATCCGGCGAACGTACCAAGCGCGCACACGGATGGGGCTAGGCGGGGCCGAGCACCGGGTCGTAGAGGTGGTGGCAGTCGTTCGCCGCGACCACCGTGGTGCCGTTGGCGCCGATGCGCAGTTGCGTGATGCTGGTGTTCTCGACGGTGAGCCACAGCGACCTGTGGATGCCGAGCACGTGTGCCACGTAGGCGCCGATGGAGCCGCCGTGCGCCACCACGGCGATGGTTTCGCCACCGTGGCGCGCGGCCAGGTCGTCGACCACCGCGGCCACACGGCGCCGGAACGCATCGTCGCCCTCGCCGCCCGGGATGCCGTCCCAGCGCCCGGTGCGGCTCCACGCCACCCAATCGGGGTCGGCCATGGCCGCCCTGCGACGGAACTCGCCGTTGCCCCAGTCGCCGAGGCGCACCTCCTCGAGATCGGGGAACACCTGCACGTCGAGCCCGCGATGGGCAGCGAGCGGTGCGGCGGTCTGCTGTGCGCGGGCCAGGTGCGAGCTGTAGACGGCGTGGATCGACTTCGGGGCCAGGCGGCGCGCCAATCGGTCGGCCTGCTCGACGCCCAGCACGTGCAGCGGCGGATCGGCCGACTCGGCGGAGCCGGGCACCACGTCGGCCGACCGACCGTGGCGGATGAGCAGCACCTCGCACTCGCCCGGCTCGGGCGCGCGCAGCGTGGGTTGGGGCACGGCCTGCGTGCTGTCGAGGTGGGTCACGCCGCAACGGTAGTGGTGTCGCGCGCCGTGATCACCAGCCCGGCGAGCACCATCGTCACGCCCAGCCAGCCGGGCGCGGCGATTGCCTCGTGCACCACCGCAGCACCCAGCACGGCGGCCGTGATGGGTTCGAGCAACGTGAGCGTGATCACCGTCGGCGCCGGCAGGTGGCGCAACGCAAACCCGTACAGCGTGTACGCCCCGCCGACAGACACCACGCCCAGGTAGAGCGCGACCGCCGCCCCCCGCCCGCCGAGCACCCAGTGCGGAGAGTGCGCCAGCAACAGGGGAGCGAGCAGCACCGCCCCGCCGGTGAACACCGCGGCCATGCTGGCCGTGCTGTGCACGCCCTGGTCGATCTGGTGCTTGCCGGCCGTGGCGAACACGGCCCATCCGAACCCCGCGGCGATGGCCAGCGCGATGCCCCACGGATCGACCGATGTGCTGCGGCCGACCAGCCCCAGCAGTGCCACGCCGGCGACGCTGACGGCGGTGCCCACCGACCACCGTCGACGGGGTGGGCGGCGAGTACGCACCGCTGTGATGAGCCCGCTGAGCACCGGGCCCGACCCGATGGTGGCCACCGTGCCCACCGCCACGCCTGTGCGATCGACGGCGAGGAAGTAGCCGAGCTGGAACACGGCCACGCCCGCCGCGCCGAGCACGGTGCTCGAGAGGTGCGGTCGTCGCCACGGGGCGGTAGCGCCCGCCCGATCGCCGCTCACCACCGATGCGAGCAGCAACGTCGCGCCGCCCAGCAGCAGTCGCACGCAGCCCACCGAGTACGCGTCGGCGCCGTGTGGCCGGTTCACGAGCACTGTGCCGGTGGTGCCGAACAGCGCGGCTGCGGCCAGGATTGCTGCCACCGCGCGAGCGCGATGGCGGTCAGGCACCGCCGAGGTACGCAGCTCGCACCGCGGGGTCGTCGAGCAGCTTGTGCGCCTCGTCGGTCTTGACGATGAGGCCGGTCTCGAGCACGTAGGCGCGGTGGGCGCGGCGAAGTGCCTGAGCCGCGTTCTGCTCGACGAGCAGCACCGTGGTTCCCTGGTTGTTGATCTCGGTGATGATGTCGAAGATCTGCGTGATGAGCATCGGCGCGAGGCCCATCGACGGCTCGTCGAGCAGCAGCACCCGGGGGCGGCTCATCAGCGCGCGACCGATCGTGAGCATCTGCTGCTCGCCACCCGACATCGACCCGCCCGCCTGGTTCTTGCGCTCGGCCAGACGCGGGAACAGCTCGAACACCCGGGCGAGGTCGGCCGCGCGGGCCGCGCTCTTGTCTTTGCGCGTCCAGCAACCCATGTCGAGGTTCTCGAGCACCGACATGCCGGGGAAGATGCCGCGGCCTTCCGGCGCCTGGCAGATGCCGAGCTCGGTGCGCTTGTGGGCCGGCATCTTGGTGATGTCCTTGCCATCGAAGAAGATGGCGCCCTTGGCGACGGGACGGATGCCCGACACCGTCTTCAAGGTGGTGCTCTTGCCCGCGCCGTTGGCGCCGATGAGCGTGACCACCTCTCCCTCCTCGACGTGGAACGAGATGCCCTTGATGGCCTGGATGCGGCCGTAGAACACCTCGAGGTTCCTCACCTCAAGCAACATCGGGCTCTCCCAGGTAGGCGGCGATGACCGCCGAGTTGGCTCGCACCTCTGTGGGGCTGCCTTCGGCGATCTTCTTGCCGAAGTCGAGCACCACGATGCGGTCGGTGACCCCCATCACGAGGTTCATGTCGTGCTCGATGAGCAGCACCGTGTAGCCCTGGTCGCGGATGGTGCGGATGAGGCCCATCAGCTCCAGCTTCTCGGCCGGGTTGAAGCCGGCGGCAGGCTCGTCGAGGCACAGCAACGACGGCTGGGTGGCGAGCGCTCGCGAGATCTCGAGCCGGCGTTGATAGCCGTAGGGCAGGTTCTTCGCCGCGTCGTCGGCACGGTCGGCGATGCCCATGAAGGTGAGCAGCTCCATCGCGCGTGCTCGGAACTGCTTCTCCTCGCGTTGCTGCTTGGGGAGGTGGAGCATGGCCCCGACGACGCTCGTCTTGCTGTGTGCCTCGCAGCCGACGATCACGTTCTCGAGCGCCGTCATCTCCGGGAAGAGGCGGATGTTCTGGAACGTTCGGGCGATGCCGAGGCGCGTGATCTTGTGGCGGTCGAGCTTCGCCAGCTTCGAGCCCTGGAAGCGCACTTCGCCGTGGGTGGCCTGGTAGACGCCGGTCATCACGTTGAAGCAGGTGGTCTTGCCCGCACCGTTGGGGCCGATCAGGCCGAGGATCTCGCCGGTCTGGATGTGGAAGCTGACGTCGTTGAGCGCGGTGAGGCCACCGAACTGCATCGTGACGTGATCGAGCTCAAGCAAGGGCTGTTCCGCCATGGATGCCTCCTTCCAGGTCGGGATCGCCTTCGCGGACATCCTCGAACGGTGGTGGATCGAGCTGCGACTTCGCTCGCCGGCCGTGCTGCCGGCGCGGCCACAGGCCTTGCGGGCGGAAGATCATCATCGCCACCAGGGCCACGCCGAACCAGAGGTAGCGGCTCGTGTTGAGGAAGCGGAACCGCTCGGGCAGGTAGCTCACGACCACGGCGCCGAGCACCACGCCGGGCATGTTGCCGGCGCCACCGAGCACCACTGCGGCGAGGAAGAGGATGGACAGCTTGAGCATGAAGTTGTCGGGCAGGATGAACGCGGCCTTGGTGGCGTACAGCGAGCCGGCCAGTCCGCCGACGGCGGCGCCGATGGCGAACGCCCACAGCTTGAACTTGAAGGTGGGCACGCCCATCAACTCGGCGGCGTCCTCGTCCTCGCGGATGGCGGTCCAGGCGCGGCCCACTCGGCTGCGTTCGAGCCGGCGGAGGAAGAAGTAGACGATGATGGCGATGGTGAGGCCGAGCCAGTAGTAGCTCTTGCTGTTCAGCGGACCGAAGTGGATGGGTCCGCCGTGCCACGGCGGCGGGATGTTGGGGATGCCGGGCTCGGCGCCCAGCCAGTCGAAGCGCTGCGCCAGGAGGCGGATGATCTCGCCGAAGCCGAGGGTGACGATGGCCAGGTAGTCGCCGCGCAGACGCAACGTGGGAGCGCCCAGCAGCACGCCGGAGAGCATGGTGACCAGCACGGCGATGGGCATCGAGAGCAGCCACGGCAGGTTGCCGTGCTTGGAGCTGAGCACGGCGACCGTGTAGGCGCCCACTGCGTAGAAGCCGACGTAACCGAGGTCGAGCATGCCGGCCATGCCGACGACGACGTTGAGGCCGAGGGCGACGATGACGAAGATGATGACCGAGCCGGCGAGCAGCGTGGGGAAGTCGGTGCCCGGGGTGGTGATGAGCGGCGGCTTGAGCACCGGCAGGTAGTAGAGGAACGCGACGCCGATGATGGCGACCACGATGCGGACGATCTTCGGGAGCGCGTCCCAGCGCTGGCGAAGGGCATCGGTCGTCGATCGGTACCAGGCGACGAAGGCATCGACCTTGCGGTCGCTCCAGTGGTCGATCGGGCCGTCGGGATTCGCCGGGAGCCGGTGCACGATGAACACGCCGAGCAAGGAGAGGAGCAGTCCGGCGAAGAAGCCGAGCTCGCGCGACAACTGCTTCTTGCGTGCCAGCGAGCGACCCCACAGGCCGAAGAACGGTGCGAGGACGAGTGCGATCCGGAGTGCGTTCATGCCCGGGCCCTTCCCATCGACTCGCCGAGCAGGCCGGTGGGCCTGATCATCAGCACGAGCACCAGTACGACGAAGGCCGTCACGGTGCCCATCTTCTGGTTGTTGCCGAACAGGCTGGTGCCCCAGTTCTCGATGACGCCGAGCACGAGGCCGCCGAGCAGGGCGCCCTTGATGTTGCCGATTCCGCCGAGCACGGCTGCGGTGAAGGCCTTCACGCCGAGGTCGAAGCCCAGCGAGTAGCGAGCCGAGCCGTTGTAGATCTCGAAGAAGAACGCCGCGCCGCCGGCCATGAGGCCGCCGACGAGGAACGTGATGAGGATGATGAGGTCGACGTTGACGCCCATCAGTCGTGCAGTGTCCATGTCCTGGGAGACGGCGCGGATGCCGCGGCCGACCCTGCTGCGGTTGACGAACAGCACGAGGATGCCCATCATCACCAGCGAGCCGACGAACACGACGATGTAGTCGTTGCGCACATCGGCGCCGAAGATCGTGAACAGCTTCTTCTTCTGGAAGATGCGAGGCAGGGCGTAGTCGTCGGTGTGCTTGGGACCCCAGTGGCCCACCGCCTCCGACATGGCGAAGCTGGCGCCGATGGCCGAGATGAGGAACACGAGGCGGGGCGCGTCGCGCTTGCGCAGGGGCCGGTAGGCCACGCGCTCGAGCAGCACGGCCACGATGGCGCCGGCAGCGAAGGAGAAGGCGAGCATCACGGCGAGGGTGCCGATGAGGTTCCAGCCGGTCTTGTACGGATCACCGCCGCCCGGNNGCCGAGCACCAGGCCGTTGACCGTTGCCGGCCAGAAGTTCGAGATGAGCGAATGAAAGCTCAACGCATCCCCCAAGGATCCGTGTAGAGACGCAGCCGCCTACTTGCGGCCGGGTGCAAACAGGGGGCCGGGGCGTGACGCCCCGACCCCCTGTCGTGCTGAGGTGAATTACTTGATCAGGCCCTTGGCGACGAGCTTGCCGCCACTGACGACCGTGTAGTACACGGCGCTGCCGACCGGCTCGCCGGTCGCGTCGAACTTGATCTGCTTGGTGATGCCGGGAGCGTCGTAGGCCGACACGAAGGCGGCCAGGTCGGCGCGGGTCACCTTGCCGGCGGCGATGCCGGCGAGGAACACCTTGGCGCAGTCGTACGCCTCGGGCGAGTACAGGGCCGGGTCGGCACCGTACGCCTTGTTGAAGGCAGCCTGGAAGTCGGCGTTGACGTCGGCGGGAGCGCCGGTGGCGGTGAGGTACGCGCCCTCGGCTGCCGAACCGGCGTTGTCGACGAAACCCTTGTCGAGCGAGCCGTCACCCGAGACGAACGTGGCCTTGAGGCCCGCGTCGCGGATCTGCTTGACCAGCTTTGCAGCCTCGGCGTAGTAACCACCGTAGAAGATGGTGTCGACGTTGGCAGCCTTCATGGCCTGAATGGCGGCCGAGAAGTCGGCAGCCTTCGGGTCGATCTGGGCGTTGGCCACGTCGGCCGCGGCGAGACCCGAACGAACGGCGTCGGCGAGGCCCTTGCCGTAGTCGGAGGCATCGTCGATGACGCCGACCTTGGTGCCCTTGATCGTGTTCTGGATGAGCGCCACGACGCCGGGAGCCTGCTTGTCATCGTTGGCCAGGATTCGGTGGAACATCTTCCAACCGTTGGTCGACAGCTTGGCGTTGGTGGCGCCAGGCGTGATCATCGGCAGGCCGGCGGCCTCGAACGTGGGCATGGTGGCCTTGGTCTCACCCGAGAAACCAGGACCGATGAGGCCGACGATCGACGCATCGTTGACGATCTTCGCGGCCAGCGGAGTGGCCTGGACGGGATCGCCCTGCGAGTCGTACGAGGTGTCGAAGCCCACCTGGCACTTGGGGTTGGCGGCGTTGAACTCGTCGATGGCGAGCTTGGCGCCGTTGACCATGTTCTTGCCCAGGTTGCCGTTGTCGCCGGACAGCGCNNGCGGTGGTGCTGGCGGTGGTGCTGGCAGTGCTGGCGGTGGTCTTGCTGTCGCTGCCGCAGGCTGCGACCACGAGGGCCAGACCTGCGAACAGTGCGCCGAGGCGGCGCACTTGGGTTTTCTGCATGGGTTTCTCCCCCTTGGAGCCGGGATCGCGGTGTTGCGACCCCGTGGTATGCGAGGCGCGCAGTGTAGGTCGTCCGGGACCGATGCGACAAGCACCTGGGCCGCTCAATCGTGTGACGGGACGACTACGGTTCGGTGCATGACTGACGAGGTCCTCTACGAGGTGAGCGATCACATCGCCACCATCACCCTCAACGCGCCCGGCCGGATGAACACCATCTCGGGCGCGATGCTCGACCAGCTCACCGAGCGACTGCTGCACGCCGACCGAGATCGCGAGGTGCGCTGCATCGTGCTCACCGGTGCGGGGAAGGCCTTCTGCGCCGGTCTCGACATGGCCGCCCAGATGGGTGCGTCGAAGGGATCGCTCGGCGGTCTCGACGGCGGGGAGGGCATCCCCGGCGAGCTCGATCTGCGAGCCACACCACCCACCGTGCTGCACAACCTCGACACGCCCACCCTCTGCGCACTCAACGGTGGAGCCGCCGGGTACGGCCTCGACATCGCGCTCGGCTGCGACATCCGCGTCGCATCGGCCACCGCCAAGCTCAACCCCGGCTTCGCCAAGCGGGGCATCCTGCCCGAGAGTGGTGGCACCTGGCTGCTGCCGCGCATCGTCGGTTACGCCAAGGCGGCCGAGATCGCGTTCACCGGTCGCACCCTCACCGCTGCCGACGCGCTCGAACTGGGGCTGGTCAACCACGTCGTCGCCCCCGAGCTCTTCCACGAGGCCGTGCGCGAGCTGGCCGGCGAGATCGTCGCCAACGCCCCGCTCGCGGTGCGGGCCATCAAGCGCATGATGCGTGCCGCGGAGACCGAGACCTTCGACCAGAACGTGCACCACGTGTTCCTCCAGCTGCTGCCGCTGCTGCGCACCGACGACTTCCGCGAGGGCGTGTCGGCATACATGGAGAAGCGCACGCCGAAGTTCACGGGTCGATGACCGGCTCGCGCACGGGCTTGCTCGAGGTCCTCGCCACCACGCGCGCCATCCGGCGCTACACCGACGAGCCCATCCCTGTCGACGACCTCGCGGCCATCCTCTGGCACGCGTCGCGAGCGCCCAGCGGCAGCAACCGCCAACCGGTGCGCTACCTGGTGCTGCGCGAGGGACCGGCAGCGAGCGAAGCCAAGGCGCTGCTCGGCCAGGCCTTCCGCCAGGGCTGGGCTGCCAAGCGCCGCGCCGACGGATACGGCGCCGATGCGCCGAGCACCCCTGCCGACTCACCGAAGGCCCGCATGGCGGCCACCATGCAGCACTACGTCGATCACCTCGAAGCAGTGCCGGTGGTGGTGCTGGTGTGCATGCAGCGCTACCGCGAGCCGAGCCCGTACGAGGGTGCGTCGGTGTACCCGGCGTGCCAGAACCTGCTGCTCGCCGCCCGCGCCCTCGGGTACGGAGGGGCGCTCACCATGTGGCACACCATGGTCGAGGCGCAGTTGCGCGAGCTGCTCGGCGTCCCCGACGGGGTGGCGCTGTCGGCGTGCATCACGCTCGGCAGGCCCGCCGGTCATCACGGTCCGGTGCGGCGCCGCCCGCTCGGAGACGTGGTGTTCGACGACCGTTGGGGCGAGACGGCGCCGTGGGCGCTCGATCCGCCCGGTGCCGAGCACACCGCCTGGAAGCGATGATGAAGCGATGATGGAGCGATGATGAGAGCAGTCGTGGGCGTCGATTCCGGCACGCAGAGCACCAAGGTGGAGGTGCGCGAGCTCGAGACGGGCAGGGTGCTGGGGCGGGGCTCGGCACCGCACCCCGCCACCACTCCGCCGCGCTCGGAACAACAGCCGCACGACTGGTGGCAGGCGTTCGAGCGCGCCTTCGCCGATGCTTGGTCGGCGGCAGGCGCCGCCGCCGACTCACCGCTCGAGCTGGCCGGCATCAGCGTCGGCGGCCAGCAGCACGGCATGGTGGCGCTCGACTCTGCGTGCGACGTGCTGCGCCCGGCGAAGCTGTGGAACGACACCGAGACGGCGCCCGACGCCGGCTGGCTCGTCGGCCAACTCCCGGGCGGCGCTGCCGACTGGGCGGCCGCCGTGGGCAGTGTGCCCGTGGCCGCGTTCACGGTCACCAAGCTCAGTTGGTTGCACCGCAGCGAGCCCGATGTGTGGGCACGCCTCGCGCACGTGCTGCTGCCGCACGACTGGCTCACCCACTGCCTCACCGGCGAACTGGTCACCGACCGCGGCGATGCCAGCGGCACCGGCTACTGGTCGCCGTCGACCGGCGAGTACCGGTGGGACGTGCTGGGCATCGTCGACGGCGACCGCGACTGGAGCACGGTGGTGCCGCGCGTCGCGCAGCCACTCGAGGTGGTGGGCCACTGGCGTGGCGCACCGGTGGCGTGCGGCACCGGCGACAACATGGCGGCCGCGCTCGGGCTGGGTCTCGTCGACGGCACTGCGGTCGTGTCGCTCGGCACTTCCGGCACCGCGTACGCCCGCTCCGCCACCTCGTCGGCCGACCCGCTGGGTGAGGTGGCCGGGTTCTGCGACGCCACCGGCGGGTTCTTGCCGCTCGTCTGCACGCTGAATGCGACGAAGGTCACCGACACGATGGCCGCGCTGCTCGGCCTCGGCCGCGACGAGTTCGACGCTGCCGCCCTCGCCGCCCCGCTGGGTGCCGCGGGCGTGAGTCTGCTGCCGTACTTCGACGGCGAGCGCACGCCCAACCGTCCGCGGGCCACCGGCTGGATGTCGGGGCTGCGGTCGGGCACGGGTCGCGAGCAGCTCGCTCGCGCCGCCGTGGAAGGGGTGTGCTGCGGGCTGCTCGACGCGCTCGATGCGCTCGTCGCCGTCACCCCGGTCGACCGCGTCGTGCTCGTGGGCGGTGGCGCCCGCTCGCACGCGTATCGCTCCGTCTTCTCCGCGCTGTGCCATCTGCCGGTGGCCGTGGCCGAGGCCGAGGAGGCCGTCGCCACCGGCGCGTGCGTGCAGGCGGCTGCAGTCGCGGCCGGCCTCACCCACCAGCAGATCGGCGAGCGATGGGCGCTCGGTGCGGTCGACCAACTGCCGGCGAGCGACGACGCCGACGCGGCGCGTGCGGTGCGCGACCGCTACGCGGCGTTGCGGGCCGCCGCGTCGTGACCGACGACCCCTACCGCACGCTCGGCGTGGAGGCGGGTGCATCCCTGGCCGAGCTCACCGCGGCGCGCCGTCGACTGGCGATGACGCTGCACCCCGACGTCGGTGGCGACGCAGTGGCGATGCAGACGGTCAACACCGCCTTCGACGAGGCCGTGCGACGGCTGTCGCTCCCGGTCGACCCACCGCTCACGACGTCGTCGCCAACGGCAACGCCAACGGCAACGGCGACGCACGACGAACCTGCCGAGCGGGTGGAGCCGCGCCGCCGCGGTTCGATGCGACCCGCGCACGGCGTGCAGCACGACTCACCCAGCTTCACCATCGACGTGCTGCCCGTCGAGGCCTACGAGGCGCTGCTGGTGGTCACCTCCTGGATGGGGGAGGTGCTGGTCGACGACCCGCCCTACCTGTTGGAGGTGTTCCTGCACGACCCGTCACCGTGCTGGTGCCGGCTCGACCTCCTGCCCGACGCGGGTGCCACCACGGTCAGCCTCATGGTTGCCGGCATCGACCCCGACCCCACCCCCGACCCCGAAGCGGTGCGCGATGAGTTCGTCGCCAACCTGAACCGGCTGGGCGACGCCTGACGGGTCGGTTGTCAGTGGCCGGTCGCGATGAGGATCGTGAAGACGCCGAGCACGGTGGTGCCGATGGCCCCAACGATGACTCCGAACCAGGCTCGGCCCCGGCCGCGCTTGTAGGGCCGCTTGGCGAGGTCGCGCAATGCGACGAACCCGACCACGAGCGCTAGGGGTGCGGGCAGGATGACGAGCGCGAAGAGGCCGAGGTAGCCAGCGGCAATCGCCCATGCCGACACGTTCACCGGTATGAGCAACGCCTCAGCCCCAACCTTCCGCACTGTCGAAGGTGGCACTTGAGGCGGAGGAGGCGGCGGCGGTGGGAATCCACGATCCACCGGACCACTCTATTGAGGTCGACGACGATGGAGGTCGACAGTCCCGCCACGCGCTTGCCGTACCGTGCGACGCTGGCGTCGATTGTCGAAACAGGGTGGACATTCGGCACCAGCGTTCGCCCGCGTCGCACTACCGGGCGCGGTCACGAGATGTCGCCGCCCGGGCGACATTCCGTGACCCCAGCAGTGCGGACATCCGCCGCCAGCGTTCGTTCGAGGCGCGGTACGGGGGTGTGGGGCCGCACGTTTCAGTGCGCTGCCTTGCGCAGGCGGTCACGGATCGCGTGGCCGAGACCTTCGGCGCGGGGGAGCACGGCGACCACCACGGGCACTCCGTCGAGATCGGCCTGGCGCAGGTCGGCGTACAGCCGCTGGGCGTACGCGACGAGGTCGGCGGTGTGGTCGAGCACGCGAGCATCGGGGTGCGCGGCCAGCAGCACCGCGGCCTCGTCGGCCGATTCGGCCAGCAGCACAGTCGCCTCGGGCGCGTAGTGCGAGGCGAGCATGCCCGCCGCGCGGCTCGGGCCGCTGGCGGCGGCGAGCTCTCGGCCCAGCAGGTGCGATATCTGCTCGGCCGAGATGGCCCCCGGTCGCAGGATCTGGGGCGGCTCCACCGTGCAGTCGACAATCGTGCTCTCCACACCGACGGGGCACGCTCCGCCGTCGAGCACGTAGTCGACGAGGTCGCCGAGGTCGGTGCGCACGTGTTGGGCCGTGGTGGGGCTCACCCTGCCGAAGCGATTCGCCGACGGCGCCGCCAGGCCGCCACCGAAGCGCTGCAGCAGCTCGGTGGTCAGTGGATGCGCAGGCACGCGGATGCCCACCGTCTCGCGGCCGCCCGTCACCACGGGCAGCACGTGCGCCGCCTTGGGCACCAGCAGCGTGAGCGGCCCCGGCCAGCACGTGTCGGCCAGCACCGCCGCCGCGGCGGGCACTCGCGAAGCCCAGGCGCCCAGCTGTTCGGCCGAGGCCACGTGCACGATGAGGGGATGGTCGGCCGGCCGCCCCTTCACGGCGAAGATGCGCCGGACGGCCGCCTCGTTCGACGCGTCGGCCGCCAGCCCGTACACGGTCTCGGTGGGGATGGCCACCAGACCACCGGCACCCAGCACCTCGAGCGCGTGCTCGACGGGTGAAGCCGCGGTCATGCGGGGACGGCGTCGAGGAACTCGAGCGCGGCGTCGATGAACCCGAACGACTCGGGCGTCGCGAAGTGGTCGACGTTGCGGAGCACTTTCAACGTGGCGTGGGGGAGTGCCGCGACCAGCGGGTCGCCGGGACCGGCGAAGTCGTTGTCGCCGATGACGACGAGCGTGGTGCACGTGGCGCGCGCCAGATCGGTTGCGGTGAGCGGGTCGCGGGGACGGCGCATCACCGCCGCCAGCGCGATGGGGTCGTTGCCCGGCTGGTGCGCGTACTGCGAGAACACCAGGGCCGGTGTGTCGGAGTCGGACGCCTTGCCCTCGACGGCGTCTGCGATGCGCGCCCCCGAGCCGTCGTCGGGCTCGAGCACGTTCCTGCCGACACCCGCCAGCACCAGCTTGCGGAACCTCGACGGGTCGTCGATGGCGAGGCGCAGCAGCGTCAACGCCCCGAGCGAGAAGCCGACGGCGTCGACCTGGCCCGCGGGCAGTGCGTCGCGGATGCGCGACCCCAGGTCGGCGTAGGCCTCGGGATCGTGGGGCTTGGGTGCCGAGCCGTGGCCCAGCAGGTCGATGCCGATCACCTCACGGCCGGCGTCGCGCAGCAGTTCGCTGAACCCGTTGCGCTGCCACGTGCTCTCGAACGACCCACCCCAACCATGCACGAGTACCACCGGCGCTGCCACGCGACCACGGTAGCCTTGGGCGGCCCTCGTTCCAGCAAGGAGCAACACGATGCGGTTCCTCGGGAGCACACCCCCGTACGACCTCACCTACAGCGACGTCTTCATGGTGCCCAGCCTGTCCGACGTGCCGTCGCGCCTCACGGTCGACCTGTCGACGCCCGACCGCCTCGGCACCACCATCCCGGTGGTCGTGGCCAACATGACCGCAGTGGCAGGTCGGCGCATGGCCGAGACGGTGGCTCGCCGCGGCGGCCTCACGGTGCTCCCCCAGGACATCCCGCTCGACATCACCGAGACGGTCATCCAGTACGTGAAGACCCGTCACCTCGTGTACGACACGCCCATCACGCTGAGCGCCCACCACACCGTGGGCGACGCCCTGGGCCTCATCCACAAGCGGTCGCACGGCGCAGTCGTCATCGTCGACGACGACGGCCGCCCGGAGGGCATCTTCACCGAGCACGACGCCGCCGGTTTCGACCGCTTCGCCCAGCTCAAGAACGTGATGAGCCGCGAGCTCGTCGTCATCGAGGACGGCGCGGCGCCCACCGACATCTACGAACGGCTCAGCGACAACCGCCTGTCGGTGGCGCCGGTGGTCGACCCCGACGGTCGGCTCATCGGCTGCGCCACCCGCAAGGGCGCGCTGCGCAGCACCATCTACCAGCCCGCGGTCGACCGCGACGGCAGGCTGATGGTCGCCGCCGCAGTGGGCATCAACGGCGACCCCGGCAGCAAGGCCAAGGCGCTGCTGTCGTTCGGCGCCGACGTGCTGGTCATCGACACGGCTCACGGTCACCAGAAGCGCACCTTGCAGGCGATCGAGGAGGTGCGTGCGGTGGCGGCCGACGTGCCCATCGTGGCCGGCAACGTGGTCACCGTCGAGGGCACACGCGATCTCATCGCCGCCGGTGCCGACGTCGTGAAGGTGGGCGTCGGTCCGGGCGCGATGTGCACCACGCGCATGATGACCGGCGTCGGTCGGCCCCAGTTCAGTGCGGTGTACGAGTGCGCAGCGGAAGCGGCGCAGCACGGCAAGGTCATCTGGGCCGACGGTGGCGTGCGTCATCCGCGCGACGTGGCGCTGGCGCTCGCTGCCGGTGCCGCCAACGTCATGTTCGGGAGCTGGCTCGCCGGCACCTACGAGTCGGCGGCCGACACGCTGCGCGGGCCCGACGGCCGGCTCTACAAGGAGAGCTTCGGCATGGCGAGCAACCGGGCGGTGAAGAGCCGCAATCGCAGCGAGACCGCGTTCGAGCGAGCACGCAAGGAGCTGTTCGAGGAGGGCATCAGCACCTCCCGCATGTACCTCGACCCCGATCGGCCGGGCGTCGAGGACATCATCGACGACATCGTCGCGGGCGTGCGCTCGGCCTGCACCTATGCGGGTGCCGCGAGCATCCCGCAGTTCCATGAACGGGCAGTGGTCGGCGTGCAGAGCGCGGCGGGCTACAGCGAAGGCATGCCGGTCGGAACGAGCTGGTAGTGCGCGTCATCGCCATCGACGGGCCGGCGGGGGCCGGCAAGAGCACCATCGCGCGTGCCCTCGCCGCGCGTCTCGGACTCGAGTACCTCGACACCGGCGCCATGTACCGAGCGGTCACGCTCGCGGCCATGCAGGGGCAGGTCGACGACGCCGACGAGGTGGCGGCGCTGTCGCGAGGCCTGTCGCTCGAGGTGGGCGAGCGCGGCGTGTTCGTCGACGGGGTCGATGCCACCACCGCCATCCGCACGCCGGAGGTCACCGGGGCCGTGAGCCGCGTGGCCGCCAACAGCGGTGTGCGGGCCGAGATGCGTGCCCGCCAGCGCGCGTGGGCCGAGCTTCGTGGCGGTGGCGTCATCGAGGGCCGCGACATCGGCTCCGTGGTGTTCCCGGAGGCCGAGTTGAAGCTGTACCTCACCGCCTCGCCACGCGTGCGCGCCGAGCGGCGCGTGTCGGAGATGGGCAGTGGCGATGTCGACGAGATCGAGCGCGCCATCGCCGCCCGCGACCACCACGACAGCACACGGGTCGACAGCCCGCTCACCGAGGCAGCAGGCTCCACCGTGGTCGACACGACGGGCCTCACCGTCGGCGAGGTCCTCGACCAGATCCTTCGACTGTTGGAGCACGCATGACCAAGGTTGCCACCAAGCTCGCCGAGCAGGACACGATCTCGCACCGCATCGGCTACTTCACCGTGCGCAACCTGGTGACGGGGTTCTGTCTCCTGTGGTGCCGCATGAAGGTCGACGGGCGTGAGAACGTGCCGGCCGACGGCATCTTCATCCTGGCGCCCACCCACCGCAGCATCATCGACACGCCCATCGCCTCGGGTGTCACCCGCCGGCGCATGCGGTTCATGGGTGCCGACAAGTGGTGGAGCAACAAGTGGTTCGGCAGGCTGCTGTCGTTGCTGGGTGGCTTCCCGGTCACGCGCGGCAGCGCCGACCGCGAGGCGCTGAAGCGGTGCATCTCGCTGCTCGAAGGAGGCGAGCCACTGGTGCTGTTCCCCGAAGGTGAGCGCAAGAGCGGTCCCATCGTGCAGCCGCTGTTCGAGGGCGCGGCGTACATCGCGATGAAGACCGGCGCCCCCATCGTGCCGGTCGGCATCGGCGGCAGCGAGCGCGTGATGCCCAAGGGTGCCAAGTTCATCTACCCGCGCAAGCTGCACGTCGTGGTCGGCGCGCCCATCCGCGTGCCCGTGGCCGAGACCCCGAAGCTCCAGCGCGACGCCACACGGCAGGTCACCGTGCAGCTCCACGACGAGTTGCAACGGCTCTTCGACGTCGCGCAGGCGCGCGTCGGCAAGTAACGCCGGACCCTCACCATGACCGTCCTGCTGGCCGCGCTGGCGGCAGTGGTCTACGGGATGGCGGTCGCTGTGCAACATCGCGAGGCCGCGGCGATCGATCCGTTGCGCTCGCTGCGGCCGAGCTTGCTGTTCGGGCTGATGGTGCGCCCGTTGTGGCTGCTCGGCCTCGTCGGCGACATCGGCGGCTTCGCGCTGCAGACCGCGGCGCTCACCGTGGGTTCGCTCGTGGTGGTGCAACCGATCCTCACGCTCAGCCTGGTGGTGTCGTTGCTGCTGGGCGCGCAGCTCGACGGACGCGTGTTGCGACGATGGGAGTGGGGCGCTGTGGCAGGCACGCTGGCGGGGTTGGCGGTGTTCCTGGTGGTGGCCAGGCCGACCACCCACAGCGATGCAATCGCGACCACGAGGCACTTGCTGTCGACGCTCGGCGTCGTCGCCGTTGTGGCGATGGGTGCGCTGGCCGTCGGTCGCACCACGACGGGCGCTCGCCGCGGCATGTGCTTCGCCATCGCGGCGGCCTGCGCCGAGGCCGTGATGGCGGTGCTGGCCAAGTCGTTCGGTGACCGGTTGGGTCGTGGCGTGTGGAGCACGTTCGCCGGCTGGCAGCCATACGCGGTTGCCGCGTGCGGCGTGCTCACCCTCGTGCTGGTGCAGAGTGCGTACCAGGTGGGTGAGGCAACGGCCACGCTGCCGGTGCTCACGGTGACGGAACCGATCGTCGCGATCGCACTGGGGGCGGTGCTGTTCGGCGAGCGCGTCGACCTGTCAGGTGTTCGGGCACCCATCGTGCTGGCGTCGATCGCGGTGATGATCGGTGGTCTCGCGACCATCGCCTCGCGCTCGGCGCCAGCGCGTCGATAGACGATTCGCCCGCCGGTTCTAGAACGTGCCGGCCAGGTAGGTGCGCAACCCTTCGGCGAGCCAGAGCGGATCGGCCGTGCCGCACAGCTCGCGGGCGCTGTGCATGCTGAGTTGCGGCACGCCGACGTCGACCGTCTCGATGCCCAGGCGGGTGGCGGTGATGGGGCCGATGGTGCTGCCGCACGGCATGTTGTTCCGGCTCACGAACGTCTGCCACGGCACCGCAGCGGCGGCGAACACGCGCTGCAACATCGCCGACGTGGCGGCGGAGGTGGCGTAGCGCTGGTTGTGGTTGAGCTTGATGGCCGGCCCCTCGTTCACCACGGGGCGATGCCCGGGCTCGTGGCGCTCGGGGTAGTTCGGGTGCACGCTGTGCGCGTTGTCGGCCGACACGCACGAACTGGCGGCCAGCTGTGCGAGGTACGCGGCGCGGTCGGCCCCGGCAGCGAGTGCGAGGCGTTCGAGCACGTGCTCGAGCAACGGCCCGGCGGCACCGGCAGTGCTCCCGGAGCCGACCTCCTCGTGGTCGAACAGCGCGATGACCGCGACACTGTCGCCCGGGTCTGGTGCGGTGCACAACGCATCGGTGGCCGCCCAGCACGACACCTGGTTGTCGAGGCGACCCGAGGCGAGGAGGTCGCCGCTCGGGCGGAGCACCGCTGCGGCGGTGATGTCGAACAGGCACAGGTCCCACGCCACGATGTCGGACGCCGAGACACCCGCCCTGCCGGCGAGCCATGCGCGGAACTCGCCGTCGGCGGGCGAGCCCACGCCCCACACCGGGGTGAGGTGCTGCTGCCTGTCGAGCACGAGGCCCTTCTCGTTGACCTCCCGATCGAGGTGGATGGCCAGTTGCGGAACACGGGCGACCGGCTCGTGCACGGCCACGAGCGTGCTGCCGTCGCGGGTGGCCACCGTGCCGGCGATGCCGAGGTCGCGGTCGAGCCACGAGTTGAGCAGCGCTCCGCCGTACACCTCGACTGCCAACTGCTTCCATCCGGCGGCACCCGTGTCGGGGCGCGGCTTCACCCGCAGGCAGGGCGAGTCGGTGTGTGCGCCCACGATCCGCAGGGGAGCAGTGGGTCCTGCGGTGCTGCCGCGATGCCACGCCACCGTGGCGGCCCCGCGCTGCACGTACCCACGGTTGGGCACCTCGCGCCACACGTCGGTCGCGGCCACCTCGGTGAAGCCGGCAGCGCCCAGCAAGGCGATCGACGAGCCTGCCGCGTGCCAGGGCGAGGGTGACCCATCGAGGTAGGCGACGAGGTCGGTGAGCTGCGCGGTCATGACTGCTGCACCACGCCCATCGGCAAGCCCGTGCCGCGCAGGTGGGCCGTCTCGTTGACCGTGACGATGCTGCGATGCCCACCACGCGACGCGGCGACGCGATGGATGCTCGTGTAGTTGGGGTAGAAGAACCCGGGGCCGACGGGCAGGCCGAGCACGTGCGTGAGGTAGGCGTTGATGACTCCACCATGGCACGACACGGCGATGCGTTGGCCCGCGTGGGCCTCGATGATCGCGTCGAGGCTGCCGACGACCCGTGCGGAGAACTCGTCGGGCGTCTCCTCCTGGGTGGTCCAGTCGCCGCGCATGAGCTCGAGGTAGCGCGGGTCGTTGGCCTGCTTGAGCTCCTCGATGGGGATGTACTCGCTGGAGTTGCGGTCCCATTCGGCCACGCCGTCGACGAGGGTGATGTCCAGTCCACGGCGCGAGGCGATGGGTTCGGCCGTCTGGAAGGCACGTCGCAGCGGGCTGGTGTACACGGCGTCGATGGTCTCGCTGGCGAGGTAGTCGGCCAGGTGCTCGGCCTGCGCGAGACCGGCCGACGAGAGCTCGGGGTCGGCGATGCCCTCGGTGAGCTCGCGCCGGACTGGTAGACCATGACGTATCAGCAACAACTCCATCCCGACTAGATAAGCAGCTATGGACACACGAACGAAGATCGTGGCCACCCTCGGGCCGGCCAGCGAGGCGCCCGCCGTGCTCGACGAACTGCTGCGCGCAGGGGTCGATGTCGTGCGCCTCAACCTCAGTCACGGCACGCTCGCCTCGCACATCGCGAGGTTGCACGCGGTGCGTGAAGCTGCCGACAGGGTCGACCAGGTGGTCGCCGTGCTCGCCGACCTGCCCGGCCCGAAGGTGCGGTCCGGCCAGTTCGCCGAAGGCGGCTGCGAGCTGGTGCCGGGTTCGTTGCTGGTGCTCGCCCCGGGCGAGGGCGCGAGCGACGACTCGCACATCACGGTCGACTACCCCACGCTGCTCGCCGATCTGCAGGGCGGCGACAAGGTGGTGCTGGGCGACGGAGCCATCTCGCTGCAGGTCACGCACGTCACCCACAACGTCGTCCACTGCATGGTGCTGACCGGTGGTCACGTGCAGGGCCGGCCCGGTGTGCACCTGCCGTCGGAGCGGCTGCGTCTCACCACGCCCACCGACGACGACCTCGTGCTCGCCAAGGCGATGGCCGACGAAGGCGTCGACTTCCTCGCGGTCTCGTTCGTGCGTGCGGCGCACGACCTGCGCGTGGTGCGCGCCGCCATCGCCCCTCACCGCACGATGTTGATCGCCAAGATCGAGACGATGGCTGCCATCACCGCGCTCGACGAGATCGTTGCCGAGGCCGATGGCGTGATGGTGGCCCGCGGCGATCTCGGCATCGAGTGCCCCCTTGAGGACGTACCGCACCTCCAGAAGCGCATCGTGCGCCAATGCGTCGAGGCGGGTGTGCCGGTCATCACCGCGACCCAGATGATGGAGAGCATGATCACCTCCCCGTCGCCCACGCGGGCCGAGGTCAGCGACATCGCGAACGCGGTGTTCGACGGCACCGACGCACTCATGCTGTCGGCCGAGACCGCCGTGGGAGCCGACCCGCCGGCAGTGGTGCGGATGATGAACAAGATCGCAGGGCGCGCCGAGGCCGAAGCCAGCTACCGGCAGTGGGCAGCGCGGCTGGGTCGTGTGCAGCGCACGCAGTGGCCGGAAGGGCCCGACCGCATCACGATGGCCATCACCCATGCTGCCGGCATGGCGGCCGACGACGTCGACGCGCAGGCCATCCTGTGCTGCACCCGCAGCGGCCGCACTGCGCGTGCGATGGCCCGGTTCCGCCCGCTGGCCCGCCTCATCGGCCTGTCGCCCGATCCGGCCACCGTGCGGGCGATGGCCCTGTCGTGGGGCGTCCACCCGCTCAGCATCGACACCTACCAGACCACCGACGACCTGGTCTGGTTCGCCACCGAGCGCGCCGTCACCAGTGGCCTGGTGCACACCGGCGAGACGGTGCTCGTGCTGGCAGGTGCACCCGATCGCCCGAGTGGTGCGAGCACCGACGTGCTGCGCATCGTCCGCATCGCATGACGGGCATCTGGAGCGAGGAAGCCGGCGACGCGTCGCATCCGCTCATCGCCATCGTGCACGGTGCGATGGATCGGTCCGCCGGCATGCTGAAGCTCAGTCGCCGCCTCGACGAGCGCTACCGGGTGCTGCGCTACGACCGACGCGGCTATGGCCGGTCCAACCCCCATCCCGGGCCGTTCGGCATCGATGCGCAGGTGGCCGATCTCGTCGACCTGCTCGCCGGACGGCGCGCCGTCGTCGTCGGGCACAGCTACGGCGGCAACGTGGCACTCGCCACGGCGTGCCGCCATCCCGAGCTCGTCGCGGGCGTCGCCGTGTACGAGACACCGATGTCGTGGGAGCCGTGGTGGCCGGGAACCACCGCCGGCGCCACGGCCATCGCCGCGCAGGAAGGCGGCACCGAGATGGCCGCCGAGCGGTTCATGCGCCGTCTCGTCGGTGACGCCCGATGGGAGGCGCTGCCCGAACGCACCCGTGCCATCCGGCGCGCCGAGGGCGCCGCGCTGGTGGGCGAGCTGGCCGACCTGCGCGAGCGCGCACCATGGCATGCCGCCGGTGTGCACGTGCCGGTGATGGTGGGCAACGGCAGCCTCGGCGCGGCACACCACCAGGACGGCATGGCACGCATGGCCGCGGCCATTCCCGGCGCCCGGCTCGTGGTGCTCGAAGGCTGCCGTCACGACGCGCCCACGAGTCATCCCGCCGAGTTCTGTCACCAGCTGGTCGAGCCGTTGCTCGCCGCCGTGGATTGGTCAGGGCAGCTTGACGTCGGTGCCGAAGAACCGGCAGGTCACCGCAGCGGTGGAACCGGCCGTCACGTTGGCCTTCGCCTTGTCGGCACAATCGACGAGGCTCGAGCGCTGGGTCCACGCTCCGAGGGCGAGGCCGCCCATCAGCACCACCATGACGAGCTTGGTGACGATGCTCTTCACGAGCCAGGCCGATAGCACCGCGAACACGAGGAACGCGAGCACGACGACCACGGCGATGTTCTTGGCGGAATCGAGCGACAGGGCGACCATGAGTCGAACCCTACGCCGTAGGGTGGCGCGGTGAGCGACCAACCCATCCTTCTCACCCCTCAGGGCCCGCCGCGCACGGTGCTGCCGCAGGAGGACGCCGCGGTGCGCCACTCCCTGGCCCACGCGCACGCCGCGCCCGCCGCCGAGCAACGCGATCTCGCTGCCGCGGTGGCCGCCGCGCACCCGCGCTCGCTGCTCGCCTGGCAGGCGTTGGGCGATGCAGGCCGCGACCCCATCGAGCGCTACACCGCCTATCGGGTGGGCTACCACCGCGGACTCGACGCATTGCGCGCCAACGGATGGCGCGGCTCGGGCTACGTGCGCTGGGCCGACGAGACCAATCGTGGGTTCCTCGGCTGCCTGCGCGGGCTCGGCGAGATGGCCGCGCTCATCGGCGAGACCGACGAAGCCCAGCGCGTGGCGCTGTTCCTGCAGCAGCTCGACCCCTCGGGCGGGCCGGCCTGAGCACGATGGTCGGCTCGTCGTGGCCGGGTGCGGTGCTGTGCGGTGGCGCCAGTGCGCGCATGGGGCGCGACAAGGCGCTGGTGCCGTACCAGGGTGTGCCCATGGCCGCCCGCGTGGCGGCGGCGCTGCGCGAGGGAGGCTGTGCTCCGGTGGTGGCCATCGGCGGCGACGCGGCGGGTCTGCCTGCCGTCGGGCTCGCCGTCGTGCCCGACTGCTGGCCCGGCCAGGGGCCGGTAGGCGGTGTGCTCACCGCGCTGGCCGAGTGGCCCGACGCACAGGTCGTGATGGTGGTGTCGTGCGACGTGCCGCTGCTCACTGCCGCGACCGTACGAGCCGTGCTGCGGGCCTTGGTGGCGGCACCCGATGCGTTCGTCGCCGTGGCCGTGGCCGGCAGGGTGCAACCACTCTGCGCAGCGTGGCGGCCTGCGGCTGGGCCTGCGTTGCTGGCCGCGTTCGAAGCAGGTGAGCGACGCATGCTGGCCGTGCTCGACCGGTTGCCCTCGGTGCAAGTGTCCGTCGATGCTCAAGATGTGCAGAACGTGAACGCGGTCGGTGACCTGCGGCAGTAGCGTTCCACGCCATGTCCATCAACGAGATCGGCGTCGCAGACCTGGCGCCGCTGCTCGAGGCGGGTGCCCGCCTCATCGACGTCCGGGAGACCGACGAGTACGCGGCAGGTCACGTGCCCGGTGCGGTGCACGTCGCGCTCGGCACCGTGCCCGAGCAGGTGGCAGCGTTCCGGGGCGACGGCCCGGCGTACGTCATCTGCCGCTCCGGCGCCCGCAGCATGCGAGCGTGCGAGTTCCTCGAGCAGCAGGGCATCGATGCCGTCAACGTCGCCGGCGGCACGCTGGCATGGATCAACGAACGCCGGGAAGTCGTCACCGGAAGCACGCCTTTGTGACCTATCGCTGGATCGCCTCCACCGCCGAGCTGGCCGAGTACGTCGCACGGCTCGCGGGCGAACCTCGCTACGCCATGGACACCGAGTTCCACCGCGAACGCACCTACTTCCCGAAGTTGGCGCTCGTGCAGATCCTGGGTGCCGGCGAGATCGTGCTCATCGACCCGCTGGCATGCGACCTCACGCCCCTGCGCACGCTGTTCGCATCGCAGTCACTGGCGGTGCTGCACGCCGCGCAGCAAGACCTCGACGTGCTCACTCACGCAGTGGGCGCGGTGCCCGTGCGCATGTACGACACGCAGCTGGCCGCCGGCTTCTGCGGCTACAGCACTCCGTCGCTGGTGTCGCTGCTGCAGAGCGAGCTGAAGGTCACTGCCGCCAAGGGCGACCGGCTCACCGACTGGCTGCGGCGGCCGCTCACCGACGACCAGTGCGACTACGCGGCGAGCGACGTCGCTCACCTGTTCGACCTGCACGACGCGCTCGACGCGCAGCTCGTCGCCGACGGCCGCACGCAGTGGGTGCTCGACGCGTGCGAGGAGCTGCTGCGCAAGCCGGTCAGCGGCACCGACCCCGACATGGCCTGGACCCGCCTCAAGGACGTGCGCGTGCTGAAGCCGCGGGCGCGCAGCGTGGCCCGCTCGGTGGCGGCGTGGCGCGAACGCCGCGCGATGTCGCTCGATTCGCCCGTGCGCCAGGTGCTGCCCGATCTGGCCATCCTGGGCATCGCCCAGAAGCAGCCGCGCACCCTGCAAGAGCTCTCCCACGCACGCGGCGTCGACGAGCGCCACACGCGGGGCACCATCGGCAAGGAACTGCTGGAAGCGGTCCTCGAGGGCGCGGCCAGCGAGGCCGGCCTTCCCGCGCCCGACGGCGACGACCTCGACCGCGCCCTACGTCCCGCGGTCACGCTCGTGTCGGCCTGGGTGAGCGAGGTGGGGCGCCGCGAGCGCATCGACGCGTCGCTGCTGGCCACCCGCCACGACCTGGTCGCCTTCCTGCGTGGCGACGCTGATGCGCGCCTGGCCGTGGGCTGGCGTCACGACCTGCTCGGCGAGGGCATCCGCCGCCTGGTGGCCGGTGAAGCCGCGCTCACCTTCGACGGCACGGGCGGACTGAACCTCATCGACGTGCCGGGCTGATCCTCACGGCCCTGGGTTCTCTCGCGTCACACGGCGCAGCTTGGCCCACAGCCGGTCGAACACCTCGCTGACGTCGCGGCTGCGCGCCCCGTAGGCGTGCAACGGTCGGCGCTCGCCGATGGCCTGGTTGACGATGACGCGCTGTGGTATCACGGGCTGCCAGATGGCCCGCTTGCCGACGATGCGCACCAGCTCGTCGTAGCGACGGTCGGCTTCGCCGCTGATCGTGGGCACCTTGTTGACGATGACACCGGTGAGCTCGAGTCCGGGGTTGTGGGCGTCCCACACGTCGTCGACCAGGTCGGCGACGGCCCCGATGCCACGCAGTCCGAGTGCCGACGGCTCGACCACGATGACCGCGTGGTCGGCAGCGGTGAGGGCACTGGTCGACAGGCCACCCAGCGATGGCGGGCAGTCGATGAGCACGGCGTGGAACTGTCCGCTCACCTCGGCGAGCGCGTCGCGAAGGCGCGTGGGAGAACCCTGGTGGTCGCGGCTCAGCAGCCGGTGCGATGCAGGGATCACCCACACCTCGCCACCCCAGGCCGATGGCACCATGGCCCGAGCGGCCGGCACACGACCCATCACCTCTGCGGTCGACACCTCCACGAGCGCGGGGTCGTGGCCCAGCACCCAGGTGCTCGAACCCTGTGGGTCGATGTCGACGACGAGCACCCGATGACCCGCCTCGGCGGCCGCGGAGGCGAGGCCGAGCGTGACCGTGGTCTTGCCCACGCCACCCTTCTGGTTCAACACGGCGACGACACGACCCATCTGGTCATGTTGGCACGCGGCGACCTGCGAAGGGGGTACAGCTCCGGGCGGCGACCCATCCCGCGCACCGCCCCCCTTCAAGTTGGGCGCGAAACCACTCCTCCGTGAGACATCTCCCGCCCACGGGTGGGAAACGTGCCGGAAGTGGGACAGATCGTCCCCGTGGGCGCGGAATCGCTTGCGTCGGGGTCCGATTCGGGCTAGATCTGATGTGGCGACCCGTGGGCTGTACGCGGCCCGAGTCCAGATCAGGCAGGGTGAGATCCCGCCCATTCCCGAGACGAGGGGATAGAGTGGCAGCCAATGTCAACTCTCTAGGTTCGGGAGCCCTACCGTGAAGAAGGGTCGTCACCGTCGCTTCGAAGAGGCACGGAAACTCAAGCAGGCCGGTCCCAGCGCGTTTGATCTGGGGTTCGGTGGGAACGATCATCATCCGCACACCGAAGAGGACGAGTACGCCGCCTTGGCGGAGAAGTACGGCGTCACCTTCGACGATGACGACGACGACGAGTCCGACGACTGATCTCACCGCGGGTGCTGCCGTACCCAGTCCCAACCCCCTTCGGCAGCCATGACCTCGCACACCTCGTCCACACCCATCCGCAACGTTGCTCTCGTCGCACACGTCGATCACGGCAAGACCACTCTGGTCGATGCCTTGCTCCGTGCCACCGGCACCTTCGCCGCCCACCAGGCGGTCGTCGACCGTGTGATGGACTCCAACGACCAAGAGCGCGAGCGCGGCATCACCATCCTCGCCAAGGCCGCGTCGATCACGTGGAAGGGCGTCAAGATCAACCTGGTCGACACCCCCGGCCACGCCGACTTNNGTGCTGCTGCTCGTCGACGCGGCCGAAGGTCCGCTGCCCCAGACCCGCTACGTGCTGCAGAAGGCGCTCGCCCGCGACCTGCCGGCCATCGTCGTCATCAACAAGGTCGACCGCCACGATGCCCGCGCCGACGAGGTGCTCGACGANNCAGCTGTTCATCGACCTCGATGCCGGTGACGAGCACATCGACTTCGAGATCATCAGCGCCGTGGCCCGCGAGGGTCGCGCGATGCGCGGCATCGGCATGCCGCCCGACGACCACGACCTGTCGCCGCTGCTCGACACGATCATCGAGGCCATCCCGGCACCCACCGGCGACCCGGCAGCACCGCTGCAGGCGATGGTCACCCAGCTCGACGCCAGCGAGTACCTCGGCCGCCTGGCCATCGGACGCGTCGTCAACGGCGTCATGCGCCGGGGCGAGACCGTGGCGCTCCTCGAGACCGAGTTTGCCGAGGGTCAGCCGCCGCTCAAGCGCCGCCTCAGCCAGCTGATGGCGTTCGAGGGCGTGAGCCGCAACGAGGTCGACGAGCTGTCCGCCGGCGACCTGTTCATCGTGGCCGGTTTCCCCGAGGTCGAGATCGGCGACACGATCGGCTCCGTCGAGACCCCCATCGCCCTGCCTCGCCTGGTCGTCGACGAGCCGGTGCTGCGCATGACCTTCGGTGTCAACACCTCGCCGCTCGCCGGCAAGGACGGCAAGTTCCTCACCAGCCGTCACCTGGTCGACCGCCTCAACCGCGAGCTGCTCGGCAACGTGTCGAT